>DYFW01000102.1 GCA_020725005.1 Thiobacillus denitrificans
GGCATCAGGCGAACGGGAGCAAGCGGGAAACGGGCAGGCATCGGACTGCGGCGGGTCGGTCGAAACGGCAGCCGCATTTTGGCATGTTCGCGACGGCAGCCGCACGCTTCGGCGCTCGGTCGCGCAGGAAACGCCCCGCGCGGGGCGTCCGGACGGGCTTAGCTCAGGATTCGATCGGTCCGGCGGCGGTCTGCAGGTAATTCTGCTCGCCCATGCGCTTGACCAGGTCGAGCTGGGTTTCCAGATAGTCGATATGTTCCTCGGTGTCGGACTGGATGTCGACCAGGAGGTCGCGCGACACATAGTCCTTCGCAGCTTCGCAATGCGCGATCGCCTCGACGTACAGCGCACGCCCGGCGAGTTCGAGCTTGAGGTCGCAGCCGAGGCATTCGACGACGTTCTCGCCGATCATCAGCTTGTTCAGGTCCTGCAGGTTGGGCAGGCCTTCCAGGAAGAGGATGCGTTCGATCAGCTTGTCGGCGTGGCGCATTTCCTCGATCGACTCTTCGTATTCGTGCTTGCCGAGCGCCGCGAGGCCCCAGTTCTTGTACATGCGGGCATGCAGGAAATACTGGTTGATCGCGGTGAGTTCGACCGTGAGCGCCTTGTTGAGATACTGGATGACTTTCTTGTCGCCTTTCATGCTGGGCTCCGGTGGGGTTGAACAGGCCCGCGCCAGGCCGGCAACTGGGCAATGGCCTGGCTGGCGGGCGGCGGGCTTCCGTCATTCTAGGACGCGAAGCGGCGCTGACAAATCCGCACGCATTCAGGCCGCCGCCATCAGGCCGGGGCAGGCGGCCTCGCGGCGCTGCGCGTCGACGGCCTCGCGCAGTATCTCCTTCGCACACTGCCCGCAACGCCCGCACTGGGTTGCGACGCCCAATTGGCGGCTCAGCTCGCGCATGGTGCAGACGCCTTCGGTTTGCACCAGGCGGCGGATGTCCGAGTCGGTGACGTTATGGCAAAGGCAGACATACATGGGGCTTCTCCGTTGGCGAGCGCCTATAGTCTAATAAATGAGAATCGTTGTCAATATCAGTAACAAGTTATCTGTCAGACTGCCGGTACACGAAGTGATCGCGGAACAGAAAACCCTGCACCCAATCGAATCCGGCCGTACGGGCAAATGCAAGATCGTCCGGCGTTTCGATGCCTTCCAGCACCGTGCGCACGTCCATGGCTCGACAAAGCCCCAGAAACCATTGCAGCGCATCGATGCGGCGCGGTGTGCGCCTGCTCAGCCAACTGCGGTCGAACTTCACTTCCGAGGATTCGCTCAGGGTGTCGTAGCTCACCACGGTGCCTGCAACGCCCATATCGTCGAGCGCTACGCCAAATCCCGCACCCTTGAGCACGCTGATCATTTCCTGCGAACGTTGCAAGTCCTGGATGGAGAGGTTTTCGGTGACTTCGACGGTGATCTGCTGGCGGGGGAACTGCTTCCGGTGACGGCGGAACAGTTCCACGAACAGGTTGTGACGGATTCCCTCGCCAACATGGAAGCTGTCGGGATCCAGGTTGACGAAGAGGTGGGGAGCCTCGGGCGCATGCGCGAGCTGAAGTCGTTTCGTCTCGAGCTCCACGTGGAGCAGCAGCAGGGGGTTCTCGTGCAGAGCCTCGAACATCACGTTGGGCGGCACGGCTGCGCCGTCGTCGCGACGGAAGCGCGCCAGGGCTTCGTAGCCGATGATGTCGCCCGAGCGCGCGTCCACCAGCGGCTGGTATTCCACGCCGTAGCGGCGGTTGATCGCGATGTCGAGCACGTCGTGGGGGTGCGGTGGCGCGTGGCGGGACGCGGCCGGGGGGACGCCACGGTGCGCTTCATGCGGGAGGTCGCTCAGTATGGTCATGGCGTTGATGGGTATCGTTGGGTTATTGCCGTCCCCGGCGACGGGCTGCAGCCTGGCGCCGGGGAGCCGAGTCAGAACTGATAGCCGACACCCAGGTTGAAGCCGTTCTGGTTCTTGCCGTTGTCGTTGTCCTGCTTCTGGAAATCAGCCTTGAACACCACGTCGGGGTGCGGCCAGAAATTCACGCCGGCGTCGATCTGTTTCTTCTTGCTGCGGACGGCGGCCCCCGCCTGGTTGTCCCACTCGTTGTAACGCGCGAACACGCCCCATTGCGAGGACAGTTTGAACGAAGGCTCGACGTACCAGCCCAGTTGCTTGTCGGCGCCGATCGCGGCCGGGCCGCTGCCGTCGAGATCCCACTGCGCGTACAGCGCCCGGAGCCCGAACGGGCCCTTGTTCAAGACGCCGTGTACTTCGTAGAGGTTGGCGCTGCCAGCGCTGGCGTCGAGGCCCTGGGTGATGTCGCTTTGATGCTGGATGGTGCCGCCGAGTTCGACGCCGGGCAGGCCGGTCCATTTCAGACGAGCGGTATAGGCGAGATTGTCGGCCCGGGCCTCGCTGGTTTTCTGGCGGCCGTCGCGCGGCTTGTAGCTCTTCGCCGCAGTGGTGGCGAGCCCTTCGTGGACGGCAAGGTCGTAGCCGAAGCCTGCGCCCAGTTGCCCGGAAAGCGCCGCGCCGCCCGCCCACCAGGTGGCGGGGATGATGTCCTTCTCGACCGGGTTGCGCTCGACGCCGTAGAAGGTCGGCGGCTCGTGGGTCTCGTTGATGAGCCCCACCGGAATCAGGAACAGGCCGGCGCGGGCACGATGGTCGGCGTTGAGGTCGAATTCGACGTAGGCCTGTTCGAGTTCGATCTCGCCCTTGCCGCTGTCCTTGTTGAAGAAGCTGTGTTCGACCTCCAGCTCGGAGAAGAAGCGGGTGCGCTCGTTGAAGGTGTGGCCGAAGAAGAGCACGAAGCGGTGCAGGTCGAACTCGTTCTTGTCGGACGCGCCGCCTGCGCCGTCGAGATTGTTGTAGTGCAATTCGCCATAGCCGCCGAAGCGGGTGTTTTCCGCCCACCGTGCGCTGCCGTCGGGCATGGCGTGCGCATCGCCGGGTGGCACGGCGGCGGCGACCTTCTGCTCGGTGGCCTTGAGCTGGCCCTTGAGTTGGCGGTTTTCCGCTTCGAGCGCGTTGAGGCGGGCTTCCATCGCCAGGAGGCGCGTCTCCACGCTCGTGTCGGCCAGCGCCGGCGGATTCAGGCTCGACAGCACAGCCGCGGCGAGCGCGGTGCGGATCAATGGGTACTTCATGGTGACTCCCTTTCGTTCATTTGAAAAAAGGGCTGGCTGGGGCGGACGCCCGTGGCTGGCGGGTTGAAAAATCAGGCGAGGTGCGCAGGTTTCCGCCTGGGCGACGCGCGCGCGGGGCGGCGGCGGCCGAGGCGGACATGGAGCAGCCCGGCCAGGGGCAGCGCGAGTCCGGCGATCCAGTGCGCGAGCGGCAGCCAGGCGTCGTTGGCTTCGGACGCGAAGTAATACAGCGCATAGCCGGTGGCGGCGAGCCACAACAGCCAGGCCTTCATCGCCAGGCCGGAGCGGCGGTTCCTGTCGAGCTGCCAGGCGCGGCGGGCGTGGACGGGCAGCACCGAGCCGACGGCCACCAGCGCGGCGAACCCGGCAAGGCCGTGCAGGCGCAGCCACCAGGCTTCCAGGGGATGGGCGGCGTCGCCGAATTCGCCCGCCACGCGCAGGAAGTAATGAAACAGCAGCCACAGCGCGCCCGATCCCCACAAAACGAGGAAGACCGCGTACAACGTGCGTTTGTGGCGGGCACCCAAACGGATGGGCTGGGGAGGGCGCGTCATGCGGCAACCGCCTCCGGGTCGGCCACGGCCAGGTCGCGCCAGCCATCGGCGGTGGACGCGCGCGCGCGGCACTGGCCGGGCGCGCCCGCGTCGGCGTCGAGCACGACGGCGTGGGCGCCGAAATGCCATAGCGCGGGAAGCGCGGCCTCGGGGTCGGCGTAGACCACCTTGGTAAGTGCATCGGCGACGGCGCAGCGCCCGGCCAGCACGCTCACGCTGCGCCCGCCGGCGCAGGGCTTGCGGGTGGCGGCGTCGATCAGCGGAGACACCGTGTGCCCGCGCACCCGGCGTGCGGAGTAGTAGGTGGCCGAGGTGGCGATGGCGCCGTCCTCCATTTGGCACAGCGGCAGCAGGCGGGTCGCGGTATGCGGGTGGCGCACGTAAATCGTGTCCGCGGCTTCGCCGAACCGCCGCAGGTCGCCGCCGGCGTTGACCCGGCCGGCTTCCATGCCGGCTTCCTGCAGCGCGCGGATCGCGCAGTCCACCGCGTAGCCCTTGGCGATGCCGCCGAGGTCGAGATGCAGCGGGCGGGCGAGCCGCACGCGGTGGCCGGGCAGCAGCGCGATGTGCCGCCAGTTTGCCTCAGGCGGGGGCTGCACGAGGCCGGCGTGGCGCGGCAGGTAGCCGAGCCGCACCAGTTCGGGCGCGATGCTGACGTCGAAGCGCCCGCCGCTCGCCTGCGCCACCTCGCGGGCGAGCGCGAGCACGTCCCAGGTGTGCGGATGCACCGCGACGCAGTCCGCGCCCGCGCGGTTCACGCGCGACACGTCGGAGGCGGGGTCGTGGTAGCTCATCAGCGTGTGAATCGTCTGCACCGCCGCGAAGGCGCGCTCGACGGCGTCGTCGACCGCCTGCGCCGACGCGCCGCGGGCGCCGATTTCCACCAGCGTGCCGAGGAGCGGGCATGCGCGTGTGCGGGCGTGGCTCATTTCAGCGCGACGGCGTGCAGCGCGAGGATGCGTCGCACCCCCTCGCTGATGTGCTTGCACGAGAGCGTGGCGCCGCTGATGTTTTGGATGTCCTCGTCCAGCCTGAGCGGCGCGCCGTGCTGCTTGCCGTTGAACTGCGCGCGCCAGGCGGGGTTGCGCACTTCGCGGCCGTGGGTTTCGCGGTAGTCGAGGATTTCCACCCCGCGCACCGCGCCGGTGGCGTCGAGCGCGACGGCGAAGGTGATGAACTCGTGCTTGCCATACACCTCGTCCTGCACCACCCAGCCGGCCAGCGCGCCATTCTCGGTCACCTTCCACACCGGCTGCCGGGCGTAGCGCATGCGCACGCCGGCGGCTTTTTCGACGACGGCCTTCTGCGCGTCGGTAAGCAGCAGCGGCACTGGCGTAAAGCTCTCGGCCCGCGGGAAGAACAGCTTCTGCGCCTGCTCGATGTCAAGGTACTGCACCGCGAACGCCGGCGCGGTGACGAAGGAGGCGAGCGCCGGTGCGATCAGCCAGACGGGAGGATGTTGCATGGCGGTTTCCTCAGAAGTTGTAGCCGAGCTTGAAGCGCAGCTCGTGGCGGGTTTTCTCGATCAGGTGCAGCGTGTCGTCGGCCTGGTTGATGTACTGCTCGCGGCCGCCTGCCAGCTGTTCGAACCAGGTCAGCGTGGCCCACCACTGTTTGGCGCCGTAGTGGATCGAGGGGCCGGCGAACCAGCTCCAGCGCTCCTGGCCGACTTCGGTTTCGAATTCGGTTGCATAGAGGGTTTCGGCGCCGATCGACCAGTTGGGTGCGAAGCGGTACGAGGCCCCGGCGCCGAGCTTTAATTCGATTTCCATTTCTGGCGCTGTCGGCCACTCGAAGCTGGCACCCGGATCGCCGGTCAGCGCCTGCATCGCGGCGTCTGCGTCGGCCTGGGTGGCGGCGTCGAGCGGCGCGCGCTTGGCATAGGTGGCTTCAATGCCCGTGTTGGCGACCAGGGTGAGCTGGTCGTCCAGCAGGAGCTTCTGCAGCTGCAGCGAGAAATCGGCCTTGGTGGTGTCCTTGTCCTTGCCGGAATGGGGGTCGAGCCAGTTCTGTTTCAGGGCGAAGGTGCCCGACAGGCCCACCGCGTCCTTGGCCGCGGAGAGGAAGTTGTACTTGAGCTTGGCCTCGACCCCCGAGGGTTTGAGGCCGTAGCGCTCGGCGCCCGGCAGATAGCCGTCGATCACCAGCCCGTCGGTGTCGATGGACTGCCCCTTGAGGGCGAGGGTGGCGGTGAGGCGGTGGGTCACGCCGTATTCGTATTCGACCTCGGTGTCATAGGCGGTGTATTCGCCCTGATCCTTGTCCCAGCGCCGGGTGACGAAGAGATACGCCTCGCTCGCGCCTTGCGGCAGCGTTTCCGCGCCGGACACGTAGCCCAGCAGGTTTTCATCGGCCTGCGCGGGCAGGGCGAGCAGCGCGGCGGCGAGCGCAGCCAGGCTCGCGGTGGGTTTTACAGCCATGGTGTTTCCTTTCAGTTTGATTGGATATTTCGATCAAGCTGGCTGGCGACACGCTGGCTGGCGAGAGGTTGGTTGAGGGGCCGCGCCGTGCGGGGACGCGTGCCGGAACGAAGGTGGGGCGGGTCATCGCCGGGTCACCCACACGTGGCGGGCCACGCTGTCTTCCAGCGCGAGTTCGACTTCGTCGATCATCACGATGGTCATCGGGTGCTGTTGCAGCACGACCAGCGGGCGGTTGGGCGCAAGACCGTAGGCCACAAGCTGTTCGCGCTGTGTGGGGTCGATCCGGTCGTCGAGTGCATCGACGCGGGCGTGGACGCCGGGCAGCAGAAAGCCAAGCGGCACGCTGGCGGTGTTGTGGTTGGCCGCGCTCACGCGCCTGCTCCCCATACGGCGCGCAGCAGATGGTTCAACAGGCCGCCGACCAGGAACGCGAACGGGATGATGAGCGCCAGCATGGCGGCGGCGATTTTCAACCCCTGTTCCTTCACGATCATCATCACGCTGGCGATGCAGGGGACGAACAGGGTGATGGTGACCATGCCGACCACCGCCTGGATGGGCGACAGCTGGCTGCTCAATGCGAACAGGCCGGTGGCGCCGAAGTCGCGTCGCAGAAAGCCCATCACGAAGGCGGCGCTGGCTTCCTTCGGCAGCCCCAGCCAGCCCGACACCAGCGGTTCGCCCGCGCGGATGATGGCGGGCAGGGCGCCGACCCGGTCCAGCGTGAACATGATGAGCGTGCCGAGCAGGAACAGCGGGATCACCTCGACCAGATACCACTTCAGCCGCCCCAGGGTTTTCTTGGCGACGTTGCCGAGGAGCGGCAGCCGCATCGGCGGCATTTCGGTGACCAGCGGGATGCGCCGGCCCGGAATCAGTCTGGCGGCGAGAAAGCCCGCCAGCATCAGCACCGCGACCATCGCCGCCACCCAGATCAGCGTGGCGGAGAACGCAATCCCGCCGAGCAGGCCGAGCACCACCCCCAGCTGCGCCGAGCAGGGAATCGCCAGCGCCATCAGGAAAATGGTGATCAGGCGCTCGCGCGGGCTGTGCAGGATGCGCGTGGTGAGCGTGGCCATGGTTACGCAGCCGAGTCCCAGCACCATCGGCAGCACCGCCCGGCCGTTCAGCCCGATCAGCTTGAACAGGCGGTTGGCCAGCACCGACAGCCGCGCGAAGTAGCCGGAATCTTCCAGGAGGCCGAAGGCGATGAAGAAGGTGGTGACGATGGGCAGGATCAGCGCCAGCGCGTAAGTCATGCCCATGGTCCACAGGCCGTATTGCCCGACCAGCAGGTCGGCCAGCCACGGCAGGCCGACGCGGGTCTGCACGAACTGCGTGATCGCGGGATTCAGGTATTCGCCGAACAGGGTTTCCTCCATCAGCCCCACCAGCGTGCCGGCGCCGAACACGCCGACGAATTCGTACACCGCGAACAGCACGCCGAGCAGGATCGGCCACGCCCACACGCGGTGGATGACCCATTGCCCGACGCGGTGCGCCAGGAGCGGGCTGGACCGCGCGGTACGCGCGGTGACGCGCGCAGCCAGGGTGCCGGCGGCTTCGCCGCGCGCGTGCGCCAGCGCCGCAGGGGTGACGCCCCTGGCATGGGCTGCGTCTCGCGCCGTGGCGAGTTCTGCATGGGTTTCTCCCGCCGCCTGCTGCAGCTAGGCCTCGACTTCGCTGTCGTGCCCCAGGTACAGGATCGCCAGTCCACGCGCGGACAACCGTGGATGCGGCGCGTGGGCAGCGATGCGTTCGGCCAGGTCGGCAATCGCCGCCTCCGCCGCGGCGTCGTAATGAAGCAGCGGCTGCGGCATGCGCGCGCCGGCCAGGTGGTGGGTCAGCTGCGCGACGCCCTCGCCGCCGGTGGCCACGGTGGGAACGACCGGGATGCCGAGCGCGTCGGCCAGCGCTTGGGCGTCGACCGTCACGCCGCGCGCGCCGGCTTCGTCGTGCATGTTGAGCGCGAGCACCGCGGGCACGCCAAGCTCGGCCAGCAGCGCGGTGAGCGTCAGCGTGCGGCGCAGGTTCTTGGCGTCGCCCACCTGGACCACGGCGCGCAGCGGCTCTTGCAGCAGCGCGCGCATGGTCGCGCGCTCGTCGTCGCTGCGTGCTGGCAGGGTCAATACACCGGGGGTGTCGACAAGGTCTACCGTGGCATCGAAACGCGCCGTGGCACGCGCCACCTCGACCGTGGTACCGGGATAGTTGGAGACGTTGACGTAGGCCCCGGTGAGGCGATGGAACAGCACGGATTTGCCGACATTGGGGTTGCCGACGAGGGCGATGGCGGTAGCGTTCATTTGGGTCGGCAGTATCGTCAAAACGCAGGGAACGGCCTGGCGTGGCGGCGGGGCCGTGGCACAGCCGGCGCTGCAGGCATCTCGCGCTCCAGTTCGTCGAGCAGGTTCAGGCAGGCCTCGCGCTCATCGGCGCTCAATGCAGCGTGGCGGGCCACGCGCGACAACAGCAGCGCGGCGGTGGCACGGTTGCGCGTGCAGGGCTGATGCAGCAGGACGAGAATGGCAACGAGCAGCGGGACGGGATGCATGGCGTGTCCTTTCCGGAACTACTTGGTGAGAATCAGCTTGCCGTTGCGGGTAAGGCGCAGACGGTAGGTTTCGTCGCCATGGGCAATCAGGACTTCCTGGCGCCCCCGGAACAAGTGGTCCGCCGCGATGGTTTCCGGCGCAGCGGGGCGCTGGACGCCTGTCGCCGGTCGCGGACGGGCGAACGACGCGGCGTGAGCGTCCGGCGTAACGGGATTGGCTGGGGATTCATTATTAAGTTGCATACGCAAATGATAACGATTCGCAATAAATATACAAGCCCCCAACGTTAAAAAACGTAAAAAAACGGCGTGGATCAGGAGCGGGGGGCGGCTGGGGAGGGGGTGCGCCGCAGCGGCTGGGCGACGGGCACTTCGGGCTGCAGGGTGACGTGGCGGATGC
>DYFW01000001.1 GCA_020725005.1 Thiobacillus denitrificans
TCTCGCGCATGGTCGACATCGTGATGATCCGCACCTTCGAGCAGGAGATCATCGAACGCTTCGCCGCGCACTCGCGGGTGCCGGTGATCAACGGGCTCACCAACGAATACCACCCGTGCCAGATCCTGGCCGACATCTTCACCTTCATCGAACACCGCGGCTCGATCCGGGGCAAGACCGTGGCCTGGATCGGCGATTCGAACAACATGTGCAATACCTGGCTGCAGGCGGCCGAGGTGCTCGATTTCAACGTGCACGTGTCGACGCCCCCTGGCTACGAGGTCGAGCCCGAACGCGCCAACCTCTATGGCACCGACCATTTCGAGAGCTTCGCCGACCCGATGGACGCCTGCCGCGGCGCCGACCTCGTCACCACCGACGTATGGACCAGCATGGGCTGGGAAGCCGAGAACGACGAGCGCGTGAAGGCCTTCGCCGACTGGCAGGTTGACGCCGACATGATGCGGGTCGCCAAGCCCGATGCGCTCTTCATGCACTGCCTGCCGGCGCACCGTGGCGAGGAAGTCACCGCCGAGGTGATCGACGGACCGCAGTCGGTGGTATGGGACGAAGCGGAAAACCGGCTGCACGTGCAGAAGGCTTTGATGGAATATCTCTTGCTGGGAAAAGTGGAACACTGAACATGAATATCGCCTACTTCAAGGACATGGATTCGCTGTATATCGAAATCAGTCCGGAGAACCCCGCCCAGGCCTGGGAAGCGCACGAAGGCATCGTGCTCAACCTGTCCGAGGACGGCCGCGTCGTCGGCATCGAGATCGAGAAGGCCAGCCAGGCCGCCAACCTCGACATCCTGAAAATCGGCGGCTTCCCGGGCCAGGTCGAGGTCATCGACAAGAACCAGTCCGGCTCCACCCATTAATCCATCGAACATCATGAGCGACATCAAGAAAGTAGTGCTGGCCTATTCCGGCGGCCTCGACACCTCGGTCATCCTGAAATGGCTGCAGGACACCTATCGGTGCGAGGTCATCACCTTTACCGCCGACCTCGGCCAGGGCGAGGAACTCGAACCCGCGCGGCAGAAGGCGCTGCAATTCGGCATCAAGCCTGAGTCGATCTATATCGACGACCTGCGCGAGGAGTTCGTGCGCGACTTCGTCTTTCCCATGTTCCGCGCCAACACCGTGTACGAAGGCGAATACCTGCTCGGCACCTCGATCGCGCGGCCGCTGATCGCCAAGCGCCTGATCGAGATCGTCAATGAAACCGGGGCGGACGCCATCTGCCACGGCGCCACCGGCAAGGGCAACGACCAGGTGCGCTTCGAGCTTGGCGCCTACGCGCTCAAGCCCGATATCAAGGTGATCGCGCCCTGGCGCGAGTGGGACCTCCTGAGCCGCGAGAAGCTGCTCGCCTACGCGGAGTCGCACGGCATCCCCATCGACATGAAGCACCGCCAGGGCGGCTCGCCCTACTCGATGGACGCCAACCTGCTGCACATCAGCTACGAAGGCCGCCACTTGGAAGACCCCAACGCGGAAGCCGAGGAGGACATGTGGCGCTGGACCGTGTCGCCCGAGAAAGCGCCTGACGCTGCGGAATACATCGAGCTGACGTTCGCGAAAGGCGACGTGGTCGCGATCGATGGCAAGACAATGAAAGCCCACGAGGTGCTGGCGAAACTGAACGAACTCGGCGGCAAGCACGGCATCGGCCGGCTCGACCTGGTGGAAAACCGCTACGTCGGGATGAAGTCGCGCGGCTGCTACGAGACCCCCGGCGGCACGATTCTCCTGAAAGCGCACCGCGCGATCGAGTCGATCACGCTCGACCGTGAAGTCGCGCACCTGAAGGACGACCTGATGCCGCGCTACGCCAGCCTGATCTACAACGGTTACTGGTGGGCACCGGAACGCCGCGCCCTGCAGGTGCTGATCGACCACACGCAGGAGCACGTCAACGGCACGGTGCGGCTCAAGCTCTACAAGGGCAACGTCATCGTCGTCGGCCGCGATTCGAAGACCGATTCGCTGTTCGACTCGACCATCGCCACCTTCGAGGACGATGCCGGCGCCTACGACCAGAAGGACGCGGGCGGCTTCATCAAGCTCAACGCGCTGCGTCTGCGCATCGCGGCCAAACTCGACGCACGGAGGAAATAAACATGTCCATGTTCGACAACATCAGCGTGGTGAAGAAGGCCAACGTCTACTTCGACGGCAAGTGCGTCTCGCACACCGTGCAGTTCCCCGACGGCACGAAAAAATCCGTCGGCGTGATCCTGCCGTCGACGCTCACCTTCAACACCGGCGCGCCCGAGGTCATGGAGGGCGTCGCCGGCACCTGCCGCGTGCGCCTGGCGGGCGAGACCGAATGGAAGACCTACCAGGCGGGTGAATCCTTCGATGTGCCCGCCAATTCGAGCTTCGACATCGAGGTGATGGGCGATCCCTACCACTACGTCTGCCACTTTGGCTGATCGCGGGCGCTGATCATCCGGCCATGACCACGATCACCGTCGTCAAGAAGGCAGGGCGCGTCGCGATCGCCTCCGACACGCTGACGAAGTGGGGCAACGGCAAGGAGTCGTCCGAGTACGTCGCCAACCACGAGAAGATCATCCGCGTCGGCGACAGCTACGTGGCGATCACCGGATCGGCGACGTTCAAGCTGATCCTTGCGGATTATTTTTCCTCGCTGGAGGAGATTCCGCCGCTCGATTCGGTGGAAAACATCTTCAGCGTGTGGAATGCGCTTCACGGCGCGCTCAAGGAGCAGTACTACCTGCAGACCGGCGAGGACAAGGAGGACGATCTCGAATCCAGTCGCATGGACGTGCTGATCGCCAACCGCCACGGGATATTCGGCGTCGCCGCGCACCGCACGGTGCAGGCGTTCTCGAAATTCTACGCCTACGGCAGCGGCAGCCCCTACGCGCTGGGGGCCATGTACGCCGCGTATCGCGCGCCTTCCCTCGACGCCGAGGCGATCGCCCGCCTGGGGGTCGCGGCGGCGGCCGAGTTCCACGACGAATCGGGCCTGCCGGTGCAGTCTTTCGTCATCGAGCTTGAGGAATGAACCATGCCGAGTTTTGACATCGTCTCCGAGGTCGACAAGCAGGAAGTGCGCAATGCGGTCGACCAGGTCAACAAGGAAGTTTCGACGCGCTTTGATTTCAAGGGTTCCGACGCCCGCGTCGAGCAGGCCGACTATGTGTTGACGGTCTACGCCGACACCGAATTCCAGCTCGACCAGGTGCAGGAAATCCTGTCACAGAAGCTCGCGAAGCGCGGCGTCGACGTGAAATGCCTCGACATCGGCAAGGTCGAGAAGGTGTCGGGCAACAAGGTCAAGCGCAGCGTGACGGTGAAGACCGGCGTCGAGACCGAGCTGGCGAAGAAGATCGTCAAGCTCGTCAAGGACAGCAAGCTCAAGGTGCAGGCGAGTATCCAGGGCGACAGCGTGCGGGTGTCGGGCGCCAAGCGCGACACGCTGCAGGAGGCTATTGCGCTGGTGAAGAAGGGCATCACCGACTTCCCGCTGCAGTTCCAGAATTTCCGCGACTGATCGCGGTCGTATTCATGTCACCCGAGGAGACGAACATGGCCAAGGTCCTGGTTCCGCTGGCGGACGGCTGCGAAGAGCTCGAGGCCGTTACCATCATCGATCTGTTGCGCCGCGCCGGCATCGCGGTGACGACGGCGGGCTTGAAGCCCGGCATCGTCAAGGCCAGCCGTGGCGTGCAGCTGGTGCCCGATACCACCCTCGACATCGCGCTCAAGGACAGCTACGACATGGTCGTCCTGCCCGGCGGCATGCCCGGGGCGACCCACCTCAAGGACGATCCGCGCATCATCCGGCTCCTGCAGCAGATGGCGGCGGCCGGCAAGTACACCGCCGCGATCTGTGCCGCGCCCATGGTGCTGGCCGAGGCCGGCGTGCTGGCCGGCAAGCGCGCGACGAGTTACCCGGGCTTTCTCGACGACCTGCCTGGCGTGAAGCTGAGCACCGAGGCGGTGGTGCGGGACGGCAGCGTGCTCACCTCGCGCGGGCCCGGCACGGCGATGGATTTTGCCCTGGCGCTGATCGAGGCCCTGGCCGGGCGCGCCCGGCGGGACGAGGTCGAAGCCGGCCTGATGCGGCCCTAGACCGCCGGCCGACCTCGTTTATCATTGCCGCATTCCCTACGCTGACCCGGAGACTTTCCATGCAGATTCGCGAAATCCTCACCCTCAAGAGTGACGACATCCACACCATCGCGCCGACCGAGACGGTCGAGGCCGCGGTCGGCAAGCTGGTCGGGCTGGGCGTCGGCTCGCTGGTGGTGATGCAGGGGGGCGAGATGATGGGGCTGCTCACCGAGCGCGATGTCGTGAAAGGCCTGGCGCAGCATGGCTGCAACCTCAAGGACACGCCGGTGAGCCGCATCATGGTGACCGAACCCGTCGTCGCCAGCGCCGACGACTCGGTCGACTACGCACGCGACGTCATGACCAAGTCGCACATTGGCCACCTGCCCATCCTCGATGGCAACAAGCTGGTCGGCATCATTTCCTTCCACGACGTGGCGCGCGCCTGCCTCAAGGAAGCCAACTTCGAGAACAGTCTCCTGAAGCGCTACATCAAGCACTGGCCGGAATAGGCGGGCGCGGGCTTTCCCCCAAGCCTGCCCGCTTGCCGGGCGATCCGGTCAACGGATCGCGTCGATGTCGAAGCGCTTGTCCTGGATCTGCGGGATGATCAGCGCGTAGCCCTGTTGCTGCCAATGCGCGAGTTCGGTAATGGCGTTCGGCACGACTTCGACGAAACCCTGCATGTCCTCGATGCGGTAGCCAAAGTCGGCCATCGCCTGGCCACACACCCGGAACGACACGCCCAGGTCGGCGTAGTAGCGCATGCGGTCGACGGCTTCCTGGTATCTCGCCTCGTTGTGCCTGGCCACGGTCACGATTTCGGTGCCGTGGATCACCACCACGATCTTGTTGTCCTCGGCCGCGTAGTCGTAGGGCGATCCCTGCAGCGTATTGACCAGCGAGCGCACCCAGAACAGGGCGCTGCCGATCTTCTGCGGGTTGTCGAAATAGAAGTCGAACAGCACCCGCGCCGGCGCATACGGGGTGGCGACCGGCTTGCCCGCCGCCAGTGCAGAAGCCGCCAGCCCCAGCGAAAGAAACAAAGCCAGAAGAGTTTTCATGGCCGTCTCCTGTGAAACCGTTTGTTGTCTGCTTTATAGGCGTTGGGCGGCATTCTGCTGCAACCGTCGCAGCGTGTGGTACAGCTTGAGGCGCGCCGGGTCGATGGCGCCGGCGTCGACCGCTTCCCGCACGCGGCACCCCGGTTCGCTCTCGTGGGTGCAGTCGCGGAAGCGGCATTGCCCCAGGTAGGGACGGAATTCGACGAAGGCGTGCGCGAGCGAAGCCGCATCAAGGTGCTGCAGCGCGAATTCCTGCAGGCCGGGCGAATCGATCACCGCCGTCTCGGCGTCGAGCCGGTGCAGGCGGGTATGCGTGGTGGTGTGGCGGCCGCTGTCGAGCGCCTCGGAGAATTCGGCGGTTTCTGCGCGGGCCTCCGGAAACAGGGCGTTGACGAGCGTCGACTTGCCCATGCCGGACTGCCCGATCAGCAGCGTGGTGTGTCCCTGCAGGGCGGGGCGCAGCGGCGCGACGTCGGTCAACGCCGACAGCTGGACGAGCGGGTAGCCGATGCGCACGAGCGGCGCGAGGCGTTCGAGCGCCGCCGGGGTTTCCGGCAGGTCGGTCTTGTTGAGCACGAGCAGGCTCTTGAGGCCCTGATCCTCGGCGGCGAGCAGGCAGCGCTGCACCAGTTCGGGCGAGAAGCTCGGCCGCGCGGCGACCACCACGGCGAGCTGGGTGACGTTGGCGGCGATCGCCTTGGTCTTGAAGGCGTCGGAGCGGTAGAGCAGGCTGCTGCGCGGCCGCACCGCCTCGATCACGCCGGTGTCGCCGTCGCGCCGGATCTCGACGTGGTCGCCGCACACCACTTTCAGATGACGCCCCTTGACCAGGCAGGGCAGGGCGCCTGCCGCGGTCTCGACCAGGAAGCGGCGGCTGAAGGCGGCGACGACCTGCCCGGTGAGGCGGGCCGGCGAGTCAGGCCGGGGCGGGCTCAAATCTCTAACAGCATGTCGACCTTGGCGGCGCAGATGAAGTCGTTTTCCGACAGGCCGCCGATCGCGTGCGTCCAGTACTCCACCTTCACCGTGTTGTAGCCGACGACCAGATAGGGATGGTGGTCCTCGCGGTGCGACACCCACATCACCGCGTTGGTGAAGGCCTGCGCCTGGTAGTGGTCCTTGAACTTGTATTCCTTGACGATTTTCACGCCGTCGCGCTGCCAGCCGGTAAGGCCCTTCAGCAGCGGCGTGATCTGTGCGTCGGTGAGCGGCGCGACGCCGCCTTCGCAGGGCGCGCACTTCTTGCGGGCGAGTTCTTCGATGGGAGTGGTCATGGCGTTTCCTTGTGCGATGAGGCTTACTTGAACTTGTAGTACTGCTGGTTGAGCCAGGCGCCGACGTGGGCCTCGTCCTCGGGGAACCAGCCGGCGCCCGTGTTGGCGTTGCAGCCGGAGATGCGCGCGGCCAGCTGCTGCGCGCTCCGGGTCTTGCGGTCGGCGCGCGTGTACATCCTGCTGCCGTCGCCGCCGAACATGCCGGCATGGCAGCTGATGCAGGTTTTGTCGTGCAGCGCCTTGCCGGCCTGCGGGTCGCCCTGTGCGAAGGGCGCCGCCTGGGCAGCCGCGGTGAACACGCACAGGGCGAGGCATACCGGAATCGGAAGGTTCATGGCAGGGCTCCAGGGACGGGGTTTCAAATTATGGACGCAAGCTGTTACGCCCGCCACCCTGCGCAGCACAGGGTTTATGGGCTCTGTGCGAAAATACGCGCTCTTCAGTTCAGGATATCCTCATGGCGCTCAATCCCACGCATCTGCTCTGGCTCGACATGGAAATGACCGGCCTGTCGCCCGACACCGACCGCATCATCGAACTTGCGATCGTCGTCACCGACGCCGATCTCAATACCGTCGCCGAAGGCCCGGTGCTGGTCGTGCACCAGCCGGACGAGGTGCTGGACGCGATGGACAGCTGGAACAAGGGCACGCATGGAAAATCGGGGCTGATCGACCGCGTCAAGGCTTCGCAGCTCGACGAGGCCGAGGCCGAGGCGCAGATGCTCGAATTCGTGAAGCAGCACGTGCCGGAGCGCACCTCGCCGATGTGCGGCAACTCGATCTGCCAAGACCGCCGCTTCCTCGCGCGCTACATGCCGACGCTGGAGTCCTTCTTCCACTACCGCAACCTCGACGTCAGCACCCTGAAGGAGCTGGCCAAGCGCTGGCGCCCGGGGCTGGCGGAGGAGTTCAAGAAATCCAACCGGCATGAAGCGCTGGCCGATATCTATGAATCCATCGAGGAGCTGCGCTTCTATCGCGAGAATTTCATTCGCAACGCCTGAGGCGTGCGCCGGACAGGCACAAAAAAACCGGCCTCTTGCGAAGCCGGCGGAGACAACGAACGACTCGGTTATCCGCTCCCCGTGGCGGGCACGGGGAACTGGATTCGTCAGGGCTTGATGTAGGTGTAGCCCTCGCGCGCCTGCACTTTGGCGACTTCCGCCACGCCGGAGGGTACGATCTTGGCGCCCTTGACGACGGCGCTGGGGTCGAGATTGCGCGATTTCAGCGTGTTGTTGCAGACGCGGAAATCGACCTTCTTGGCCATCAGGTCGTCGATGCGGGGCTGATAGGGGTTGCCGTCCTTGTCGGTGGCATCCTGCAGCAGGAAGTCGATGCCCTTGCCGTGGGTGACGACGATGATCTGGTCCTTCGGCGAGGCCGCCAGCTGGTTCTTGATGTTGTTCATCGCAGCCATCGCGGTGGCGCTGTCGTTGATGTGGTAGACGGTCTTGATCGGTGGCGCATCCTGTTCGGTGGTCGCGCAGCCGGTCAGGCCCAGAACGGCCACCATCGAGGCGGCGGCCAGCATTTTCGACATGTTCAGCATTTTGGGAAACTCCTCCGTACGTAAGAATTGGCAAGCCGGGTTGCCCGACTTGAAGATAGGACGGCGCCCGAAGTACGCTTATTCCATGTTTTTGACAAAAATTTTCCGCCACGATGGGAATAAGTCCGGCGTGGCCGGCGTCCAAGGAACATGACAATGATCTCGACACTGCTTTTTGGCCCGCTGCGAACCGGCATGCAAGCCCAGCGCCCCGTGCTGTACCGCATCGCCTATGCGTGGTGCCACGACCCGGCGCTCGCCGACGACCTGGTCCAGGAGGCGATGGCCAAGGCGTGGGCGCGGCGTGCCCAGTTGCGCGACGAGGCCGCGCTCAAGGCGTGGATGGTCTCGATCATGAACCATTGCTGGCTCGATCATCTGCGTGGTCGACGCGACCACGAAGACATCGAAGAAATGCACGACGAGCTCGAATCCCCGGTCGACAGCCCCGAGGCCTGCTGCAACCGCGAGCAGGTGATCGCCTGCGTGCGGGCAGCGGTCGCGCGCCTGCCGCTGGGACAGCGCCAGGTGCTCACCCTGGTCGACCTCGAGGAGTTCGGCTACGCGGACGTGGCCGGGATACTGGAAATCCCCGTCGGCACGGTCATGAGCCGACTGTCGCGGGCGCGGGCGAACCTCAAGCGCATGCTGGACCAGAAGGCCGACCAGCAAGGGGCGCAACCCGTGCTGAGGAGAGTGAAATGAACCACACCATGATTTCGGACGAAATCCTGCACGCCTTCATCGATGGCCAGCTCGACGTGACCGACAGCGAGGCGCTGATCGCCCGCCTGCGGACCGACCAGGCCCTGGCGCAGCGCGTTTGCGGCCTGCGCAGCCTGCAGAGCATGGTGCGGCTGGCGTATGCCGAACCGCCGCAGCCGGCGGATGCGCAGCCGCGTCCGCCGCGTGGCCGGCCGTTGGTGCAACGCTGTGCCCTGGGCTGCCTGATTCTGCTGGCCGGTCTGGTCGCGGGCTGGGGCATGCGCGGCGTCACGGAGACGGAGGCGCCTGCGAGGACGCCGCTGGCGGCGCTCGGGGGCTACCAGCCGGTGAGCCTCGCGCGGCAGCCCGACCCGAACCGCATCATGCTGCACCTGGACAGCGACGATCCCGCGCGCATGGCCGCCGTGCTCGACCGCGCCGAAGCCATGCTTGACGAGGCCGAGCGCCAGGGGCGCACGATCGAGCTCGAAATCGTCGCCAACAGCCGCGGCATCAACCTGATGCGCGACGGGGTCAGCCCGCATGCCGCCCGCATCGTCCGCATGACAAAGCGTCACGCCAACCTCCACCTGGTGGCGTGCAGCCAGACCATCGCGCGCTTCACCGGCCAGGGCGAGAAAGTCGAACTGCTGCCGGTGACCCATGCCGCCCCGACCGCCATCGGAGAAATCGTCACCCGGCTCCAGCAGGGCTGGACCTATGTCAAGGTCTGAGCGCAGCGGAGCACGTGTCTTCCTGCTCCTGGCGCTGTGCCTGCCGCTGGCCGCCGCCGCCTCGGCACTCACCAACCGCCTCGCCCAGCATCCTTCGCCCTATCTTGCCCTGCACGGCAGCGATCCGGTTGCCTGGCAGGAATGGAACGCCGACACCGTCGCCCGCGCCCGGCGCGAGAACAAGCTGCTGTTCGTTTCGGTCGGCTACTTCGCCTGCCACTGGTGCCATGTCATGCAGCGCGAAAGCTTCAAGAATGCGCAGATTGCCGCGCTCCTCAACCGCGACTACGTCCCGGTCAAGGTCGACCGTGAAATCAACAGCGGACTCGACGACGCGCTGCAAACCTTCTCGGCGCAGCTGAACGGCGCTTCCGGCTGGCCGCTCAATGCCTTCGTCACGCCGGAAGGCTACCCGGTGTTCGCCGTGTTGTACGCGCCGCCCGACGAATTCCGCACCCAGATTGCGCATCTCAATCGGCGCTGGGTCGCCGACCGCGCCGGCTTGCGCGCCCTGGCGCAACAGGCGGCCCCGGCGCCGGCCCGGCTCCCGCTCGGCGCTCCGCTCACGCGGGCGCGCGTCGAGCGCGCCTGGCAGCAGTTCATCTCCAGCGCATGGAAAGAGGCCGACACGCTGCACGGCGGCTTTGGCCAGATCAGCAAGTTCCCGATGGCGCCGCAGTTGCATGCGCTACTCGACCAGCAGGCGCGCCAGCCAGACGCCAGGCTGGGCGAGTTCCTGCGCCAGACCTTCGACCAGATGGCCAACCGCGGCCTGCGCGACCATGTCGGCGGCGGCTTCTTCCGCTACACGGTCGACCCGGCATGGGATACGCCGCATTTCGAGAAAATGCTTTACGACAACGCGCACCTGGCGCAGCTCTACCTGCGGGCGGCGACCGTGCTGCGCCAGCCGCGCTACCGGGACATCGCGCTGTCGACGCTCGATTTCATGCGCGCCGAAATGCTCGATGCCAGCGGCGGCTTCTACACCAGCACCTCGGCGGTCGACGACAAGGGGCGCGAAGGCGCGACCTATCTGTGGGAGCCGGACGAGCTCAGGCAGCGCCTGTCGCCGGCGGCCTTCGCGGCTGCACGCCGGGTGTGGCGGCTCGACGCCGCGCGCGAGTTCGAGGGGGGCTATCTGCCCGCGGAATACCGCACGCCTACCGCCGAGGAGCGCCGGCTGCTCGCAGAGGCCCTGCGCGCGCTGCAGCCGGTGCGGCTGGCGCGCACGTTGCCCAAGGACGACAAACTCACCGCGGGCCAGAACGGCTTGGCACTTTCCGCCTTCAGCCAGGCGGCGGCGCTCGACCCAGGCTACCGCCTGCAGGCTGACCGCCTGCAGGCTTTCCTGCTCGCGCAGCTGGTGCGCGACGGCAAGCTGATCAAGGCGCGTTCGCGCGGCCAGGTGTTGCCGCACGCCGAGCTCGAAGACTATGCCTATGTGGTGCAGGGCCTGCTCGACCATGCCGACGCGACCGGCAACGGTGTGTCGCGAACGCGCGCGCGCGAACTGGCGCAGGTGGCCTGGCAGACCTTCTGGAGTGACAAGGGCTGGCGCCTCGAGGCGAGCCCGCTGCTGGCGACGCTGCAACCGCAACCGGCACTTGCCGATGGAGCCTTGTATTCGCCATCCGACGTGTTGCTATTGTCTACACTGCGTATCCCGGATGCGGCCTTGCAACGCATGGCGCGCACCGCGGCCGGCTGGAACGTGCCGGCGATGGAGCAGGACGCCTACCTCTATCCGACCCGCCTGCGGCTGTTGACGCAGGCCGCAAGCTGATCGGTGTCAGGGTTCCTGCGGCTGGGTGCGTTGCAGCGGGCGACGGCCGACACGCACGACGAGATCGATCGTCTGCTGCTTGCGCGCCACGGTGAGCCTGGCATCGGTGCCGGGCTTGAGGTCGGCGATCAGATTGAGCAATGCCGCCGAGTTCGCCACTTTACGGCCGTTGACCGCGAGCAGGATGTCGCCCGGGCGCACGCCGCCGGCGTCGGCCGGTCCACCCTTCAATACGCCAGCGATGAGCGCGCCTTCGCTCTGCTTCAGATTGAAGGATTCCGCCAGCTCGGGGGTCAGGTCCTGCACTTCGACGCCGACCCAGCCGCGCGTCACGCTGCCCGTCTGGATGATCTGTTCCATCACCTGGCGCGCGATGCTCACCGGAATCGCGAAGCCGATGCCCTGCGAGCCGCCGCTGCGCGAGTAGATCGCACTGTTGATGCCGACCAGGTTGCCGGACGCGTCGACCAGCGCGCCGCCCGAGTTGCCCGGGTTGATCGCGGCGTCGGTCTGGATGAAGTTCTCGAAAGTGTTGATGCCCAAGTGAGAACGGCCGAGCGCGCTGACGATGCCGGCGGTCACGGTCTGGCCGACGCCGAAGGGGTTGCCCACCGCGAGCACCCAGTCGCCGACCTTGAGGCTGTCGGGCTGGGCGAAGGTGATGGCCGGCAACCTGTCGGCGTCGATCTTGAGCACCGCGAGGTCAGTGTCGGGATCGGCGCCGACGACGCGCGCGGGGACGGTCTGTCCATCGGCGAGTGCAACCTGGATTTCGTCCGCCGCTTCGATCACGTGATGATTGGTGAGGATGTAGCCGTTCGCCGTTACGATCACGCCGGATCCCAAGTTGGACACCTCGCGCGGCGGCGCGTCGAGACGATCGCCAAAGAAGTAGCGGAAGATCGGGTCGTCGAGCGCAGGGTGCGGGGCGCGCCGCACCTTCTGCTGGGTAAACACGTTGACGACCGAGGGGATGACCTTTTGGGCTGCCGGCGCGAAGGAAGCACTGGCGCCGGCCGCGGCCGGCGCGGCCGGCGGTGCGGCCTCCTTGATGGTCAGGCTACCGGGCGCAGCCGGCCAGCGCAGCAGATCGGGCCTGAACAGAAGGACGACAAACAGCGCGCCGAGCGCGATCGTCGTCGATTGGGCGAAAAGCAGCCAGATTTTGCGCATGTCGATTGAATTCAGGGGCTTGGCGTGATTTCGCCACGCGCGGATTATAGCCGAGCGGCCTCATGGCATTGCGTTTCGCTTGCGCTGTACTTTCGGAGCCAAGGGCAAATTGGTTAGAATGCGTCCTTTATTCGAAAAACCTTCAGGTTGGGGAATCATGAGCCAGGAAGTCGAAGGGCACCAAGTGGATGTTCGCAAACGAAAATTTCTGATCGCCGCGACCAGCGCCGTCGGCGGTGTCGCCGTCGCGGGCGTCGCCATACCGCTGGTGGTCAGCATGCAGCCGAGCGCGCGTGCGCGCGCCGCGGGTGCCCCGGTCGAAGTCGACATCAGCAAGGTCGAGCCGGGCATGCTGCTCACCGTCGAGTGGCGCGGCAAACCGGTATGGATCGTCAATCGCACCCCGGAGATGCTCGACCTGCTCGGCAAGCACGACGACAAGCTCGCCGACCCGAAGAGCGACATGCCGCAGCAACCTGATTACTGCAAGAATCCGACCCGCTCGATCAAGCCGGAATATCTGGTGGCCGTCGGCATCTGCACCCACCTTGGATGCTCGCCCACCTACCGCAAGGAAATCGGCGCCGCCGACCTGGGCGCCGACTGGCCGGGCGGATTCTTCTGCCCCTGCCACGGCTCGCGCTTCGATCTCGCCGCGCGCGTATACAAGGGCGTGCCTGCGCCGACGAACCTGGTGATCCCGCCCCATCAATTCGTCAGCGACGCGAAGCTGCTGATCGGCGTGGACCCCCAGCAAAAAGATCACCGCCTGCAAGGAAGCTAAACAATCATGTCAGCGATGCAAAAACTGATGGGCTGGATCGACGATCGCTTCCCGCTCACCGCCACCTACAAGGCGCACCTGTCCGAATACTATGCGCCCAAGAACTTCAATTTCTGGTACTTCTTCGGCTCTCTCGCGCTCCTGGTGCTGGTGATCCAGATCGTCACCGGCATCTTCCTCACGATGAACTACAAGCCGGATTCGGAACTTGCCTTCCTGTC
This sequence comes from Thiobacillus denitrificans, assembly GCA_020725005.1. Taxonomy (GTDB): domain Bacteria; phylum Pseudomonadota; class Gammaproteobacteria; order Burkholderiales; family Thiobacillaceae; genus Thiobacillus; species Thiobacillus denitrificans_G. Next base: position 13,390 of record DYFW01000001.1, read on the forward strand.
CGTCGAGTACATCATGCGCGACGTCGAATGGGGCTGGCTGATCCGCTACATGCACTCCACCGGCGCGTCGATGTTCTTCGTCGTCGTCTACCTGCACATGTTCCGCGGGCTGATGTACGGTTCCTACCGCAAGCCGCGCGAGCTGATCTGGATCTTCGGCGTGCTGATCTATCTGGCGCTGATGGCGGAAGCCTTCCTTGGCTACCTGCTGCCGTGGGGCCAGATGTCCTACTGGGGCGCGCAGGTGATCGTCAACCTGTTTGCCGCCGTGCCCTTCATCGGTGAAGACCTGTCGATCTGGATCCGCGGCGACTACGTGATTTCGGATGCCACGCTCAATCGCTTCTTCGCCTTCCACGTCATCGCGCTGCCGCTGGTGCTCATCGCCTTGGTCGTGGTGCACCTGGTCGCCCTGCACGAGGTCGGCTCCAACAACCCCGACGGCGTCGAGATCAAGAAACACAAGGATCCCAAGACCGGCATCCCGCTCGACGGCATTCCCTTTCATCCCTATTACACGGTGAAGGACATCGTCGGCGTCGTCGTCTTCCTCATGGTGTTCTCGGCAATCCTCTTCTTCGCGCCGGCGATGGGCGGCTATTTCCTCGAGGCGGCCAACTTTGTCCCGGCCGACCCGCTGAAAACGCCGGAGCATATCGCGCCGCTGTGGTACTTCACCCCGTTCTACGCGATCCTGCGCGCGGTGCCGCCGATGTTCGGTTCGCAGTTCCCGGGCGTCGTCGCCATGGGGTTGTCGATCGTGCTGCTGTTCTTCCTGCCCTGGCTCGACCGCAGCAAGGTAAAGTCGATCCGCTATCGTGGCCCGATCTACAAGATCGCGCTGGCGCTGTTCATCGTGGCGTTCATCGGCCTGGGCTACCTCGGCCTGTTGCCAGCGACCCCGATCGCGACCATCTTTGCCCAGGTGTTCTCGGTGATCTACTTCCTGTTTTTCCTGTTGATGCCCTGGTATACCTCGATTGACAAAACGAAACCGGAACCGGAAAGGGTGACTGGCTAAATGAAACGCATGAAGAACCTTCTTTTCCTGCTGGCGGTCGTTCCAGCCATCGCCCTCGCCGCAGGCGGCGGCCACAGCGTCCCGCTGGACAAGGCGCCGGTCAATCCGGGCGATATGGAATCCCTGCAGCGCGGGGCGCGCATGTTCGTCAACTTTTGCCTCAACTGCCACAGCGCCGCCGCGATGCGCTACTCGCGCCTGGCCGATCTCGGCCTCACCGAGGAGCAGATCAAGGCCAACCTCATGTTCGCTGCGGAGAAGCCGGGCGAGACCATGAAGGTGGGGATGACCAAGAGCGACGGCAAGGTCTTCTTCGGCGCCACCCCGCCGGATCTTTCCGTGATCGCGCGCTCGCGCGGCGCCGACTGGCTCTACACCTATCTGCGTGGTTTCTACCGCGATGATTCGCGCGCGACCGGCTGGAACAACACCGTATTCGACAAGGTTGGCATGCCCCACGTCATGTGGAGCCTGCAGGGAGAGATGGTGCCGGTATACCGGAAGGAAGGTGAGCACGAGGTCGTCGAGCGCCTGGTGCTCGCCAAGCCTGGCAGCGTGACGCTGGCCGAGTATGATTCCATGGTCGGCGATCTGGTGAACTACCTGGTCTGGATGGGCGAGCCGGCGCAGGTGCAGCGCAAGCAGCTCGGCGTGGCCGTCCTGATTTTCCTGGGTATCTTCTTTGTGGTGGCCTACTACCTGAAGAAAGAGTACTGGAAAGACGTCCACTGACCACAGCCAAGCCTTTCCGCCAACAGCCGGACTGGTGTCCGGCTGTTGGCGTTTTAAGCCATTAACGCACGCAACACGATAGGGAGCCCCGCCATGATGACCCTGTATTCCGGCAGCACCGATCCGTACAGCCATCGCTGCCGTATCGTCCTGTTCGAGAAGGACATGGACTTCGAGATCATCGACGTCGACATGCACAACAAGCCGGAAGAGATCGCCAGCATCAGCCCCAGCGGCAAGATGCCGGTGCTGGTCGAACGCGACCTGGTGCTCACCGAATCCAACATCATCAACGAGTATATCGACGAGCGCTTTCCGCATCCGCAGCTGATGCCGCCGGATCCGGTGATGCGCGCGCGCGCCCGCCTGGTGCTGTTCAACTTCGAGCACGACCTCTTCGCGCACGTGAACACGCTGGAGCATAGCCTCGGCAAGGGCTCGGACAAGGCGCGCCAGGAAATCCGCGATGCCCTCTCGCAGCTCACGCCGATTCTCACCAAGCAGAAATACCTGATGAACGACGAGTTCTCGATGCTCGACGTCGCGATCGCGCCGCTTTTGTGGCGGCTCGAACACTACGGCATCGAGCTGCCGAAGATGGCCGCACCGGTGCTCAAATACCGCGAGCGCCTGTTCAGCCGTCCGGCCTTCATCAACGCGCTCACGCCTACCGAAAAGGCGCTGCGCAAGTAAGCGGACAGGGCATGGCCGAGCTTTCCACCAAGCCGTATCTGATTCGTGCACTCTACGAGTGGTGCACGGACTCGGGCTATACGCCGCAACTTCTGGTGGCGGTGGACGGCCGCACGCGGGTGCCGCCCGGCTATGTCAAGGATGGCCAGATCGTGCTCAACATCAGCGCAGGCGCCACCCGCAACCTCACGCTCGACAACGACTGGATCCGGTTCTCGGCGCGCTTCGGCGGCGTGTCTCACGAAATCGCGATTCCGGTCGACCGCGTCGCCGCGATCTTTGCGCGCGAGAACGGGCAGGGCCTGCACTTCGAGCCCGCCGCGCCGCCCCCGCCGGACGCCGCGCCGCCCGACGACAGCGATGCGCCGCCGCCCAAGGGACGTCCCTCCCTCAAGGTCGTCAAATAGCCCCCGCAGGGTCGCTATAATCAACCGTTTCACGTCGCCGCTTTAGCTCAGTTGGTAGAGCAACCGCCTTGTAAGCGGTAGGTCGTCAGTTCGAATCCGACAAGCGGCACCACCAATTTCGATAAGAACGACAACGCATTTCCGTCGATCGCTTTCAGCTTCCTGGAGATCGCCTGCGCGTCAGCATGAAGCTGGCGAGCGGGTGTCCCGTCTGAGCATGCATCGCTTTCTCCCGCAGGGCTGCGATCAGACCGCCCAACCAGGGATGAACAGGAAATACGGATGAGCAGGTAGAACCCGGAAAGGATCAGGGCGAGGCGCAAACCGCAGCAATAGTTCGACTATTGCGAGGATTTGCAACGAAGCCATGGACGAAAAGACGCGGTTTTATGTTCCGGATAGCGTGCAACACCACACTAGACCCTGGAGTCGGGACCAGGGTCAAGCCGTATTCTTGCCGCGCGCCCGGGGGCAGGGAGCTGCCCCACCTGTCCGCCAGATGGCTAGCCGTGCACCACCATGTAAACGGCAATCGCCGCAAGCAGGGCCGCGACGACGCGCTGGAAGGTCTGCCGGGGCATGCGCGCGATGACGCGCTGCGCCGACCAGGTACCGAGCACCATCGCGACGCCCAGCAGCGCGGCGAGCATCCAGAATTCCTGGTCGAGCGCGATGTATTGCTGGTAGATGATCGCCTTCAAGGCGTGCATCGCGAGGGCGGTCGTTGCCTCGCTCGCCACGTAGGCCACCGGCGGCAGCCCGAGGGAGAGGAAAATGGCCGCGCCCAGCGGCCCGGCGCTGCCGACGAGCCCGGACAGGAAACCCACGACGCCGCCGCCGACGATGAGCGTCGCGGGCCCGGGCTTCAGCCGCAGCACCCCGGTCAGCCTCAAGGCCACGAAGACGAGAATGGACGCGCCGATCGCGCGCGTCACCCACGGTTCGGGCAGTTCGACGAAGGAGAGCGCGCCCAGCACGCTCAACGGTGCCGCGCCCAGCAGGAACAGCCCGACCGGCCGCCAGCGGATCTGTGCAAATCCGAAACCCGCCCGCGACAGGTTGCCGATCAATTGCGCGATCGTGAGCAGCGGGACCGCGTGCGTGACGCCGACCGTGGCGACGAGCAGCGGCAGTAGCAGCAACGCCCCGCCGAAACCGGCCGCGCCGGAGACGGCGGCAGCGACAAAGGCGCCGATGAAGAGGAGGGCATAGTCGGGCATGGCGACGCGTCTGGAAACCGGAATCCATTATCCTAAAAACCGCGGTTGACCGCTCAACACCGCAATGGAAGTCTCGTGAATGCTGGGTTTTTCGCCTTCGCTCGCGTTCACCTTTTGGGTGAAACCGCTACGCACCCGCCGGCGCGCCTGCCCGGCGCACCGGGACACGAATGCGTGCGTGACGCGGCGCACGCGTGGCAGAATTCCGGCATGGCCGTTCCGATTTTCTTGCGCACCTCGCCCCCATGGACCGCCTGACCCTCGAACGGCGCCAGGTCGGCCTCTATCTCGCCGCCATCGTCCTGGGGCTGGGCGTGGGGTCGGCGTGGCCGGCAGCCGGGCCCAGGCTCGAGGCGCTGCTGTGGCCGGTGCTGGCCGTGCTGCTCTACACGACCTTCGTGCAGGTGCCGCTCTTGCACCTGCGCGAGGCGTTCGCCGATCACCGTTTCGTCGCAGCGCTGCTGGCCGGCAATTTCGTGATCGTGCCGCTCGCCGTGTGGGGACTGGCCGGCTGGCTGCCGGCGGACCCGGAGATGCGGCTGGGCGTGCTGCTGGTGCTGCTCGTCCCCTGCACCGACTGGTTCATCACCTTCACCCAGCTCGGCGGTGGCGACGTGCCGCGCGCGATCGCGGTGACGCCCGCCAATCTGCTGCTGCAGCTGCTGTTGCTGCCGGCCTACCTGTGGCTGATGGCCGAGGGCGCCGACCCGGCCGGGCTGGGCCTGGAAAACGTCTGGCCCGCGTTGCTCATCGTGCTCCTGCCGCTGGGGCTGGCGGCGCTGACGGAGCGCTGGATCGAGGCGCGGCCCGGGCGCCAGGCGCGGCGCGAGCAACTGGCGTGGTGGCCCGTGCCCCTGCTCGCGGTCGTGGTGTTGCTGATCGCGGGCGCGCAGGTCGGCGCGGTCGTCGAGGCGCTCCGCCTGCTGCCCATCCTGGTGCCGGTGTTCGTCGCCTTTTTGTTGTTCGCCGCGCTGCTGGCCAAGGCGATGGCGCTGGCGCTGCGCCTGCCCGCCGCACAGGGGCGCACGCTCGCCTTCAGCTTCGGCACGCGCAATTCCTTCGTCGTGCTGCCGTTTGCGCTCACCCTGCCGGCAGGGTGGGAAGTGGCGGCGGTGGTGATCGTGGTGCAGTCGCTGGTCGAGCTGTTCGGGATGGTGTTCTATCTGTGGTGGCTGCCGGGGCGCCTGTTCCGCTAGACGCGGATTTCAGCGTGGCGCCTGCCAGCAGGTGTTGCCGATCTGCCAGGTCATGCTGAGCTGCTCGCTGGTCGGCTGCAGCAGGTATTTCACGCCCACGAAGTCGCTGCCGCGTCGCCAGAACATGGCGAGCAGGTTCTTCTCGCCGCTGGCGACGACGCTGGTGTAGGGGATGACCTTGAACGGGTCGCCGTAGAGGTTGGCGTAGTTGGACGCGATGATCACGAAGTGGCGGAAGGCGGGGGCGACCTCCTGCTCGAACGCGACCAGGCGGTCGTTGCAGAAGGTGAAGAGGAAACGGCGCGCGGCGGGGTTGCCTAGACCATCGTAGACGAAGACGCTGTCGGGGCCGACCGGCATGCGGTGATCGAAATTCCAGCTGGTGAGAGCGGCGTCGACCTCGGCGCGGGTCATGCCGTGACGGAACTCGCCGACTTGCCAGGCCTGCGCGGGCAGGGCAAGCAGCAATCCGGCGAACAATGTGAAGCAGGCTGGCTTCATGCGCTCCGCCTACCTGCCGGAAACGGCCCCGAACACTTTCTTCAGCAGCTCGCTGCCAGCCTGTATCGGGTTGGCACGGAGCGCGGCTTCTTTTTCCCCGATCAGCGTATAGAGCCGGTCGAGCGCCTGCTGGGTGACGTAGTCCTCGACGCGGGCCTGCTTCCTGTCGATGAGATTGAACTGCGCAGCCATGCCGGCGTAGCGGTTGTACCGCTGGGCGAGGCCGACCTTGTCGGTGGCGGCCTTGACGGTGGGCAGGAAGCGCTCGGCCAGCTTCGCCTCGGTCTTCCTGCGGAAAAACTCGGTGGCCGAGGTCGGGCCCCCGGTGAGGATGCCCCTGGCGTCTTCCAGCGTCATCTTCTTCACCGCGTCGACCAGCAGCGCCCTGGCTTCGGGCACGGCGGCTTCGGCGGCGCGGTTCATCGAGAGGATCAATTCATCGGCCTGCTTGCCCATGCCCATCAGGCGCATCGCCTGCTCGGCTTTCTGCAGGCCCGGTGGCAGCGGGATCCGCAGCTTGTCGTTGCCGAAGAAACCGTCCTTCTGCCCGAGCTGGGCGACGGCGGCGTCGGCGCCGCGGGCGAGCGCCTCCTTCAGGCCGGCGTCGATCTCGGTTGGCGACAGGGCGTCGATAGTGCTGGTGCTTGCCTGTTGCTCGGCGGGCGGAGCGGCCACGCCGCGCAGCAGGTCGCGCCAGTCGGCGGCGTGCGCGGGCAGCGCCAGCGCGAGGGCGACGGCGAGGGTCAGGCTCTGGGGGGACATGATCGGTCTCCTGGGGAAAAAGGCTTACAGCACCTCGGCGGCATAATCGGCCAGGCGCGAACGCTCGCCCCGTTGAAGGGTGACGTGGCCGTTGTGCGGCCAGCCCTTGAAGTGGTCGACCACGTAGGTGAGGCCGGAACTGCCCTCGGTGAGGTAGGGCGTGTCGATCTGCGCGATGTTGCCGAGGCACACCACCTTGGTGCCGGGACCGGCGCGGGTGATCAGCGTCTTCATCTGCTTGGGCGTGAGGTTCTGCGCCTCGTCGATGATGAGGAACTTGTTCAAGAAGGTGCGGCCGCGCATGAAATTGAGCGACTTCACCTTGATGCGCGACCGGATCAGGTCCTGCGTCGCGGCGCGGCCCCAGTCGCCGGCCTCGTCGTCGCTCTTGTTCAGCACGTCGAGGTTGTCCTCGAGCGCGCCCATCCACGGCGTCATTTTTTCTTCCTCGGTGCCGGGCAGGAAACCGATGTCCTCGCCGACCGGGACGGTGACGCGGGTCATGATGATCTCGCTGTAGAGCTTCTTGTCGAGCACCTGCGCCAGCGCGGCTGCGAGCGTGAGCAGGGTCTTGCCGGTGCCGGCCTGGCCGAGCAGGGTGACGAAGTCGATCTCCGGGTCCATCAGCACGTTCAAGGCAAAATTCTGCTCGCGGTTGCGCGCGACGATGCCCCACACGTTGTTCTTGTGATGGCTGTAGTCGCGCACCGTCACCAGCTCGGCCTGTTTGCCGGTCACGGAGAGCACCTTGGCGTGGAGCGGGTTGGGGCCTTCCTGATACACGAACTCGTTGGGCAGAAGACTCGCGACCAGCGGGCCCCGGATGCGGTAATAGGTGTGGCCGTTGGCCTGCCAGGATTCCATGCCGCGGCCGTGGGTGTCCCAGAAGTCCGGCGGCAGCTCGCGCACGCCGGCGTAGAGGAGGTCGGTGTCCTCGAGCACCTTGTCGTTGAAGTAGTCCTCGGCGGGCAGGCCCAGCGCACGCGCCTTGATGCGCATGTTGATGTCCTTCGACACCAGGATGACCTGCCGCCCCGGCTGGTGGCGCGAGAGGAACAGCACCACGCCGAGGATCTGGTTGTCGACCTTGGACGTGGGCAGGCTCATCGGGATGTCGCCGCTGATCGCCTGGGTCTGCAGGAACAGCCGGCCGGTGGCGGCGTTGTGGCTGTAGGGGGCGAGCGGCACGCCGTCCTCGATGCTGTCGAGCTTGCTCACCACCTCGTCGATGAAGCGGCTGGCCTGGCGCGCGTTGCGCGACACCTCGGTCATGCCCTTCTTGTGCATGTCGAGTTCTTCGAGCGTGGCGATCGGCACGTAGACGTCGTGCTCCTCGAAGCGGTACAGGCTGGTGGGGTCGTGCATCAGCACGTTGGTGTCCAGTACGAACAGCTTGGTCCGGGCGGCGGCTTTTCTCTTGGGCATGTCGATGGGGAAGCGAAGAGTTGCGGACGGCTTCATCCTACCTCAAGCACAAGTGGGCTTGTCGAGTGCAAAAACTTAATCCGGGGATCAGGAGAAGGCTCGGTTGCGGGGGGCGTTTTGTCAGTAGAATGCTCCGTTCCATCCTGCAAACGGAGCCTCGACATGAAGCGCTGGCAGGCCGTGCTGTGGCTGCTGTGGACGTGGGCGACGCCGCTCCACGCCGGGGTCGACGCAGCCATCGTGCTGCAGGATTCGCCGCTGGCGGGCTTCCAGTACCACGCCGGCCGCGCGGTGTGGCCGCAGCTTAGGGTGGGCGATGCGCTCACCCTGGTGCGCGAGCCGGACAACCCCCACGACCCGCGCGCGGTGCGGGTCGAGTGGCGGGGCCACAAGCTCGGCTACGTGCCGCGGCGCGAAAACGCCGACGTCGCCCGCCTGATGGACCGCGGGCAGGCGCTTTCCGCCCGCATCACCCGCCTGGCCGAGGTGCGCGATCCGTGGTCTCGGGTGCGCTTCGAGATCGTGATGCCTGTCGGGCCCGACTGAGGCGGCGCCATGCCGCGCGGGATCGTCACTCCATTGCGAGTGCTCGCCGGACCGCGCTGGCGCGATTCACCGCGTCGTCTGCAGGGGGAAACGCCGAGTCCGTCGTGCCAGCCGGTAAAATCGCGCCAATGAAGTTGCTGATCCTCGATACTTCCACCGAATACTGCTCCGCCGCACTCTCGCTCGACGGCAGCGTGCTCGCCTGCCGCGTGCTCGCCGAACAGCGTCACAGTTCGCTCCTGCTGCCGATGATCGACGAACTGCTGCGCGACGGCGGCGTCACGCTGCGCCAGCTCGACGGCATCGCCTACGGCGCCGGGCCGGGCTCGTTCACCGGCCTGCGGATCGCGTGCGCGGTGACGCAGGGGCTGGCCTTCGGCGCCGACCTGCCGGTGGTTGGCGTCTCCACGCTGGAATCGATCGCCGAGCAGGCCGGCGCCGACAAGGTGCTGACCGTGCTCGACGCGCGCATGGCCGAGGTCTACTGGGCCGCCTACGAACGCGACGGCGCCGGCTGGCGTGCGCTGAGCGAACCGCGGCTCGCCTTGCCGGAATCGGTGGCGGTGCCGCCAGGCTCGGGCTGGGTCGGCGCGGGCAACGGCTTCGCCGTCCTGGGCGACGCGCTGCGGCCGCGGCTGGTGACGCAGCTTGCGCGCATCGACGAGACCCTGATGCCCGACGCCGCGGCGATGGCGCCGCTCGCGCTGGCCGCCTTCGCGCGCGGCGAGGGCATGGACGCCGCGCTCGCCGCGCCGATCTACCTGCGCGACAAGGTGGCGCTCACCGTCGACGAACGCCGGGCGAAGGCTTCCGCATGAGCGCCGTGTTCGAGATCGCACATCGCCTGCGGCCGATGACCGAGGCCGACCTGCCGCGCATCCACCGCATCGAACTGGCGAGCTACGACTACCCGTGGACCCCGGGCAACTTCGCCGATTCGATGAAGGCCGGCTACAGCATGTGGGTGCGCGAGGCCGAAGGCGAGGTGATCGGCTACTACGCGATGATGGTCGCCGCCGGCGAGGCGCACCTGCTCAACCTCACCATCGCGCCGATCTGGCGCGGCCACGGCCTCGGCCGCGAGCTGCTCGAGCATTGCCTTGCCGGCGCGCGCGACCACAAGGCCGAGAGCGTGTTTCTCGAAGTGCGCGTGTCCAACACGGTGGCGATCGCGCTCTACCACAGCAGCGGCTTCGTCGACCTGGCCGTGCGGCGTGGCTATTACCCCGCGCGCGACGGCCGCGAGGATGCGCTGATCATGAAGAAAACGCTCGCATGCTGAGTCGCGACGACGTCTTCGAGGAGCTCGGCATCGGTCCGGTGTGGCGCCTGCGCGGGGCGCCGGCTGGCGCCGCCCCGGCGCCGGCGACGGGTTACACCTGGGATCGGCTCGCCGACGCCGTCGCGCACTGCACGAAGTGCAAGCTCCATGCGACGCGCACCCAGGGCGTGCTCGGCGTCGGCGACCGCAACGCCGACTGGCTCATCATTGGCGAGGCGCCGGGCGCCGACGAAGACGCGCAGGGCGAGCCCTTCGTCGGCCAGGCCGGCCGGCTGCTCGACGCCATGCTCGCCGCCATCGGGCTGGCGCGCGGGGAGAACGTCTACATCGCCAACGTGCTGAAGTCGCGCCCGCCGGGCAACCGCAACCCCGAGCCCGACGAGATCGCCGCGTGCCTGCCCTATCTGCAGGCGCAGATCGAGCTCATCCGCCCCAAACTCATCGTCGCCCTCGGCCGTTTCGCCGCGCAGACGCTGTTGCAGACCGACGAGGCCATCGGCCGCCTGCGCGGCCGCGTGCATCGGCACCAGGGCATTCCGCTCATCGTGACCTACCATCCGGCCTATCTCCTGCGCAACCTGCCCGACAAGGCGCGCGCGTGGGAAGACCTGTGCCTCGCCCGTCGCACGTACACGTCCCTGACCCCTGAATCCTGACCCCTGAACCCTGTAATGAAACTTCTTCATTCCGCGCTGCGCTTCCGCGTCAACTACTTCTCCGACCTCGGCCGCCATCAGGTGGTGATCTGGATGCCGGGCGACACGCCGCCGGTCGACGCGCAGATGGACGTCGGGCCCAGGATCGAGCACGAGGTGCCGAACGAGGTGTTCCGCCACGACATCGCACCCTTGCGCTTCGGGCGCTTCTACCCCGCGCAGCTGTTGCACGCGGACGACGCGCCGGGGCCGATGTTCCGCGTGACGAAGTTGAACGAAGCCAGCTTCGTCGCCAATTTCAGCCATCCGCTGCAGGGGCGCATCTTCAGCATCGACAGCGGCAAGGCCGACATCTCCACCGAACCGGTCGGCCAGGTGACGCAGCTCCTCGAATGGAGCGGCATGGAAACGCAGATGCAGACGCCGACCGACTTTTCCGCGCCGGACGCCTTCGCGCGCGAGGACGAGTCGCCGGACGCCGAGTTCTATGCCCAGCCCAGAAAAGTCATCCATGTCGACGCGGTGTGCGCGCGCCGCATCCAGGCGCTGTACCGCACCGTGCTGCCGGAGGGCGCGCGCGTGCTCGACCTGATGGCGGGCTGGCGTTCGCACCTGCCGGACACGGTGCAACCCGCCACCGGCATCGGCATGAACGCCGAGGAGCTGGCCGACAACCCACAACTTGCCGAGCGCATCGTGCACGACCTTAACGCCGACCCCAGGCTGCCGTTCGCCGACGCGACCTTTGATGCCGTCGTCTGCAGCGTGTCGATCGAATACCTGACGCAGCCGCAAAAGATTGTCGCCGAGGCAAAACGGGTGCTGAAACCTGGCGGCATGTTCGTCGTCACCCTCTCGAACCGTTATTTCCCGCCCAAGGTGATCCGGCTGTGGACGCAGCTGCACCCGATGGAGCGCATGGCCTGGGCCGGCACGCTGATCAAGCAGGCGGGGTTCAGGAAGGTCGAGACCTACGTCGAGCGCGGCCTCAAGCGGCCGAAGGACGACCGCTACGCGGACCGGCTCGCCGAGTCCGACCCGCTGTTCGCGACCTGGGGGGTCAAGCCCTGAGTCGATCGCGATGACGCGCGCACCGATCGGGCTGATCGCCGACACCCATGGCCTGTTGCGGCCCGAGGCCGTCGCGGCGCTGGCAGGCTGCGCGCACATCATCCATGCCGGTGACATCGGTTCGCGCTCGGGCGAGCCACGCGGCGTGCTCGACACGCTGGCGCGCATGGCGCCGCTGACGGTAGTGCGCGGCAACAACGATCGTGCCGTGTGGGCCGAGCCCATCCCGTACACTGCCGATCTTGTGTTCGACGGCGTGCGCATCCATGCGCTGCACATCCTGGGCGAACTTGCGATCGATCCCGCCGCTGCGGGCGTGCACGTGGTCGTGTCGGGCCATTCGCACCGGCCATGCGTGGAAACGCGCAACGGGGTGCTGTTCGTCAACCCCGGCAGCGCGGGGCCGCGTCGCTTCAGGCTGCCGGTGAGTGTCGCGCGGCTATGGGTGGTGGACGGGCGCGCCGATGCGGAACTCGTCACGCTCTTGCAGTAAGCTTCGCGTTGCATCGAATCGTGCCGGCAAGGCGGGACGCCGGCTTCACCCCTGATCAAGGAGCATGACATGTTGAGATGGCTGATGGTGACGTTGATGGCGCTGACCCTGTCGGGCTGCGGCTACAACACCCTGCAATCGACCGACGAGGAGATCAAGGCGACCTGGGCCGAGGTGCTCAACCAGTACCAGCGCCGCGCCGATCTCGTGCCCAACCTGGTCAACGTCGTGAAAGGCTACGCCGCGCACGAGAAGGAGGTGCTGACCCGCGTCACCGAGGCGCGTGCCCGCGTCGGTGCGATCCAGGCAACGCCGGAACTCATCAACGATGAAGCCGCCTTCCAGAAATTCATCGCTGCCCAGGGCGAGCTCACCGGCGCGATCTCGCGCCTGCTGCTGGTGGCGGAGAACTACCCGCAACTCAAGGCCGACGGGCTGTTCCGCGACCTGCAGGCCCAGCTCGAGGGCACCGAGAACCGCATCACCGTCGCGCGCAAGCGTTATATCGAGGCGGTCAAGACCTACAACGTGACCGTGCGTTCGTTCCCGTCGAACATCACCGCGATGCTGTTCGGCTTCAAGACCAAGCCGACGTTCACGGTCGAGAACGAGGCGGCGATCGCAGCGCCGCCCAAGGTCGATTTCGGTGCGCCGCCGCCTGCTGCGCCCGCCGCGGGCGATGCCGCCGGCAGCCTCTCGCACGGGTATTGAGCGGCGCATGATGACGCGGCTGCGTGCCGCCTGGCTGGCTGGCCTGCTGCTGGCCGGCATGGCGCTCGTCGCCTGGGCGCAGATCGCGGTGCCGGAACTCGCGCGCCGCGTCACCGATCTCACCGCGACCCTCAGCGCAGATCAGCTGGCCGCCCTGGAAAACAAGCTGGCCGCGTTCGAGGCGGCGAAGGGCAGCCAGATCGCGGTGCTGATCGTTCCCACGCTGGCAGGCGAGGACATCGCGGCCTTCGGCATCCGCGTCGCCGAGCGCTGGCGGATCGGCCGCGGCAAAGTCGACGACGGCCTCATCCTCATCGTCGCCAAGGACGACCGCCAGATGCGCATCGAGGTCGGCTACGGCCTCGAGGGGGCGATTCCCGACGCCATCGCGAAACGGGTGATCGCCGAGGTGATCGCGCCGCGTTTTCGCGACGGCGACTTCTACGGCGGCCTCGACGCCGGCCTCACGCAACTGATGCGGCTGATCGAGGGCGAGGCCTTGCCGCCGCCCGTACCCGGCGGCGCGGCGCCCGACGACACCGTGTTCGGCCTGCTGGTGATGGGTGGCGTCGTCGTCGGCTGGCTGCTCTCGCTGCTGATGAGCCGGCCCGCCGCCGCCGGCCTCGCCGCCCTGGGCAGCGTGGTTGCGGGGGCGCTGTGGCTGGGTTTCAATGTCCTGCTCCTGCTCGTCGCGGTGTTCGTGTTCGCTGCCGTGGCATCGAGCTTCCGCGGTGGCGGCGGCTGGTCGAGCGGCGGCCCTGGCGGCGGCTTCGGTGGTGGGTGGGGTGGCGGTTCATGGGGCGGCGGCGGCGGGGGATTCGGCGGCGGAGGCGCTTCGGGCAGATGGTGAAGATCGCGCGCTTTTTGAGGCACCTGTTCACGCCGCCGTGGGCGTGGCGGCGCGCGTTTCCGCCCGCCGCGCTCGACGCCGTCGAAGCGGCGATCCGCGAATCGGAAGCGATGCATACCGGCGAGATCGTCTTTGCCATCGAGAACGCGCTCGCGCCGGGCCGGGTATGGCGTGGCGCCTCCGGCCGCGAACGCGCGCTGCAGGTGTTTGCCGACCTGCGCGTGTGGGATACGGAGGCGAACAACGGCGTGCTGATCTATGTGTTGCTCGCCGATCACGATATCGAACTCGTCGCCGACCGTGGCGTCGCGGCTCGGGTCGACCCCGCCGAATGGGAGGCGGTGGCGCGGACGATGGAAGCCGAATTCCGTGCCGGCCGTTTCGAGGCGGGTGCCCGCGCCGGCATTGCGCGCGTCGGCGCGATCCTGGCGCAGCATTTCCCCGCGTCGCCCCCGGGCGGCAACCCGGATGAATTGCCGAACCGGCCGGTGATCGTCTCCGGCCGGACCCGCTGAGGCGCGGCACGCAACGGCAGATCGTCCGCAGCGAAGCTGCGCTTGGCCAGCGTACATGCAGGGCTCCCCGTGGCCGCCCCGCTGCTGCCGGTGTCCTGAAACGCTCAGTGCACCACGTCGTGGCGGTGGCGTAGCCAGATCGCCGTCATCACCACGCTGATGAACAGCCCGAACACCCAGATGATGGTGTGGATGTGCCATTCGGCGCGCACCATCAGGGCGTAGGCGCCGGTCAGCGCCAGGATGCTGATGTTCTCGTTGAAATTCTGTTGCGCGATCGAGTGGCCGGCGCCCATCAGCAGATGCCCGCGGTGCTGCAGCAGTGCGTTCATCGGCACGACGAAATAACCCGCCAGCACGCCGGCCAGGGTCAGCAGCGCGAGCGCTGGCCACAGGGTTTCCACCCAGACCAGCGCGATCGGCACGAAACCGAGGAGTATGCCCGCGGGCAGCACGCCGACCGCCTTCTTCAAGGGCACGAACCTGCCCGCCAGGATCGAACCGATGGCGATGCCGATTGCGGTGGCGGCGGTGAGCTGGGTCGCCTGGTCGAGGCCGTATTTCAGGTTGAGCGCGGCCCACGCGATGATGAGCAGGCGCAGCGTCGCGCCGACGCCCCAGAACAGCGTGGTGACGGCGAGCGACACCTGGCCGAGCGGATCGCGCCACAGCAGCACGAAGCTGTGCCAGAAGTCATGCAGAATGAACAGCGGCGACTTGTTCGGCAGCGTATGGTCGATCGGCAGCCGCGGGATGAACAGGTTCGCCAGCGCGGCGGCGAGATACAGGGACGTGATCGCGATGATGGCGAACTTCGGGGCGATCACGAATCCCGTGAGACCGGCGCGCTCGAGCACGCTGGCGGCGAGGGCGGGATTGATGAGCGCGCCGCCGATGATGGCGCCGAGGACGATGGCGCCGACCGTCGTGCCTTCCATCCAGCTGTTGGCGACGACGAGTTTCTCGGGCGGCAAGAGCTCGGTGAGGATGCCGTATTTCGCCGGCGAATACATCGCCGCGCCGATGCCGACGATGGCGTAGGCGATGAGGGGGTGCAGGCCAGCGAGCATGACGAGGCAGCCGGCGAACTTGACCGTGTTGGCGATGAGCATGACGCGGCCCTTGGGCAAGGCGTCGGCGAACGGGCCGACCAGCGGGGCGAGCACGATGTAGGCGATGACGAAGACCGTCTGCAGCAGGGGGGAATGCCAGTCGGGCGCGGCGAAAAACACCAGCAGGCCGATGGCGGCGAACAGCAGCGCGTTGTCGGCCAACGCGGACAGGAACTGCGCCAGCAGGATGGTGTAGAAGGCGCGATTCACGGCAGGCCCAGGTCAGCGTTGGCGGCGCGGGGCCGGGAGCGGCACGCCTGGCGCGCGGAATACTTCAGGTAACTCAAGGGCTTGCCGGGGGAAATGTTTCAACACGGTCGGGTTTGTGGTTGAATAAAAATCTTTTCTGACCCAAGGGCGGGGATTGATGGCCGACCGCAGACTCCAAGTATTCTACACCGTCGCTCGCCAGCTCAGCTTCACCAAGGCCGCCGACATCCTGTACATGACGCAGCCGGCGGTGACCTTCCAGGTCAAGCAACTGGAGGAGCATTTCAACACCCGGCTGTTCGAGCGCAGCCACGGCAAGATATCGCTCACGCCGGTGGGCGAACTGGTGCTGGGCTACGCCGAGCGCATCCTCGCGCTGACCGGCGAAATGGAAGCGCGCGTCGGCGAGATGACCGGCCAGGTCACCGGCCCCTTGATGATCGGTGCCTCGACCACGATCGCCGAATACCAGTTGCCGCGCATCCTCGGGGAATTCAAGGAGCGCTTTCCGCAGGTGCAGGCGCGGCTGACCGTCGCCAACTCGGAGACGGTGGTGTCCAAGGTGGCCGACCATTCGCTCGATGTCGGCCTGATCGAGGCGCCGTCACACAACAGCAACCTGAAGACGCTCGCGTGCTGCGAGGACGAACTGGTGATGATCTGCTCGCCCAACCATCCGTTGGCTGGGCGCTCGAGTGTGGACGCGAAGGAAATCGCCGAGCAGCCCTATGTGTCGCGCGAGCACGGCTCGGGCACGCGCGAAGTCGTGGACGATTTCTTCAAGCACAATGGCGTCAACCCGGACGACCTGCATATCGAGATGGAGCTGGGCAGCCGCGAGGCGATCAAGGGCGCGGTCGAGGCGAACCTCGGCGTCGCCATCATGTCCGCCTCGACGGTGACCAAGGAAGTCCGGCTCGGCACGCTCGTCGCGGTGCCGCTGAGCCCGCGCCTCACGCGCGAGCTGTCGATGGTCTATGCCCCGGAAAAATTCCGCAGCAAACTCCTCGACGCCTTCATCGCCTTTGTCGAGAGCAAGTTCCAGCAGTGCGCCACCGATGGCGTTCCGCTGAAGCGTCCGGCCAAGGGGCGCGGTCGCTGAATGGGCGACAGCAAACGCCTGGTTTCGATTTTCAGGAATCTGTCGCAAGGCCGGCAGCAGGCGCTGCTCGAATACGCCGAGTTCCTCGCGGAAAAGGAAGGCGCGGTATCGCCGCCGCTGCCGAGCGAGCCGCTGCCGATTCCGCGCCCGGCCGGCGAGAGCGTGGTCAAGGCGATCCAGCGGCTGATGCAGACCTATCCCATGCTGGAGCGCAACCGGCTTTTCCACGAGGCATCGGCGCAGATGACGCGCCACCTCATCCATGGCGTCACGGCCGGGGAGGTGATCGACGAGCTCGAACGCATCTTCGCGCGCCACTACCAACAGCATGCAGCGTCCCGCAATGAGGATCAGCAGGCCTGATCGGGCAGCGTGGCGCCGCACTGCCAGCAGCTGAGGAAATTTCCCGGATTGATTTCGCTGCAGCGCGGGCAGGCCCGGTCAGCGCCTGCGGGTGCGTCACGCAGCGCGGCCAGCGTGTCGCGGGCGCGGTTTTCCAGCGTGTCGTCCTCCACCCAGATTTCCGGCTGCGCCTGCAGGAAGGGCACTTCACCGGTCGCGCCGGCGGCATTGGCATTGAAGACATGGGCGGCAATGCCGACGCTGGCGAGCGTGTCGAGGGCCAGTTGGGCGTCGAGCAGGGTGGCGGCGATGTGGACCCGTTTCACGGGTGGGCCGCTTATTGCGCCCGGCGGACGCGGACGATGAGGTCGATGCCCTCGGTGACCATGCCCTCGGGGAGGGCCGGCAAGCCGGAGATCCGCACGTGGGCGGCGTCGATGTCGGACAGCCTGCCGCTGTCGACTTCGTAGAGGTGGTGATGCGGGCGGGTGTTGGGGTCGTAGAACACCTTGCTGGGGTCGACGATGACTTCGCGCACCAGGCCCTTCTCGAGGAAGAGCTTGAGCGTGTTGTAGACCGTGGCCTTGGACGTTTCGGAGTGGCGCGTGTTGACGATCGCCATCACCTGGTCGGCCGACAGGTGTTCCTGGCGCGAAAACAGGGCGTAAGCGATCTCGATCCGCTGGTGGGTCGGATTGATGTCGTGGCTGCGCAAAAGGCTGGCCATGTTGTCGCGCGTGTAATGCATGAAAGCCATGATAAACCTCGATCTGGACTTTGTCTAATTCCCGGAACGGGTATGGCTGGCGGGGCTAAACGCCTGAGTGGTCGCGGAAATTGCTGAAAAAACGGTACAATCCACACCGGACTTTAGCCGCGCCATCCAGCGCCCCGATTCCCGTGCCGACCCTGACCCGCCTCGACAGCGCGCAGCCTGATTTCCAGGCGCGTCTCGCCCGCCTGCTGCAATTCGACGACGCCACCGATGCCGCGATCGAACAGACCGTCGCCGCCATCCTGGCCGACGTGAAGCGGCGCGGCGACGCCGCCGTGCTCGAATACACCGCGCGTTTCGACCGCCTGCCCGCGACCTCGGTCGCCAGCCTGGAACTCGGCCGGGTCGAGCTCGAGGCCGCGCTCGACGCCTTGCCTGCCGACACCCGCGCGGCGCTGGAAGCCGCCGCCGGACGCGTGCGCCGCTATCACGACAAGCAGGTGCAGGGCTCGTGGCGCTACACCGAGGACGACGGCACCGTGCTGGGGCAGCAGGTCACGCCGCTCGACCGCGTCGGCCTCTACGTGCCGGGTGGCAAGGCCGCGTACCCGTCGTCGGTGCTGATGAACGCGATTCCCGCCAAGGTCGCCGGCGTGGGCGAGCTCATCATGGTGGTGCCGACGCCGGGCGGCGAGAAGAATCCGCTGGTGCTCGCCGCGGCGGCGATCGCCGGCGTCGACCGAGTGTTCACCCTCGGCGGCGCGCAGGCGGTGGCGGCGCTCGCCTACGGCACCGAAACCGTGCCGCAGGTCGACAAGATCGTCGGCCCCGGCAACGCCTACGTCGCCGCGGCCAAGCGCCGCGTGTTCGGTACCGTCGGCATCGACATGATCGCCGGGCCGTCGGAAATCCTCGTCATCGCCGACGGCACGACGCCGGCCGAGTGGGTGGCGATGGACCTGTTCTCGCAGGCCGAGCACGACGAGCTCGCGCAGTCCATCCTGCTCTCGCCCGACGCGGCCTATCTCGACGCGGTGGCGGCGGCGATCGACCGCCTCATCGACGGCATGCCGCGGCGCGACGTCATCCGCACCGCGCTCACCAACCGCGGCGCGCTGATCAAGACGCGCGACCTCGACGAGGCGGCGGCGATCTCCAACCACATCGCGCCCGAACACCTGGAAGTCTCCACCGCCGACCCGGAGGCGCTGCTGCCCAAGCTGCGCCATGCCGGCGCGATCTTCCTGGGCAGGCACACCTGTGAGGCGCTCGGCGACTACTGTGCCGGCCCCAACCACGTGCTGCCGACCTCGCGCACCGCGCGCTTCTCGTCGCCGCTCGGCGTCTACGACTTCCAGAAGCGCACGAGCCTGATCCACGTGTCGCCCGCCGGCGCGCAGACGCTGGGAAAAATCGCCGCCACGCTCGCCTATGGCGAGGGCCTGCAGGCGCACGCGCGTTCCGCCGAATACCGTCTGACCCACCGATGATGCCGCGATGAGCCGCTACTGGAGCGCCGTGGTCCACGGCCTCACGCCCTACGTGCCGGGCGAGCAGCCCAAGCTCGCCAACCTGGTCAAGCTCAACACCAACGAGAATCCCTACGGGCCGAGTCCGAAGGTGATCGAGGCGGTGCGCGCCGAGGCCGCGGATACGCTGCGGCTGTACCCGGACCCCAATTCGGACCGCCTGCGCGCCGGCATCGCCGCGTACCACGGGGTCGACCCCCGGCAGGTCTTCGTCGGCAACGGTTCCGACGAAGTCCTGGCGCACGCCTTCCTGGCGCTCCTGAAGCACGAACGGCCGATCCTGTTCCCGGACATCAGCTACAGCTTTTATCCGGTCTACTGCGGTCTGTACGAGATCGCGCACCGCGCGGTGCCGCTCACCGACGCCTTCGAGATCCGCGTCGACGACTACCGCGTGCCCAACGGCGGCATCATTTTCCCCAATCCCAACGCGCCGACGGGGCGTCTGCTGGCCTTGGGCGAAATCGAGCGCCTGCTCGCCGGCAACCCGGATTCGGTGGTGGTGATCGACGAGGCCTACATCGATTTCGGCGGCGAGTCGGCGGTGCCGCTGGTCGCGCGCCACCCGCAGCTCCTGGTGACGCGCACCCTGTCGAAGTCGCACGCGCTCGCCGGCCTGCGCGTCGGCTACGCGATCGGCCAGCCGCACCTCGTCGAGGCGCTCAACCGCGTCAAGGACAGCTTCAACTCCTATCCGCTCGACCGCTTCGCGCAGGCCGGCGCGCTGGCGTCGATCGAGGACCGCGCCCACGTCGAATCGATCTGCGCGAAAGTGGTGGCAACCCGCACCCGCCTCGTCGCCGACATGCAGGCGCTCGGCTTCGAGGTGCTGCCGTCGGCGGCCAATTTCATCTTCGCGCGCCACCCCGGACACGACGGCGCCGCGCTCGCCAGCGCCTTGCGCGAACGCAGCATCATCGTCCGACACTTCAAGAGTCCGGCGCGCATCGCGCCCTTCCTGCGCATCACCGTGGGCACCGACGACCAGTGCCGCGCGCTGGTCGATGCCTTGAAAGACATGACGGCCTGCTAGAATCCCCTTACAGTTCCATATTTCGACGCCATGCGTACCGCACAAGTCACCCGCAACACCCTCGAGACCCAGATCGCGGTCACGCTCGATCTCGACGGCACGGGCAAATCCCGGCTCGCCACCGGCGTGCCCTTTCTCGATCACATGCTGGACCAGGTCGCGCGCCACGGCCTGATCGACCTCGATATCCAGGCGACGGGCGACCTCTACATCGACGCCCACCACACCGTCGAGGACACGGGGATCACCCTGGGCCAGGCCTTTGCGCAGGCGCTTGGCGACAAGAAGGGCATCCGCCGCTACGGCCATGCCTACGTGCCGCTCGACGAGGCGCTGTCGCGCGTCGTGATCGATCTCTCCGGGCGCCCCGGCCTCGAATACCACGTCGACTACACCCGCGCGCGCATCGGCGAATTCGACGTCGACCTCTTCCTCGAATTCTTCCGCGGCTTCGTCAACCACGCGGGGGTGACGCTGCACATCGACAACCTGCGCGGCATCAACGCCCACCACCAGGCCGAGACCATCTTCAAGGCCTTTGGTCGCGCGCTGCGCATGGCGGTGGAGGCCGACGCGCGCATGGGCGACGTGTTGCCGTCGACGAAGGGCGCGCTGTGAAGGCCGACATCGCCGTCATCGACTACGGCATGGGCAACCTGCGTTCGGTGTCCAAGGCGATCGAGCACGTCGCGCCGTCTGCCAGCGTGGTCGTCACCGCCGACCCCGCGGTGATCGCCGCCGCCGGCCGCGTGGTGTTTCCCGGTCAGGGCGCGGCGCCGGACTGCATGCGCGAGATCGACGCGCGCGGCTTGCGCCAGGCCATCGTCGACGCGGCGCACAGCAAACCCTTCCTCGGCATCTGCATGGGCATGCAGGTGCTGTTCGAGCACAGCGAGGAGGGCGACACCGCGTGCCTGGGCATCCTCCCCGGCACGGTGCAGCGCTTTCCGCACGAGGCGATGGTCGACGACCGCGGCGCCAAGCTCAAGGTGCCCCACATGGGCTGGAACAACGTCCACCAGGCGATGCCCCACCCGCTGTGGACGGGCATCGAAGAGGGCGAGCGCTTCTACTTCGTGCACAGCTACTTCGTGCAGCCGGCCGCGCCCGACATCATCGCCGGCTTCTCGCACTATCCGTTTCCTTTCACCTGCGCGGTGGCGTCCGGCAGCATCTTCGCCGTGCAGTTCCATCCGGAAAAGAGCCAGAACGCCGGCCTCGCCCTGCTGGGCAATTTCGTCACCTGGAATCCGGGCGAGCATGCCGCCGCCTGCGATGTGTCCGGCGCAGCCTGCGCCTAACTTTTTTCGTACGACCATGCTGATCATTCCCGCTATCGACCTCAAGGACGGCCACTGCGTGCGCCTGGAACAGGGCGAAATGAACCGCGCCACGGTGTTTTCCGAGGATCCCGCCGCGATGGCGCGCCACTGGAAGGCGCAGGGCGCAAGACGCCTGCACCTGGTCGACCTCAACGGCGCCTTCGCCGGCAAGCCGGTCAACGACGTGGCGATCCAGTCCATCGTCGACGCCGTCGGCGACGAGATGCCGGTGCAGCTGGGCGGCGGCATCCGCGATCTCGCCACCATCGAGCGCTACCTCGACGATGGCGTGCGCTACGTCATCATCGGCACCGCCGCGGTGAAGAATCCCGGCTTCCTGCACGAGGCCTGCGATGCCTTCCCGGGCCACGTCATGGTCGGCCTCGACGCCCGGGACGGCAAGGTCGCGGTCGAGGGCTGGTCCAAGCTCACCGGCCACGACGTCATCGACCTGGCGAAGCGCTTCGAGGGCTACGGCGTCGAGGCGGTCATCTACACCGACATCGGCCGCGACGGCATGCTCACCGGCGTCAATATCGAGGCCACCCAGAAGCTCGCGCAGGCGCTGTCGATCCCGGTCATCGCCAGCGGCGGCGTCACCAATCTCGACGACGTCCGGGCGCTCTCCACCGTCGCCAAGGACGGCATCATCGGCGCCATCACCGGGCGCGCGATCTACCAGGGCACGCTCGACTTCGCCGAAGCGCAGAAGCTCGCCGACGAGCTCGCCGGCGGCGTGTTCGGCGTCTGATCCGATGCTCGCCAAGCGCATCATTCCCTGCCTCGACGTCACCCACGGTCGCGTGGTCAAGGGCGTCAACTTCGTCGAACTCAAGGACGCCGGCGACCCGGTCGAGATCGCGCGCCGCTACAACGAGGCCGGCGCCGACGAACTGACCTTTCTCGACATCACCGCATCTTCCGACGAGCGCGACCTGATCCTGCACATCATCGAGGCGGTGGCCGCCGAGGTCTTCATTCCGCTCACCGTCGGCGGCGGCGTGCGCGCGGTCGGCGACGTGCAGCGCCTCCTGAACGCCGGCGCCGACAAGGTCAGCATCAACACCTCGGCGGTGGTAAACCCGCAGCTGGTCAAGGACGCCTCCGACCGCTACGGCAGCCAGTGCATCGTCGTGGCGATCGACGCCAAGCGCAGCGGCGACCACTGGGAGGTCTTCACCCACGGCGGTCGCCGCGCGACCGGGCTCGACGCCGTCGAGTGGGCGAAAAAAATGGAAAGCCTGGGTGCGGGCGAACTGCTGCTCACCTCGATGGACCGCGACGGCACCAGGAGCGGCTTCGACCTGGCGCTCACGCGCGCGATTTCCGACGCGGTCGACATTCCCATCATCGCCAGCGGCGGCGTCGGCACCCTGCAGCATCTGGTCGACGGCGTGAAGGAAGGCCGCGCCGACGCGGTGCTGGCGGCGAGCATTTTCCATTTCGGCGAGTACGGCATCGACGAGGCGAAGCGGTACATGCGGCAGCACGGCATCGAGGTCCGGCTATGAGCGACTGGCTCGACGCCGTGAAATGGGACGCGAACGGGCTGGTGCCTGCGATCGCCCAGGATGCCGCCAGCGGCGAAATCCTGATGGTCGCGTGGATGAACCGCGAGGCGCTGGCGGAAACCGCGCGTACCCGGCGCGGCGTGTATTTTTCGCGCTCGCGCAATCGCCTGTGGCGCAAGGGCGAGGAATCCGGCCATGTCCAGCACGTCAGCGAGATCCGCCTCGACTGCGACAACGACGTGGTGCTGTTGAAGATCGAGCAGGTCGGCGGCATCGCCTGCCACACCGGGCGGCGCTCGTGCTTTTTCCAGAAGCTGGAGGACGGGCAGTGGGTGACGACCGCCCCCGTGCTCAAGAACCCCGACGAGATCTACAAATGAGCGACATCCTCGACCGCCTCGCCGAGACGCTGGAAGCGCGCAAGCAGGCATCGCCCGACAGTTCCTACGTGGCGAAGCTCTACGCCAGGGGCACCGACGCGATCCTGAAGAAGATCGGCGAGGAGGCGACCGAGACGGTGATGGCGGCGAAGGACGGCCAGCCCGAAAAGATCATCTACGAAGTCGCCGATTTGTGGTTTCATACCCTGGTGCTGCTGGCGCACAAGGGGCTCGGGCCCGCGGACGTGCTGAACGAACTGGCGCGCCGCGAAGGGCTGTCGGGGCTGGTCGAAAAGGCGAATCGGCAAGGCGATTGACATGAGCGACTGCATTTTCTGCAAGATCGTTGCCGGCGAGATACCGAGCAGCAAGGTCTACGAAGACGACGAGGTGCTGGCGTTCCACGACATCCATCCGTTCGCGCGGGTGCATTTCCTGATCATCCCGAAAATGCACATCGCGACGCTGGCCGACTGCGGGCCCGAGCACGAAAAACTGCTCGGCAGGATGCTGCTGCTGGCGCCGCGGCTGGCGAAGGCGCAGGGACTCGACGCCGGCTTCAAGACGCTGATCAACACCGGGCGCGGCGGCGGCCAGGAAGTGTTTCACATTCACGTACACGTATTCGGCGGCGGCGATCCCGTCCGCCGCGGTTAATTCAACAGGAGATATCGCATGGGCACTTTAAGCATCTGGCACTGGCTGATCGTTCTGGTCGTGGTGCTGTTGATTTTCGGCACCAAGAAGTTGCGCAACATCGGCAGCGACCTGGGCGGCGCGGTCAAGGGCTTCAAGGAAGGCATGAAGGAAGACGCCCCCAAGATCAGCGAAAAGACCGAAGAGGGCGGCCGCACCATCGACGCCGAGGTCAAGGACAAGCAGAACTCCTGAGGTTGGGGGCAGGGGCCAGGACCCAGGGGCGCGATGCGCCGCTGGCGCCTTGGTCCCAAGCCCCTGACGCCTGGATCCAGACCACTGAATGTTCGACATCGGCTTTACCGAACTCCTCGTCATCGGCGTGGTGGCGCTGATCGTGATCGGGCCCGAGCGCCTGCCCAAGGTCGCGCGCACGGCCGGGCACCTGTTCGGCCGCATGCAGCGCTACGTTTCGACGGTGAAGTCTGACATCAGCCGCGAGATCGAGCTGGAGGAACTGCGCCGCGCCGGCCAGAGTTTCAAGGCGTCGATCGAATCGATGGGCACGGAAGTGCAGCAGGAAGCGACGCGGATCGACGACTATTTCCGCGACGAGACCGATCGCATCGCCAAGGTGGTCGAGGCGATGGGAACGACCGAGGGCGAGCGCCCGGTCGCCGGGCCGGCGCTGGAGGCCGCGCCACCGGCTGTCCAGCAGAGCCTGCCGCTCGACGAGCCAGAGCAGGGGGCGCCGCCACCGTCCGCGGTCATCGAGATCGCGCGCGCGCCGGCCGACAAATCCGCATGAGCGACTCCCAGGACACCTTCATCTCGCACCTGATCGAAATGCGCGATCGCCTGCTGCGCGCGGTGATCGCCGTGGTCGTGCTGTTCGTCCTGCTCTTCCCGTGGGCGCAGGATCTCTACCACCTGCTGGCCAAGCCGATGCTGGAGTCGCTGCCGAAGGGCGGGCAGATGATCGCGACCGAGGTCACCACGCCCTTCTTCGTGCCGATCAAGGTCACGCTGATGACGGCCTTTCTGCTGGCGCTGCCCTGGGTGTTCTACCAGGCCTGGGCCTTCGTCGCGCCGGGGCTCTACCAGCACGAGAAACGCCTCGGCATTCCGCTCGTGATTTCCAGCGTGGTGCTGTTCCTGCTGGGCATGGCCTTCGCCTATTTCCTCGTGTTTCCGGTGGTGTTCGGCTTCATCGTCGGCGTCGCACCCGAGGGCGTCGCGGTGATGACCGACATCGGAAAGTATCTCGATTTCGTGATGACGCTGTTCCTCGCCTTCGGGGTCACTTTCGAGGTGCCGGTCGCGGTCGTGCTGCTGGTCAAGATGGGCATGGTGTCGGTGGCGAAGCTGCGCGAGGTGCGACCCTATGTCATCGTCGGCGCCTTCGTCATCGGCGCGATCTTCACGCCGCCTGACGTGATTTCCCAATTCATGCTCGCCGTTCCGATGTGGCTGCTGTACGAGCTCGGTATCCTGGTGTCCGTCCTGGTCACCCGGTCCCGGCCCGATGAGGCGCCGACGTATCGACCGATGAGCGAGGCCGAGATGGACGCCGAGCTCGACCGCATCGAGCAGGAAACGCGCGAACCGAAATAGCGCCCATCGCTGGTGCATGAAATCCAGGAATGCACTGTTATTGTGCATGTCATGTTGCCGGAATCGTGAAATATTCTTTTGAATGAAGCCTCTGGCGTTCTGGAACGCCGCTTGCTTCATTGTGCCGGATCGTTCCCGGAACCGGCACATGGATGCACTGAAATCAGGCAGCGACGTATTTTTTCTCTTGCTGGGCGGCATCATGGTGCTCGCCATGCACGCGGGATTCGCTTTTCTCGAACTCGGCACCGTGCGCAAGAAGAATCAGGTCAATGCCCTGGCCAAGATCCTCACCGATTTCTCGGTCTCGACCATCGCCTATTTCTTCATCGGCTACGGCGTCGCCTACGGTGTCAGCTTCTTTTCCGGGGCTGCCGCACTGTCGGCGGAAAACGGCTATGAACTGGTCAAGTTCTTTTTCCTGCTGACTTTCGCCGCGGCGATCCCCGCCATCGTGTCGGGCGGCATCGCCGAACGCGCGCGCTTCAGCCCGCAGCTCGCCGCGACCTTCGTGCTGGTGGGCCTGGTCTATCCCTTCTTCGAGGGCATGGTGTGGAATGGCAATTTCGGTCTCCAGGCCTGGCTGGAGGCCACGTTCGGCGCGGCCTTCCACGACTTTGCCGGCTCGGTGGTGGTACATGCGGTGGGCGGCTGGATCGCGCTGCCGGCGGTATTGCTGCTGGGCGCGCGGCGCGGCCGCTATACGAAGGACGGCATGATTTCGGCGCACCCGCCGTCGAACATTCCCTTCCTCGCGCTCGGCGCCTGGATCCTCGCCGTCGGCTGGTTCGGCTTCAACGTGATGTCGGCGCAGCGGCTGGAGGCGATCTCCGGCCTGGTCGCGGTGAATTCGCTGATGGCGATGGTGGGCGGCACGCTCGCTGCGCTCGTGATCGGCCGCAATGATCCCGGCTTCATCCACAACGGTCCGCTGGCCGGGCTGGTGGCGGTCTGCGCGGGGTCCGACCTGATGCATCCGCTCGGCGCGCTCGCCACAGGCGCGATCGCGGGCGCGCTGTTCGTGTGGATGTTCATGGTGACGCAGAACCGCTGGAAGATCGACGACGTGCTCGGCGTGTGGCCGTTGCACGGCCTGTGCGGCGCCTGGGGCGGCATCGCGGCCGGCATCTTCGGCTCCGAATGGCTCGGCGGCATCGGCGGGGTCAGCTTCGCCTCGCAACTCATCGGCACGCTGGGCGGCATCGCGGTGGCGCTCGCGGGCAGCGTCGTCGTCTACGGGAGCCTGAAGGCCTTGTTCGGCCTGCGGCTCGATCCCGAAGCCGAGTTCAACGGGGCCGACCTCAGCATCCACAAGGTGTCGGCGACCGCCGAACGGGAAACCAACTGGTAGGCCGCGTCAGCGCTCCGGGTCGCGCCGCAGCTGGCGCAGGTAACGCTGCCGCTCGGCACGCAGCTGTTCGAGCTGGCGATCGATCTGCACCACGTCGGGATGCTGCGCCGTATAGGTCAGCAGCAATTCGGTGCGCCGCAGACGCAGTTCTACCTGCTTGCGCTTGAGCCCGGCGAGATAGGGGTCCTCCGGGGCAGCCGTTTTTTTCGGTGGGGGGGCCGAGGCTTGCGCCTCCCTCGGAGCCTGGAGCGTGGGCGTGCCGGCCGCCGGCGTGGGCGCGGGCGCGTGAACCGCGGCGCCGGGGTCGGTGAGCGCCGCCTGCCGTCCCGGGCCGAGGAAATACTCGATGACGATGATGCCGACACCGACGATCAGGAAGACCGCCACGGGCGCGCCGAAGGCGACGACCGGCAGCAGGCGGGGTACGCGGTTGTCCGCGCGCGGGCGCGTCGCCGCGGCGCTCGTGGCCAGCGCGTGCAGTGCCGCCACCACGGCCGGCGCATCGGGGCGGTCCTGCGGCGACTTGCTCAGCATGCGTCCCAGCAGCTCGACGAGCCCTGCCGGCAGGCCGGGGCGCAGTCGGGCGGGGTCGACGGGCGCGTCGTGCACGACGCGGTAAACGATGGTCGCGAGGCTGTCGCCGTCGAAGGCATGGTGGCCGGTGAGCATTTCGTAGAGCACGGCGCCCAGCGAGAAAATGTCGGAGCGGCCGTCGATCTCGCCGCCGCGCACCTGTTCGGGCGACATGTAGCGCGGCGAGCCGAGCATCTGGCCGGTCTGGGTCTGTTCGCTGTTGGCCAGATGCGCAATGCCGAAATCGGTGAGCTTGATCTGCCCGCGATGTCCGGTGACGACGACGTTGGACGGTTTGACGTCGCGGTGGATGACACCGTGGGCATGGGCGAAGGCGAGCGCTTCGGCCATCTGCCGCGCGGTGTCGAGCGCGAGGTCGAGCGGCATGCGTGCGTGGTCGAGCACCTCGCGCAGCGTCGGCCCGGACAGGTACTCCATCGCGATATAGGCGAGGCTGTCGGTTTCGCCGACGTCGTAGATGGTCACGATGTTCGGGTGCGACAGCCTGCCCGCGCTCTGTGCCTCGCGCAGGAAGCGCGCTTCGGCGTCGGCGCCTTCGTGCCGCAGTTGCGCGATGTCGACGGTCTTGATCGCCACGGTGCGCTCGATCAGCGGATCGCGCGCGCGATAGACCGTGCCCATCGCGCCCTGGCCGATTTCCTCGAGAACCTCGTAGCGGCCGATTTTCATGGACAGCGGGCGTTCAGGCCTGGCATTCGATGACCTGGCCGCGCAGCGCGCGGCTGTCTTCGCCCATCAGATAGAGATACCACGGCATCAGCGCGTCGGGGCCGGGCAGCGAAGCGGGGTCGAGGCCGGGGTGGGTCCGGGCGCGCAGCGTGGTCGCGACCGGGCCGGGGATCAGGGTGTTGAAGCGCAGGTTTGCCTCCGCGCCGATCTCGTCCGACCAGATGCGGGTGAGGCTTTCCAGCCCCGACTTCGCCACGGCGTAGCCGCCCCAGTACGCGGCAGGATGATGGCCATGCGTTTCGCCCGTGAAGATCACCGACGCGTCGGGCGATTGCTGCAGCAGCGGCAGACAGGCGCGGGTGAGCGCGAACGGTGCGATGAGGTTGACGCGCATCAGCGTCTGCCATTGCTCCAATGTCTGCAGCGCGAGCGGCGTCAGGCTGTAGAACTGGTGCGCGCTATGGAGAACGCCATCGAGCCGCTTCAGGTGATGGGCGATGGTGCCGGCGAGCGTGTCGAGGCTGCGGTCGTCGGCTGCGGCGAGGTCATAGGGAAACATTGCCGGCTCGGAGCCGCCGGCGGCGAGGATTTCATCGTATACCGCCTCGAGCCGGGTTTCGTCGCGGGCGAGCAGCGCGACGGTGGCGCCGTGGCGGGCATACGCCAGGCTGGCGGCGCGGCCGAGGCCGGCACTGGCGCCGGTGACGAGGATGACGCGACCGGCGAGGAGATCGGGGCGGGGAATATAGTCTTTCATAGGCTTTCCAGCAGCGAGGCGGCCGATTGTACCCCGCTCGCCGTGGCACTTTCGAGCGTGGCGGGGTAGGGGCCGGCGGTGTAGTCGCCCGCCAGGAAGACGCGCGGATGCGGGGTGCGCACATCGGGCCTGGGCATGCCCGGCACGCAGGCGTAGGTCGCCTGCTTTTCGACGATGCGGCGGCGCCAGCGCGCCGGCCCGGGGTCGGCGATGCGCCGCAGTTGCGCCTCGGCCTGCGTCACCCAGTCCTCGGCGAGCCCGGATGCGGCGCTGGCGACGAAGGCGACGAGGCCGGCCTGGCCGTGGCTCGGGCCGCGGTCGAACACGAACTGCGCCGGGCCGCCGTCGAGCGCATACAGCGGCGCCGGCAGCCTGAACGCGGCATCGTACTGGACGTAGGCGGTGGCGATCGGCCGGTAGGCGTAGCGCGCCACGTCGGCCGCGGCCGCCGCGAGGGCGTCGACGCCCGCCGCCAGGCCGGCGAGATGCTGCGGCGCGACGGCCACGACCACGTGGCTGTAGCGTTCGCGGGTGTCGCGCGTGGCCAGGGTCACGCCGTGCGCGTCGACGCCGAGCGCGTCGACGCGCTGGCCGAGGCGGATGTCGCCGCCGAGCGCGGCGACGCGGGCTGCGGCCGGCTGCGGCAGCAGGGCGCCGAGATCGCGCCGCGGCAGCAGCAGGTCGCTGTCGCGCCTGCGGCCGCCGAAGGCCGCGCGCAGCACGTCGGCGAACACCTGCGCGCTGGCTTCCCCCGGCAGCGTGTTGAGTGCCGAGACGCACAGGGGATGCCACAGCAGGCGGTTCAGTTTTTCGGGTTGCGATCGGGTGAGGTCGGCGACGCTGCCCGGGAGGGGACGCGAGGGGGCGCGGATCAGGGAAACGGCCCAGCGCACTGCCGCCCATTTCTCGGCGCGGTTCAGGCCGCGCGCGGCAAGCAGGCCGGCGGCGAGATGGAAGGGCGCCGGCAGGCGCGGGCAGGCGAGGCGAAAGTCCGGCGGCTGTTCGAGCGTGAGCGGCAGGCGCCACAGGGCTTCGGCTTCCGGCTGCAGTCGGCCGATCAGGGCGAGGGTCTGCGCGTAGGCGCCGAGCAGGAGGTGCTGGCCGTTGTCGAGCCGGGCGCCTTCGAGCTCGACAGCGCGCGCGCGGCCGCCGAGCGTGCGCGCGGCCTCGAAAAGCGTGACGGGAACCCCGGCTTCGGCGAGCGTCAGTGCCGCGGCGCAGCCGGCCCAGCCGCCCCCCACGACGGCGACGCGGGACTTCATGGGAACAGCCAGGTACGGCTCGCCAGCCACAGCTTGCGCAGCGGCGTGAGCGCCACGCGCGCGCGCAGCACGGGGAAGCGGTCGCGGCGGATTTCCTCGAGCAGGGTGCGGTAGATCGCCGCCATCACCAGGCCGGGGCGTTGCGCGCGCTTCGCCGCCGCGGGCAGGACGGCGAGCGCGCGGTCATAGTGCTCGATCGCGCGCGCGTACTGGAAATCCATCAGCGTCTGGAAGGCGGGGGTGTCGCGTCCGGCGAGCAGGTCGGCCTCGGCGACGCCGAAGCGGGCCAGCTCGTCCTGCGGCAGGTAGATGCGCCCGCGCCGCGCATCCTCGCCGACGTCGCGGATGATGTTGGTGAGCTGGAAGGCGAGCCCCAGCGCGTGCGCGTAGCGCCGCACCTCGCGGTCGTGTTCGCCGCGCTCGCTGGCGAAGATCGACGCCGCGATCTCGCCGACGACGCCGGCGACACGGTAGCAGTAAAGGTGCAGCGACTTGAAATCGGGATAACGCCTCTGGCCGAGATCCATCGCCATGCCGTCGACGATTTCCAGCAGCAGCGCGGCCGGGATCGCGCGCCCTTGCGGCGTGTCGGCGAGCGCGCGGGTGGCCGGATGCTCGGGCATCCCGGCGGTGAAGCGCGCAATCTCGGCGCGCCACCAGTCGAGCTTGGCTTCGGCGACCATGGGCTCGCGGCATTCGTCGACGACATCGTCGAGCTCGCGGCACAGCGCATAGAACGCGGTGATCGCGCGCCGTGTTTCGGGCGGCAGGAAGACGAAGCTGTAATAGAAGCTGGAGCCGCTGGCCGCCGCGCGCTCCTGGCAGTAGGCGTGGACGTCCATGGTCAGCGGAGGCTGCGGGCGAGCATGAGCAGCCAGTCCTTGCGGGTGAGCACGGGGCGGTCGTGGAACACGCAGCCAGGGTCGGCGTGCAGCTTCCGCAGGATGGTCTCGCCGCCGCGGATCGTCACGCGCAATTCCAGGCCGATGCGCCCCTTCAGGGCGCGTCCGAGCGGGGCGCCCGCCTGCAGCAGCTTGCGCGCCCGCTCGATCTGCTTGTGCAGCATCGCGTGCCACAGGCCGCGCGCGTCGCCGGCGGCGATCTGCGCCTCGCTCACGTGGTAGGCGGCAAGTTCGTCCTGCGGCAGGTAGATGCGGTTCTTGCGGTAGTCGACCGCGATGTCCTGCAGGAAGTTGATCAGTTGCAGGCTGCTGCAGATCGCGTCGGAATAGGCGAGGTGGCGCGCGTCGTCATCGCCATAGAGATGCAGCATCAGGCGGCCGACGGGATTGGCGGAGCGGCGGCAGTAGTCCATGACCTCGCCGAAATCCGCGTAGCGCGTCTTCACCACGTCCTGCGCGAAGGCGGACAGCAGGTCGCGAAACGGCGCCAGCGGCAGGGCGTGTTCGCGGATCGCCGCGGCGAGCGGCCCGAACACCGGATCCGCGGGGGATTCGCCGCGCTCGATGCGGTCGAGCGCCTGGCGGTAACCGTCGAGGGCCGCGAGCCGTTCGGCCGCCGGCGCGTCGCCCTCGTCCGCGATATCGTCCGCGCTGCGGGCAAAGCGGTAGATGGCCTCGGTCGGGCGCCGCAGGCGACGCGGCAGCAGCCACGAGGCGACGGGGAAGTTTTCGTAGTGTTCGACCGGCACCGGCAATGAAAAAGCAGAATGGGAATAAAGACTTAGGCGGGAAGCCGGGAGCCTTGGGTGACAGCATCACTTTGATTATATTACACTTATCGGTCATGTTTTTAGCGGCGCGGCCGCGAGAGTGGCGGAATTGGTAGACGCACTGGATTTAGGTTCCAGCGCCGCAAGGCGTGGGGGTTCGAGTCCCCCCTTTCGCACCAACGTTCTTTTGCACTTCACCCTAACTTTTCACTATCACCTCAGTCAGGAAGTATCCCGATGCAAGCAAATCTTGAAGTTCTCGAAGGACTGGCCCGTCGCCTCGACATCCACGTGCCCATGGACCAGTTCGAAAACGAAGTGCAGAACCGCCTCAAGCGGCTGGCCCGCAACGTCAAGATGGCCGGCTTCCGTCCCGGCAAGGCCCCGCTTTCGGCGGTGGCCCGCCAGCACGGCGCGGAGGTGCGCAAGGAAGTATTGGGCGAAACCCTGCAGGCCCGCTTCGGCGAAGCGGTGCAGACGAACCAGCTGAAGATTGCCGGCTATCCGAGCTTCGAACCCAGAGCGGGCGAGACGGCGGCGAGCGAAATGGTCTTCAGCGCGTATTTCGAGGTCTACCCCGAGGTGAAGATCGGTGATCTTTCCGCCGGCAAGGTCCGCCGTCCGGTGGTCGAACTGGGCGACGCCGACGTGGCGAAGACGCTCGAGGTGCTGCAGAAGCAGCGCCGCACCTTCGAGACCGTCGATCGCGCGGCGGCGCTGGGCGACCTGGTGCGCTTCGACTTCCAGGGCACGGTCGACGGCGCGCCCTTCGATGGCGGCCGGGGCGAGGACTACTCGGCGGTGATCGGCGAAGGCCGTCTGCTGCAGGAATTCGAGCAGAACCTGATCGGCGCCAAGGCGGGCGAGGCCAAGGGCTTCGACGTGACCTTCCCGGCCGACTATCCGGCCAAGGACCTGGCCGGCAAGACCGCGCACTTCGAGGTGCAGATGAAGGAGGTGCAGGCGCCGGTGCTGCCGGCTATCGATGCCGATTTCGCCCGGGCGCTTGGCGTTGCCGACGGCGACGTGGAGAAGCTCCGGGCCGAGGTCAAGGACAACCTTGCGCGCGAGGTGAAGCGTCGCGTGCAGGCCAAACTGAAGGAACAGGCAATGGAACTCCTGCTGCAGGCCGCCACGCTCGATCTGCCGAAGAGCCTGGTCGCGCGGGAAGCCGAGCGGTTGCAGAAAATGACCGAGGCCGACATGCAGTCGCGCGGGGTTCAGACCGCCAAACTTTCGCCCGATATGTTTACCGGGCAGGCGGAACGTCGCGTGCGCCTGGGGCTGATCCTCGCCGAGATCGTGCAGGCGAACCAGCTCGTCGCGCAGCCCGAGCAGATTCGCGCCCTGGTCGCCGAGCAGGCGCAGAGCTACGAAAATCCCGAACAGGTGATGCAGTGGTATTACCAAAACCCTGAGCGCATGCAGGAAATCGAGTCCCTGGTGCTGGAGGAGAATGTGGTAGCATGGGTTACAGGTCAGGCCCAGGTGGAAGACGTGGCAACCTCGTTTGAAGAATTGATGGGACGTGCCTGATGTACATGAATATTGAACGCAAGATCGTTGAGCCCCAGGGTCTGGGGCTGGTGCCCATGGTCGTCGAGCAGAGCGGCCGGGGCGAGCGCGCCTATGACATCTACTCGCGCCTGCTCAAGGAGCGGGTGATTTTCCTGGTCGGCCCGGTCAACGACGCGACCGCCAACCTGATCGTCGCGCAGATGTTGTTTCTCGAGTCGGAAAACCCCGACAAGGACATCTATTTCTACATCAACTCGCCGGGTGGCTCGGTTTCCGCGGGACTCGCGATCTACGACACCATGCAGTTCATCAAGCCGGACGTGTCGACCCTGTGCATCGGACAGGCCGCGAGCATGGGCGCCTTCCTGTTGACCGCCGGCGCCAAGGGCAAGCGCTTCTGCCTGCCCAACTCGCGCGTGATGATCCACCAGCCGCTGGGCGGCTTCCAGGGCCAGGCGTCGGACATCGAGATCCACGCCAAGGAAATCCTATATTTGAAAGCGCGCCTCAACGAGATGCTCGCCAAACATACCGGGCAGAGCATCGAGGCGATCGAGCGCGACACCGACCGCGACAATTTCATGAGCGCGGACGAGTCGGTGAAGTACGGCCTGGTCGACAAGGTGCTGACCAGCCGCATCGAAGCGGGCAACTGAGCAAGAGGCAACAAGGAACGGGCATGGCGGACAAAGGTACGGGCGACAAACTTCTTTACTGCTCCTTCTGCGGCAAGAGCCAGCACGAGGTGCGCAAACTGATCGCCGGACCGTCGGTGTTCATCTGCGACGAGTGCGTCGAGCTGTGCAACGACATCATCCGAGAAGAAATCCAGCAGGCCGATGCCCAGAAGAGCGGCAGCGGCGACCTGCCGACGCCGCACGAGATCGCCGCCATCCTCGACCAGTACGTGATCGGCCAGAGCCAGGCGAAAAAGGCGCTGGCGGTCGCCGTGTACAACCATTACAAGCGCTTGCGCAGCAACACGACACCCGGCGGCGACGTCGAGCTGGCGAAGAGCAACATCCTTCTCATCGGGCCGACCGGCTCGGGCAAGACGCTGCTGGCGCAGACGCTGGCGCGCCTGCTCAACGTCCCCTTCGTGATCGCCGACGCCACGACCCTCACCGAAGCCGGCTACGTCGGCGAGGACGTCGAGAACATCATCCAGAAGCTGTTGCAGAAGTGCGACTACGACGTCGACAAGGCCAAGCAAGGCATCGTCTACATCGACGAGATCGACAAGATCTCGCGCAAATCTGACAACCCGTCGATCACCCGCGACGTGTCGGGCGAAGGCGTGCAGCAGGCGCTCCTGAAGCTGATCGAGGGCACGACAGCGTCGGTGCCCCCGCAGGGCGGGCGCAAGCATCCCAACCAGGAATTCGTCCAGGTCGACACCAGCAATATCCTGTTCATCTGCGGCGGCGCCTTCAGCGGTCTGGAGAAGGTCATCCGCAGCCGCACCGAAAAGGGCGGTATCGGCTTCGGCGCGCAGGTGAAGAATGTCGACGAGACCAAGCGCGACGCAGCGTTGCTTCACCAGGTCGAACCCGAGGATCTCATCAAATATGGCCTGATCCCGGAATTTGTCGGACGTTTGCCCGTGGTCGCGACCCTGGACGAGCTCGACGAGGCCGCGCTGATCCAGATCCTCACCGAACCCAAGAACGCGCTGACCAAGCAGTTCGCCAAGCTGTTCAAGATGGAAGGCGTCGAACTCGAATTCCGCGAGGAGGCGCTGCACGCGATCGCCAAGCGCGCCCTGGCGCGCCGCACCGGCGCCCGGGGCCTGCGCTCGATCATCGAGCACGCGCTGCTCGACACCATGTACGACCTGCCGTCGCTCAAGGGGGTCAGCAAGGTGGTGGTCGACGACAACCTCATCAAGGGCGAGGGCAAGCCCCTGCTCATCTATTCCGAGCAAGGCGACCAGCCGCTCGCGGCCGGGGCCTGACCGGCGATGGCCGGCGGGGAACCTGCCGGCCATCTTGAATTCTTAACTATGCCCCCCATTTCGGACGAGCGTGGTTGACCGCCGCGCATCCCCTTCCCACCCACGACAGGAAACCATGATGAGCGACAACACCCCCAAGGAACAGGTCGAACTGCCGCTGTTGCCGCTTCGCGACGTGGTGGTCTTCCCCCATATGGTCATCCCGCTGTTCGTCGGCCGTCCCAAGTCGATCAAGGCGCTGGAGACATCGATGGAATCCGGCAAGAATATCTTGCTGGTGGCGCAGAAAAGCGCCGCGCAGGACGATCCGACGCCGGAGGATCTCTACGGCACCGGCAGCGTGGCGACCGTTCTGCAGATGCTCAAACTGCCCGACGGCACCGTGAAAGTGCTGGTCGAGGGCAACCAGCGCGCCCGTGTGCTCGATGTCAGCGACGCCGGCACGCACCTCGTCGCGCGCGCCGAGATCCTGCCTGCCGAGGGCGAGGAACGGGTCGAAGTGGAGGCCATGCGTCGCGCCTTGCTTGCGCAGTTCGACCAGTACGTCAAGCTGAACAAGAAAATCCCCCCGGAGATCCTCACCTCGCTGTCGGGCATCGACGAAGGCGGGCGCCTGGCCGACACCATCGTCGCGCATCTGCCGCTCAAGCTCGAACAGAAGCAGGAAGTGCTCGAGATGGTCAGTGTCAACAAGCGGCTCGAGCACCTGCTCGGCCTGCTCGAAGGCGAGCTCGACATCCTGCAGGTGGAAAAGCGTATCCGTGGCCGCGTCAAGCGCCAGATGGAAAAGAGCCAGCGCGAGTACTACCTCAACGAACAGGTCAAGGCGATCCAGAAGGAACTCGGTGACATCGAGGAGGGCGCCGAACTCGAGGAACTCGAAAACCGCATCAAGCGCGCCGGCATGTCCAAGGAGGCCGAAACCAAGGCGCTGGGCGAGCTGAAGAAACTGCGCATGATGTCGCCGATGTCGGCCGAGGCCACGGTGATACGCAGCTACATCGAGGCGCTGGTCGGCCTGCCATGGAAGAAGAAGACCAAGATCAGCAAGGATCTGGCGAAAGCCGAGCGCATCCTCGACGAGGATCACTATGGTCTCGACAAGGTCAAGGAACGCATCCTCGAATACCTCGCGGTGCAGCAGCGCGTGGACAAGGTGAAGGCGCCGATCCTGTGCCTGGTCGGCCCGCCCGGCGTCGGCAAGACCTCGCTCGGCCAGTCGATCGCGCGTGCGACCAATCGCAAATTCGTGCGCATGGCGCTGGGCGGCGTGCGCGACGAATCGGAGATTCGCGGCCATCGCCGCACCTACATCGGCTCGATGCCGGGCAAGATCCTGCAGAGCCTGACCAAGGTCGGGGTGAAGAATCCGCTGTTCCTGCTCGACGAAGTCGACAAGATGGGGCAGGACTTCCGTGGCGATCCGGCCGCAGCGCTGCTGGAAGTGCTCGATCCCGAGCAGAACCATACCTTCCAGGACCACTACATCGAGGTCGAGTACGACCTGTCCGACGTGATGTTCGTCGCGACCGCCAACTCGCTCAACCTGCCGGCGCCGCTGCTCGACCGCATGGAAGTGATCCGCCTGTCTGGCTACACGGAAGACGAGAAGGTGAGCATTGCCGAGCGCTACCTGGTGCCCAAGCAGATGAAGGTCAACGGCATCAAGGAAAACGAGCTGGCGATCGCCGAATCGGCGATCCGTGACATCGTGCGCTACTACACGCGCGAAGCCGGCGTGCGCAGCCTGGAGCGCGAGATTTCCAAGATCTGCCGCAAGGCGGTCAAGGCCTTGCTGCTGAAGAAGCAGAAGGGCAAGATCATGGTCACCTCGCGCAACCTCGAGAAATACCTCGGCGTGCGGCGCTTCAGCTTTGGCATCGCCGAGAAGAACAACCAGGTCGGCCAGGTGACCGGCCTGGCGTGGACCGAGGTCGGCGGCGAGCTCTTGACGATCGAGGCGGTGTCGTTGCCCGGACGCGGCAAGATGACGACCACCGGCAAGCTCGGCGAAGTCATGCAGGAATCGATCCAGGCGGCACTCTCGGTGGTGCGCTCGCGTTCGCGCAAGCTCGGCATTCCCGAGGACTTCTACCAGAAGCGCGACATCCATATTCACCTGCCGGAAGGTGCGACGCCCAAGGACGGCCCATCGGCCGGTATCGCGATCTGCACGGCGATGGTATCGATCCTCACCGGCATTCCGGTGCGGGCGGATGTCGCGATGACGGGCGAGATCACCTTGCGCGGCGAAGTGCTACCGATCGGCGGGCTCAAGGAAAAACTGCTCGCGGCGCATCGTGGCGGCATCAAGACCGTGCTGATCCCGCAGGAAAACGTGAAGGACCTGACCGAGATCCCGGACAATATCAAGAACAAGCTCGACATCCACCCCGTGAAGTGGATCGACCAGGTGCTGGAGCTTGCATTGGAGCGCCTCCCGGAACCGCTGCCGGAGGAACCCGAAGGCGAATCGGCGGCAATCGCCGTACCCGAGGAGGATGAAAACACCAGCGTCGCGATCAAGCATTGAGACGAGCCGGTCCCCCTTGCGAATCCCGCGCGCTGCGCGGGATTCTTTATGTCAGGTGCCCGGGAAACCGCTTGACACAAGGCTTTTCGGGTTGCTATAAAATCCGCCGCAGGGTTTTCCTGTGCCACTTGAGCGAAGGGGACAACACGTGAACAAATCCGAACTGATCGACGCCATCGCCGACTCCGCAGACATCTCCAAGGCGGCGGCCGGCCGCGCCCTCGATGCCGCGGTCGACGCTGTCAAGAAAGCCCTGAAGAAGGGCGAGGTGGTGACGCTGGTGGGCTTTGGCAGCTTCTACGTCGGCAAGCGCGCCGCCCGCACCGGGCGCAATCCGCGTACCGGCGCCTCCATCAAGATCAAGGCCGCCAAGGTGCCGAAGTTCCGCGCCGGCAAGGGCCTGAAGGACGCCAT
This sequence comes from Thiobacillus denitrificans, assembly GCA_020725005.1. Classification (GTDB taxonomy): domain Bacteria; phylum Pseudomonadota; class Gammaproteobacteria; order Burkholderiales; family Thiobacillaceae; genus Thiobacillus; species Thiobacillus denitrificans_G. The sequence continues at coordinate 51,701 of DYFW01000001.1, forward strand.
CAACTAAACGAAATCGAATTAGCATTTGGCAAGGCCGGAAAAAATATTGTAGAATCTTGGTCTTTGTCGGGTGCTTAGCTCAGCTGGTAGAGCGTCGCCCTTACAAGGCGAATGTCGGGGGTTCGATCCCCTCAGCACCCACCAGCAGGGCCGGCAAACGCAGTACGGCAAGTTATCGCGCGAGGCAATCCGTTGCGTCGCGAAGGAGTGGTAGTTCAGTTGGTTAGAATACCGGCCTGTCACGCCGGGGGTCGCGGGTTCGAGTCCCGTCCACTCCGCCAACATTCAAAAGGCGAACCGCGTGTTCGCCTTTTTCATTTTCAAGGCCCGCCGCGATTTCGATCGGACCCATGCTGCGACGCTCTTGGCTGGCGTGGTTGGCTTTCCCTGGCAATTTATTCAGAGCAGAGGAAGACGCGGGGCGCAAAGTGCGCGAAAATCGCCGACTTGGCATCCTTACCGGAGTAGAAACGTGCTCGAAGCAATCCGCAGCCGCGCCCAGGGCTGGCTGGCCAAAATCATTCTGGGTCTGATCGCCGTCACCTTTGCGCTGTTCGGCCTCGACGCCTACCTGACCGGCGACCGCAGCGGCGGCCTGGTGGCCGAGGTCGGCGATGTCGGAATATCGCGTGAGGAATTCACGCGCGAGATCCAGGCGCAGAGCGACCGCATGCGCGAGGCAATGGGGCCCGCATTCGACGCCTCCATGACCGCGTCCGCGGATTTTCGCAAGCAGGTGCTCGACGCGCTGATCGAACGCAAGGTGATGCTGCTCGAGGCGCAGAAACTGAAGCTTGTCGCGCCGGATGCCTATGTGGCTTCGGTGCTCGGGCAGATTCCCGCCTTCCAGCAGGACGGAAAGTTTTCCCAGGCGCGCTACGAGGCCGTGCTGCGCCAGAACGGCCGTACGCCAGGGCAGTTCGAGAACGAACTGCGCCAGGCGTTCATGCTGGAGGCGATGCGCAGTCCGGTGTCGCTGGCAGCGTTTCCGTCGCAAACCTCGGTGCGTCAGCTGGCGCGCCTGGTCGCGCAGCAGCGGGAAATTTCCTGGATCGACCTGCCACCCGCCATGGTGGCGCAGGACGTGAAGGTGAACCCGGCGGACATCGAGCGCTACTACACCGACAAGCGCGCCGAATTCACCGAGCCCGAACAGATCCGTGCCGAATATGTCGTGCTCGACATCGCCGCGGTGGCGGCCGGCATCAGCGTGACCGACGAAGCCGTGGCGGCCTACTATCAGGCGAACGCCGCGCAATTCGGCAAGCCGGAACTGCGCAGCGCAAGCCACATCCTGATCGCTGCCGACAAGAACGCCGATGCAGCGACGCGCGCGCGGGCCAAGGCGAAAGCGACCGAACTCTACCAGATCCTGCAGAAGGAACCGGGCCGCTTCGGCGAGCTCGCGCGCGCCGAATCGCAGGATCCGGGTTCCGCGCAGCAGGGCGGCAGTCTGGGCAGCTTCGGCCGCGGCATGATGGTGAAGCCGTTCGAGGATGCGGTGTTTGCCATGAAGCCGAACGAGATCCGGGGGCCGGTGGAAAGCGATTTCGGCTTCCACATCATCCGCCTCGACGGCATCGAGCCGGCACGAATCGCGCCGCTGGCCGAAGTGAAGCCGATGGTGGTCGAGGCCTTGCGCCGCCAGCAGGCGCAGAGCCGGTTTGCCGATCTCGCCGACAGCTTCGGCAACCTCGTCTACGAACATCCCGACAGCCTGCAGCCGGCCGCGGCGGCGGCCAAGCTGACGGTGCAGCAAAGCGGCTGGATGACGGCGCGCCAGGCGCCGCCCCCTTTCAACCATGCCGGGCTGGCGGCGGCGTTGTTCAGCGCGGAGTCGATCAAGTCGCGGCAGAATACCGAGGCGATCGAAGTGGCGCCCGGCACGCTGGTGGCGGCGCGCGTGATCGATCACCGTCCGCAGCGGCTGCGTCCGCGGGCCGAGGTGTCGGCCGCGATCGAGGCGAAGCTGCGTGCCGAACAAACGGCACGCCTGCTCGCGCAAAAGGGCGAAGGCATGATCGCGGCCCTGAAGCGGGGCGAGGAAACCGGCACGAACTGGTCGGCGTTCCGCGTCGTGAACCGGCAACCGTCGGCCGATTTCGATCCGGCCGCCCTCAAGGCCATTTTCCGGGTGAATGCCGAAACGCTGCCGGCCTACACCGGTTTTGCCCGTCCGGACGGGGCCTATCGCATCGTGCGCGTGACGCGCGTGCTCGAGGCGGAAACGCTCGATCCCATGTTGACGGCGTCGGTCGAGAACAGCCTGCTGCAGGCGCAGCAGCGCGCCGATCTGCAGGCGATGGTCGAGTTGCTGAAGGCGGGCCAGCGGGTCAAGATCCGGCCCAACGCGATCGAGGAACGCTGAGGCCGGATACTGCAAAAAAAACGCGCCCGATGGGCGCGTTTTTTGTGGCGGTGTGTCGCGTCACTCGCCGCTGCCGGTGGTGGTATTGAAGCCGGCGTCGACGTAGGTGATCTCGCCGGTGATGCCGGAGGCCAGGTCGGACAGCAGGAAGGCGGCGGCGTTGCCCACTTCCTCGATGGTCACGTTGCGACGCAGCGGCGCGTTCTTGGCGACGATGTCGAGCTTTTCGCCGAAGTTGGCGATACCGCTCGCGGCGAGCGTCTTGATCGGGCCGGCCGACACCGCGTTGACGCGGATGCCCTTGGGGCCGAGGCTCTGGGCCATGTAGTAGACGTTCGATTCGAGACTGGCCTTGGCCAGCCCCATGACGTTGTAGTTGGGCGCGGAGCGGATCGCGCCGAGGTAGGACAAGGTCAGCAGCGCGGCGTTGCGGCCTTCCATCATCGGCAGCGCGGCTTTGGCGAGCGCGGCGAAGCTGTAGGAGCTGATGTCGTGGGCGATGCGGAAGTTTTCCCGGGTGACCGAGGCGAGGTAGTCGCCGGAGAGCGCGGACTTGGGCGCGTAGGCGATCGAGTGCACGAAGCCGTCGAAGCCGTCCCAGTGCTTGCCGAGCGCGGCGAACAGGGCGTCGATTTCCTCGTCGCTGGCGACATCGCAGGGGAACACCAGGTCGGAGCCGAATTCCCGGGCAAACTCGACGACGCGGTCCCTGATGCGCTCGTTCTGATAGGTGAAGGCGAGTTCGGCGCCCTCGCGCTTGCACGCGCCGGCGATGCCGTAGGCGATCGAACGGTTGGAAATGACGCCGGTGATGAGCAAACGCTTGCCTGTCAGGAATCCCATGGTGGTCTCGGAGAATGGAGCAGGGGCGGATTATACCGGCTGACGCTGGCGTCGGGCTTGGGTACACTTGCGCCATGACGCTGAAGGGCTTCCTCCTCCTAGGGCTGGGCGTGCTGGCAGGCTGTTCCGGCGCCTGGAACAACCCCTATCCGGGGGACGCGCCCGACGCCAACGTGCTCTACAGCGGGTTCGCCGAACGTCCCAAGCATCTCGATCCGGCGCGCTCCTACAGCGCCAACGAGGTCGAGTTCACCGGCCAGATCTACGAGCCGCCGCTGCAGTACCACTTCCTCAAGCGTCCCTACGAACTCATCCCGCTGACCGCCGAGGCGGTGCCGAGGCCGCGCTTCTTCGACGCGGCGGGCAAGCCCTTGCCGGACGACGCGCCCTCGGCCGCCATTGCCGAAAGCCACTACGAGATCCGCATCCGTCCCGGCATCCGCTACCAGCCGCATCCGGCCTTCGCGCGGGACGAGACGGGTCGTTACCGCTATCACGCGCTGACCGAGGCAGAACTCGCGGACAAGCGCCGCATCGGCGACTTCGAGCACACCGGCACGCGCGAACTGGTGGCGGCCGACTACGTGTACCAGATCAAGCGCCTGGCGCATCCACGGCTCAGCTCGCCCATCTACGGACTGATGAGCGAACATATCGTCGGTCTGAAGGCGCTCGGCGAGGCCTTGCAGCAGGCGGCCAAGGCCAATCCGGGTGTCGCGCCGGACGTGGCAGACTTCCCGCTCGCCGGCGCCGAGGTGGTTGACCGCTACACCTATCGCATCCGCATCCGGGGCAAATATCCGCAGTTCATCTACTGGCTAGCGATGCCCTTCTTCGCGCCGGTGCCGTGGGAGGCCGAGGCGTTCTACGGCCAGCCGGGCATGGCCGACCGCAATCTCACGCTCGACTGGCAGCCGGTCGGTAGCGGCCCGTTCTATCTCGCCGAGAACGACCCGAACCGCCGCATGGTGCTGAAAAAGAACCCGTACTTCCATGGCGAGACGTATCCGAGCGACGGCGCTGACGCGGATCGGGCGGCGGGCCTGCTCGCGGATGCCGGCAAGTCGCTGCCCTTCCTCGACGCCGCCGTGTTCAGCCTGGAAAAAGAAACCATTCCCTACTGGAGCAAGTTCCTGCAAGGCTACTACGACAGCTCGGGCATCAGCTCCGACAGCTTCGACCAGGCGATCCAGTTCGGCGCGAGCGGCGATCCCCAGCTCACCGGCAGCATGCGCGAGAAGGACATCCGCCTGCTGACCGTCGGCGCGACCTCGCTCTGGTACGTGGGCTTCAACATGCTCGACCCGGTGGTGGGCGGGCTGGGCGAAGACCGCAGCAAGCTGCGGCAGGCGCTGTCGATCGCGTTCGACTACGAGGAATTCATTTCGATTTTTCTCAACGGCCGCGGCAGCCCCGCGCAGGGGCCGATCCCCCCGGGCATCTTTGGCCACGTGGCGGGCGCGGCGGGCATCAATCCCTACGTGTACGAGGTGCGCGACGGGCGCGTCCAGCGCAAGTCCATCGAGGTCGCGCGGCAACTGCTTGCCGAGGCGGGGTATCCGAACGGCCGCAACGCGAAGACGGGCGAGCCGCTGGTGCTGTACTTCGACACCATGGCGAGCGGCCCCGACGCCAAGGCGCGGCTCGACTGGATCAAGAAGCAGCTCGACAAGCTCGAGGTGCAGCTGGTCGTGCGCGGCACCGACTACAACCGTTTCCAGGACAAGATCCGCAAGGGCAACGCGCAGCTGTTCGAGTGGGGCTGGAACGCCGACTACCCGGATCCGGAAAACTTCCTCTTCCTGCTCTACGGACCGCACAAGAAAGTCGGCACGGGCGGCGAGAACGCGGCCAACTACGACAATCCCGAGTTCAACCGCCTGTTCGAGCGCATGAAGGACATGGACAACGGCCCGGCGCGGCAGGCGGTCATCGACGAAATGCTCGAGATCGTGCGCCGCGACGCACCCTGGATTTTCGCCTACTACCCGAAGTCCTTCGGGCTCACCCACGGATGGGTGCACAACGTGAAGCCCAACCTGATGGCGAACAACACCTTGAAGTACCGCCGCATCGACCCTGAGCTGCGCGCCGCGCGCCGCGCGCAGTGGAACGCGCCGGTGCTGTGGCCCCTGGGCTTGATGGGGCTGGCCGTGATCGCGGCGATCGCGCCGGCGGTGGTCGCGTGGCGACGGCATGAAAGCGGGGTGGCCTGATGCACGCCTACATCCTGCGCCGCCTGCTGTACGCGATCCCGATCCTGATCGGGGTGAACCTGCTCACCTTCACGCTGTTCTTCGTCGTCAACACGCCGGACGACATGGCGCGGCTGCAGCTCGGCGCCAAGCACGTGACGCCGGAGGCGATCGAGCGCTGGAAGACCGAGCACGGCTACGACCGCCCGCTGCTGCTCAACCGCGACGCCGCGGGCATGGCGCAGCTCACCGACACCATCTTCTTCCGGCATTCGGCGGCGATGTTCGCGTTCGAGTTCGGCAAGGGCGACGACGGTCGCGACATCGGCACCGAAATCCGGACCCGCATGGGACCAAGCCTCGCGATCGCGCTGCCGGTCTTCGTCATCGGCCTTCTGGTCAACATCAGCTTCGCGCTCCTGATGGTGTTCTTCCGCGCGAGCTATCTCGACGTCGGCGGCGTGGTGCTGTGCGTGGTGCTGATGTCGATCTCGGGGCTTTTCTACATCATCGCCGGGCAGTACTTCATCGCCAAGCTGTGGAACCTGCTGCCGATTTCCGGCTTCGCCGACGGCATCGCTGCCTGGAAGTTCATCGTGCTGCCGGTACTGGTCGGCGTCGTCTCCGGGATCGGCAGCGGCGCGCGCTGGTACCGCACCATCTTTCTCGAGGAAATCGGCAAGGATTATGTGCGCACCGCGCGCGCCAAGGGGCTCCCGGAAGCGCGCGTCCTGTTCCACCACGTGCTCAAGAACGGGATGATCCCCATCCTTACCGGTGCGGTGGTCGTCCTGCCCCTGCTCTTCATGGGCAGCCTCATCACCGAATCCTTCTTCGGCATTCCGGGCCTGGGCAGCTACACCATCGATGCGATCCAGGCGCAGGATTTCGCGGTGGTGCGCGCGATGGTCTTCCTGGGGGCCTTCCTCTACATCGTCGGTCTCATCCTCACCGACATTTCGTATTCGTGGGTCGACCCGCGGGTGAGGCTGCAATGACGTATCTGCCCGTCGTCCTGTGGACCGACGCCCTGGTATTCGTGCTGCTGGCGGCGGGCGCCGTGCTGGCGTGGGCGATCCGCCGGCAGGAACACCTGCGTGCGCCCTGGCGCAGCGTCGCGCAGCGGCCGATGGCGATGGGCGCGGCGCTGGTGCTGGGCGTGTTCGTCGTCATCGGACTTTTGGATTCGCTGCATTACCGGGAAAGGCTGCCCGACAGCGCGCCCGGCAATCCGCAGTATTCGGTCGAGGTGCTGTCGGTGTTCGACGCGCTGCTCGGCGCGCTGCGGACGCAGAAGGAGAAGACCTATTCGGCGCCGCTGGCGATGCAGCTCTACGCGAAGGAATTCATCGAGCGCGACGGCGAGCGGGTGCGCGACTATCCGCGGCTGCAATACGGCGGCGCGCATCTCGCCCATCCCGACGAGCGCCTGCCCGACATTGCGCGACGCGTGCTGCGGGGCGTTGTCGAGGGGCTGGCGGCCGGCCTGATCGCGTTCGGGCTGGTCGCCGCCTGGGATGCGCGCCGGCGGCGGGTCGCGCTGGCGGCGTGGCTCGCCGGCTGGCGGCACGGCACGCTGGGCTGGCCCGCGCGCACCGTCGTCGTCGTGCTGGCGCTGCTCGCGGTGCTGGGCGCGACCCTCGTCCAGCTGGCGGCGGGCTACCACGTGCTGGGCACCGACAAGGTCGGGCAGGACGTGCTCTACATCAGCCTGAAGAGCATCCGCACCGGGCTGGTGATCGGCACCCTCACCACGCTGGTCACGCTGCCGCTGGCGATCGGGCTCGGCATCGCCGCCGGCTACTTCCGCGGCTGGGTCGACGACGTCATCCAGTACGTCTACACCGTGCTCAATTCCATCCCCGGCGTGCTGCTGATCGCCGCGGCGGTGCTGATCGTGCAGGTGTACATTGAATCGAATCCGGAACTGTTCGACACCGCCGCCGCGCGCGCCGACATTCGCTTGCTGGCGCTATGCCTCATCATGGGCGTGACGAGCTGGACGGGCCTCGCCCGCCTGCTGCGCGGCGAGACGCTGAAACTGCGCACGCTCGACTACGTCGAGGCAGCGCGCGCCTTCGGCGTGTCGCACGCGCGCATCCTCGGCCGCCACATCTTCCCCAACGTCTTCCACCTGGTGCTGATCGCGATCGTGCTCGATTTTTCCGGCCTGGTGCTCGCCGAAGCGGTGCTGTCCTACGTCGGCGTCGGCGTCGACCCTTCGATGTACAGCTGGGGCAACATGATCAACGGCGCACGGCTGGAGCTCGCGCGCGAGCCCATCGTCTGGTGGCAGCTCGTCGCCGCCTTCGTGTTCATGTTCACGCTGGTGCTCGCCGCCAACCTGTTTGCCGACGGCGTGCGCGATGCCTTCGACCCGCGCCAGCAGGGGCGCCGATGATGAAGCCGCTGCTGCAAGTTGAAGGACTCGTCACCGAGATCGGCGGGGCGCGCGTGGTCGATGATGTCAGTTTCCACATCGCCGTGGGTGAAACCTATGCGCTGCTCGGCGAGTCGGGGTCGGGCAAGTCGATGACCGCGCTCTCGCTGATGCGCCTGCTGCCCGAGGGCGGCAGGCTGGCAGCAGGCAGCATCGTGCTGGGCGGCACCGACGTGCGGGCGCTGCCCGAGCGCGCCATGCGCGACGTGCGCGGCGGCGGCATGGCGATGATTTTCCAGGAGCCGATGCTGGCGCTGAACCCGGTCGTCACCGTGGGGCGCCAGATCGTCGAAGTGCTGGCGCGCCACCGGGGGCTTGCCGGGCGGCCCGCGCGTGATGCCGCGCGGGCCCTGCTCGACGCGGTCGGCGTGCCCGACGCCGAGCGCCGGCTCGACAGTTATCCCTTCGAGCTTTCCGGTGGCCTGCGCCAGCGCGCGATGATCGCGATGGCGCTCGCCGGCGAACCGAAACTCCTGATCGCCGACGAACCGACGACGGCGCTCGACGTGACCATCCAGGCGCAGGTGCTCGACGTGCTGCGCCGGCTCAAGGCCGCGCGGCAGATGGGCATGCTCCTGATCACGCACGATCTGGGCGTGGTTGCCGGCAACGCGGATCGTGTCGGCGTCATGTACGCCGGCGAGCTGGTCGAGGAGGGCGTGCGCGACGCGTTCTTCGCGTCGCCGCAGCATCCCTACAGCCGCATGCTGTTCGAGGCGCTGCCGCGATCCGGCGACGGCGGGCGCCTCACGACGATTCCCGGCCAAGTGCCGCCGCTCGACGCCGTGTTCACCGGGTGCCGCTTTGCACCGCGCTGTCCCTACGCGCAGGACCGCTGCCGCACCGAGTCGCCAGGCTGGCAGACGCTCGGCGGGCAGCGCGTGCGCTGCCATTTCGCCGGCAGCCTGCCGGTGGCGGCCGCGCGCGGCGCCGGCGCGGCGCGTGCGGTGAAGGCCGCCGCGCCGCTGCTCGCGGTCGACGATCTCAAGGTGCATTTCCCGATCCGCCGCGGCCTGATCCAGCGCACCGTCGGCCACGTGCGCGCGGTCGACGGCGTTTCGTTCGCGATCGCCGCCGGGCGCACGCTCGCGCTCGTCGGAGAGTCGGGCTGCGGCAAGACGACCGTGGGCAAGGCGCTGCTGCACCTCATCGAGCCCAGCGCCGGCGCGGTCACGCTCGCGGGCGAAACCATCACGTCGGCGAACCTCGGCAGCCTGCGGCGGCAGGCGCAGATGGTGTTCCAGGATCCCTTCGGCTCGCTGAACCCGCGCATGCGCGTCGCCGACATCCTGCTCGAGGGCATGGACGCGCTCGGGGTGGGCGTGCCGGGGGAACGCCGCGCCGCCGTGGCGCGCCTGCTCGCCCAGGTGGGATTGCCGGACGACGCCGGCAGCCGCTACCCGCACGCCTTTTCCGGCGGCCAGCGCCAGCGCATCGCGATCGCGCGCGCGCTCGCCGTGTCGCCGCGGCTGGTGATCTGCGACGAACCGACCAGCGCGCTCGACGTCTCGGTGCAGGCGCAGATCCTCAACCTGCTGCGCGACCTGCAGGACGCGCTCGGGCTCGCCTACCTCTTCATCACCCACAACTTGGCGGTGGTCGAGTACCTCGCGCACGAAGTCGCGGTGATGTACCTCGGCCGCATCGTCGAGCACGGCAGCGCCTCCGACGTGCTGCGCGCGCCGCGCCATCCCTACACGCAGGCGCTGGTGAGCGCGGTGCCGCGCATCGAACCGGGGACGGGCGTGGGCGTCATTCGGCTTGCAGGCGACCAGCCTTCGCCGCTGAATCCGCCAACGGGCTGCCATTTCCATCCGCGCTGCGCGCACGCCAGCGCGGTCTGCCGCGAGACCTATCCGGATAAAACCGAGCTGGGCGACGGGCATTGGGCGCGCTGTCACTGGGTGGCGGCGCAGACGAACTGATCAGGCAAGGAAACCTACGTGACCCCGGACAAGCACAGTCGCAATTTCTGGATCGGCAACGGCATCCTCGCCGTCGCCATGTTGACGCTGTTCTTCATGGGGCCGCTGTCGGACGCGCTCGGCATCTGGGCGGCGGTGCTGTGGATGGTGCTTGCTGCGGTGGGGATGACGCTGGTGATGTCGGACAAGCGCGACGAACCGCCGCCGCCCGGCTGAGCCGATCAGGGCTGGGCGACGATCAGGGTCTGGCCGGGGCGCAGCGCGGATGAATCGGCCAAGGCCGGGTTCCAGGCCTGCAAGTCGGCCACCCGGAGGTCGTGGTTGCGCGCGATGCCGAACAGGGTGTCGCCGCGCTGTACGGTGTAGCGGGCGGGACGCGCCGGGGCATCGGCCTGGCGCAGGCTGACCGGTTTCAGCGATGCCTCGGGCGTGGCCGTGGCGAGGCGCAGTGTCTGGCCCGGCCGCAGGGACGCGGCGTCGAGGCCGGGGTTGGCCGCGACCAGCTGATCCACCGTCAGGCCATGGCGGCGGGCGATGCCGAACAGGGTGTCGCCGGGTGCGGCGACGTGCCCGGCGGCGCCGGATGCGCTGGCCGGGGCGTTTGCGTGGCGGCGCGACGGCACGAGGATGATCTGTGCGTTCTCCAGCTTGCCGCGTTTCAACTGCACCGGGTTGTGCTCGAGCAGGCGCGCCACGCTGATGCCGAAGCGCCGGGCGATATCCTCGGGGCGTTCACCCTTCCGGGCCGGATAGGGTTGCCACGAATCCCATTCGCCGGCTTCGAGGTTGCGCTGGAAGGTGTCGGCCTTGTCGACCGGCACCAAAAGGTTCACCGGCGTGTCGGAACGGATGAGCTTGCGCGGAAACGCGGCGTTGAGCGCGTAGAACTCGTCGCTGTTCATGTTCGCCAGGCGCGCCGCGGCATGCAGGTCGAGGCTGGCGTTAACCGTGACCTGGCTGAAATAGGGGGCGTTCGACAGCGGCCGGATGGCGACGCCGTGTGCGGCCGGGTCGCGCATGACATTGCGCAGCGCGAGCAGCTTGGGCACATAGTTGCGCGTCTCGTCCGGCAGCGTGAGGCTGGCATAGTCGGTGGGCAGGCCCAGCTGGGCGTTGCGCTGGATCGCGCGCGCGATGCAGCCCTCGCCGCAGTTGTAGGCGGCCAGCGCCAGCTGCCAGTCGCCGAAATCGAGGAAGAGCTTGCCGAGATAGTCGAGCGCGGCGCTGGTCGCGGCGGTGAAGTCGCGGCGGCCGTCGTACCAGTGATCCTGCTTCAGGCCGTAGAGGCGGCCGGTCGAGGGAATGAACTGCCAGATGCCGGAGGCGGCCGAGCGCGACAGCGCCGTCGGCACGAAGGCGCTCTCGATCATCGGCAGCAGCGCGAGCTCCATCGGCATGCCGCGACGCTCGACTTCCTCGACGATGTGATAGAGATAGGGGCGGGCGCGCTCGGCGAGGCGGGCGACGTTGTCCGGGCGGGCGGCGAACCAGGCCTGATGGGTGGCGACCAGCGGGTTCGGCCGCGCCGCATCGTCGATGCCGAAGCCGTTGCGCAGGCGCTGCCAGACGTCGTCCGGCTTCGCGTCGGACGCGTAGGCGGGCGCGTCGGTGTCGCGGGCCCACTCCATCTGGATGAGGGCGGGCGTCTCGACAGCCAGCGCCGGCGGGCACGCGGCCAGCGTCAGTGCGGCGGCCAGCAGGCGTAAAAGCGGATGGAACGGTTGCGGCATGGCTGCATGCTAAGCGCCGGACACAGGCCCGGTCAACCGTCCCACGCGTCCTTGGCGGCGCGGATCGCGCCAAAGACTTCGGCGGGCGTCGGATGCGGGCGGCCGAGCCGGCGCGCCGCGAAAGCCGTCATGTCGGCGTCATGAAAGCGCAGGAAGGGATTGGTCGCCCGTTCCAGCGCCAGGGTGGAGGGCAGGGTGGGGCGATGCTGCGCGCGCAGGGCGCGATCGGCACGCTCGCGCTCGAGCAGGGCCGGGTTGGCGCCGTCTATCGTCTTGGCGAAGGCAATGTTGGCGAGCGTGTATTCGTGCGCGCAGCAGACCCGCGTTTCATCCGGCAGGGCTAAAATGGCGTCCAGGCTCGCGGCCATCATCGCCGGCGTGCCCTCGAACAGCTTGCCGCAGCCGCAGCCGAAGACGGTGTCGCCGCAGAACAGGCAGCCGTGGCCGACGTAGCTGACATGGTCGAGCGTGTGGCCGGGCGTGGCGATCACGTCGAAGCGCAGGCCGAGCGCCGGAATGTGTACGATGTCGCCGCCACGCACGACGTGGGTGACGGCGGGGATGCGCGGGTTGTCCGGGGCGTGGATGGCGCAGCCGGTACGCTGGCGCAGCAGGGGGTTGCCGCCGGTATGGTCGCGGTGGTGGTGGGTGATGAGAAGGGCGCTCAGCGTGAGCCCGCCGGCATCGAGGAAATCGAGCAGCGGCGCCGGGTCGCCGGGATCCACGGCCATGGCGTGGATGCCGTCGTGCCACACCCAGATGTAGTTGTCGTCGAACGCGGGCAGGGGAACGAGGGTCAACATGGCAGGCAGTGAATTGCAACGAAACAGGGACAGGCTATGTTATCCAGGTTGAATACGGAATGGTTTGAATCCCCCCTGGGGCAGCACCTGCTGTTCCGCGAGCAGCGCTATTTCGACGACGCCGTGTCCGACGTGTTCGGCTTCAACGCGGTGCAGGTCGGGCTGCCGCATATCGATTTCCTGCGCAACAGCCGCATTCCCCTGCGCGTGACCTGTGCCGTCGAGGCGCCCGCCACGGTGCGTGCCGATCCCATGTTCCTGCCGTTCGAGAACCAGTCGCTGGACCTGCTGCTGCTGCCGCACGTGCTCGAGTTCAGTGCCAATCCGCATCAGGTGCTGCGCGAGGCCGAGCGCGTGCTGCGGCCGGAAGGGCGCCTGGTGCTGTCGGGCTTCAATCCGCGCAGCCTGTGGGGGCTCGCGCGCATGCTGCTGGGCGGCGAGCGCGGCTATCCATGGAACGGCAATTTCCTCAACCTGTCGCGGGTGAAGGACTGGATGGAACTCTTGGGGCTGGAGGTCGCCGCCGGCAGCATGTGCTGCTACCGGCCGCCGATCAACCGCGAAAACTGGCTGCGCCGGCTGCGCTTCATGGAGCCGGCCGGCGACCGCTGGTGGGCAATGGGCGGCGGCGTGTATTTCCTGCAGGCGATCAAGCGCGTGCACGGCATGCACGTCATCCTGCCGCAATGGAAAACCCCGGTGACGCAGCGCCTGCTGTCCCCCGCGGCCAAGGTCGTCAACCTCAGCCAGTACCGGATACGCCGTGAGCGCTGATACCATCTACATCTACAGCGACGGCGCCTGCAAGGGCAACCCCGGTGCGGGCGGCTGGGGCGCGCTGCTGGTGTCGGGCGGCCATCGCAAGGAAATCTGCGGCGGCGAGGCGAACACGACCAACAACCGCATGGAGATGACCGCGGTCATCCGCGCGCTGGAGGCGCTCAAGCGGCCGTCGAAGGTCGAGGTGCACACCGACTCGCAATACGTGCAGAAGGGCGTGAGCGAGTGGATGGCGGGCTGGAAGCGGCGCAACTGGCGCACCGCCGACGGCAAGCCAGTCAAGAACCAGGACCTGTGGCTGCAGCTCGACGCGCTCGCGCAACTGCACCAGATCGAATGGAAATGGGTGCGCGGCCACGCCGGCCATCCGGAAAACGAGCGCGCCGACCAACTCGCCAACCAGGGCGTGCTGCAGGCACAACAACAACACTGAAGCGGAACATGCGGCAAATCATTCTGGACACCGAGACCACCGGCCTCGACCCCAACCAGGGGCATCGCGTCATCGAGGTGGCAGCGGTCGAGATGGTCAATCGCCGGCTCACTGGCAACCATCTGCACCGCTACCTGAACCCCGAGCGCGACATCGACGCCGGCGCCATGCAGGTGCACGGCATCACGCCCGAGTTCCTCGCCGACAAGCCGCGCTTCGCCGACGTGGCGCAGGAGTTCGTCGACTACATCCAAGGCGCCGAGCTCATCATCCACAACGCGCCCTTCGACGTCGGTTTTCTCGACATGGAACTGCGCCTGCTCGGCATGGCGCCGCTTGCCAACTGGTGCAGCGGCGTCACCGACACGCTGGCGATGGCCAAGGCGCTGCACCCCGGGCAGCGCAACAACCTCGACGCGCTGTGCAAGCGCTACGGCATCGACAATGCGGCACGCACCCTGCACGGCGCCTTGCTCGACTGCGAACTGCTGGCAGCGGTGTATCTGGCGCTGACGCGCGGCCAGGAAAGCCTGTCGATCGGACTCGACGCCGGACAGGCACGGCGTGACGCGGGGGGCAGCCGCAACCGCCCGCGGCCGGTGCGCGCCCAGGCCAGCGCCGAGGACCTGGCGGCCCACGCCGCCCTGCTCGCGGCGATCGACAAGGAAAGCAAGGGCGCCTGCCTGTGGGCTGCGACACAGGGGGGACTTTGACCCTGCGACCGGCGCGCGGCGCACCCCCCTTCGCCGGCATCCTGCGGCTGCTGCTGATCGGAGTCTGCCTGCTTTTGGCCGGGCAGGCGCTCGCGGCACGCATCGCCGTGGTGCTGAGCGAAGACAGCCCCCCCTACCAGGAAGCCTACCAGGGGTTCCGCAGCCAGCTCGACCCCAGCCCGCACGGCTTCTATCCGGTGTACGCCGACAGTGTGTCGGCCGCCAGTCTCCATGGCGCGAATCTCGTCGTGACCGTCGGCGTGCGCGCGGTCGAGGCGGTCGCCGCCCTGCCAATCCGTACCCCGGTATTGGCGGCAATGGTGCCGCGCGCCTGGTTCCTCAGCGCTGGCAGGACACTGCTCGCCGAGGGAGGGCGCCGCGATGTCTCGGCCGTCTACATCGACCAGCCCTTCGAGCGCCAGGCGGCCCTGATCCGCCTGGCGCTGCCCGACGCCAGGCGGGTGGGCGTGGTGCTGAGCGCCGCGCAAGCCGGCCTGGTCGGCGAGCTGGACGCGGCCCTGCGCGCGCACGGCCTCGGCCTGGTGCCGGCGATCCTGCCGGACGAGGGGCGGCTGCTGCCCACGCTGGAAGGCGTGCTGCCCGACGTCGACGTGTTGCTGGCGGTCGCCGATCCGCAGGTGTTCAACCGCAGCACGGCACAGAGCGCCTTTCTCACCACGTATCGCTACCGCGTGCCGGTCGTCGGCTATTCGCGCTCGATGACGCGCGCGGGCGCGATGCTGTCGCTGCACGCCAGCCCCGAACAGATCGGCCGGCAGGCGGCGGAGGCGGTCATCGCCGCGGTGCAGGGTACGGCCGTGCGTCTGCCCGCACCGGCCTATCCCGTCTATTTCAGTGTTTCCGTCAACGACAAGGTCGGGCGCTCGCTGGGGTATGCCCTGCCAGCGGAAGCCGAGCTGGAAAAACGCATGGGGGTGCGTCCATGAGGACGATTAGTATCGGAATTCGCGGCCGTGTGATCGGCCTCGCCCTGGTGCCCGTGGCGATCATCGGCGTGCTGCTCATGTTCCAGCTCATCAGCGGCAAGATCGATGATCTCGACGAATCGCTGCGCGCGCGCGCGGCGGCGATGACGCGCCAACTGGCGCCGGCCGCCGAATACGGCGTGACGACCAGCAATGCCGAGGTGCTGCGGAACCTGCTCGAGAAGACCGCCGTCGAGCCCGATGTGCTCGGCGTCGCGGTGTTCGACGAAGCAGGCGCGCGGCTGGTGGCGGTCGGCGACGGCGCGTGGCGCGAACCCGCGCGCGCCGGCCTGCCCGCCGACCACCTGCATTTGGTCGAGTACCCGGACCGGCTGGTCTACTACGCGCCGATCACCCGGACCGAAGTGGCGGTCGACGATTTCGCGTTGGGCGACGGGCACGAGATATCGGTGCAGGCGGTTTCACCCTTGCTCGGCTGGGTGGGCCTGAGCGTGTCGCGGCAAACGACGCAATTCAGCCAATACGAGGCGATCCGCGACAATCTCCTGATCCTGTTCGCGGGCCTGGCCGTGAGCGTTTTCCTTGCCTGGCGCATCGGGCGCCAGATCACCGGCCCGATTCTCGATCTCGGTCGCGTGGTCAAGCGCATCGGTGACGGCCATTTCAACGAGCGCGTCGAGGTGACGGGACGCGCCGAGCTGGGAGAACTGCAGCGCGGCGTCAACGAGATGGCGGCGCACCTGCAGGCGATACAGGACCAGATGCAGGAGAAAATCGACCAGGCGACGGCGCGCCTGACCTACCAGGCGAGCCACGACGTGCTCACCGGACTGATCAATCGCCGCGAGTTCGAGCACCGCCTGGATCGCCTGCTGCAGTCGGCGCTGCAGCAGGGGCGCGAGCACGTGCTGTGCTACATGGACCT
>DYFW01000388.1 GCA_020725005.1 Thiobacillus denitrificans
TTGCGTCTCGATGGCGTTGAGCCGCTTCACCGCGCCGCTGTAGTTGTTCTCCCAGTGGCTGACGATGATCTTTTCCGACATGCCGGTGATGGTGCCCGGATTGCAGGAGAGGGGTTTGATGTCGTAGGACATGGTGTTATTCCTCACATGAAGAAAGAGTAGGCAAGGCCGAGCAGCGCGCAGGCGCCGATGACCTTCATGATGTCCTGCTTGTATTTCCAGAGCGCGAGGAAGGCGGCGATGGCGACGATCACCGGCAGCCACTCGAACGGTCCGGAGAAGGGTGCCGCTTCGCTGGCCTTTGGCCAGAAGGTGTGCCAGGCGAAGAACATGGCGAGGTTCAGGATCACGCCGACGACGGCAGCGGTGATCGCGGTGAGCGGCGCGGTGAACTTGAGCTCGCCGCGCGTCGCCTCGACCATCGGGCCACCGGCGATGATGAACCAGAAGCTCGGCAGGAAGGTGAAGAAGGTCGCCACCGCCGCGCCCGTCACACCGGCGACGACGGGCGAGGCAAATACCGCCTTGTCGACGGCGCCGAGATAGCCGACCCAGGTGACGAACTTGATCAGCGGTCCCGGCGTGGTTTCGCCGAGCGCCAGTCCGTCCATGATCTGCGGGCCGGTCACCCAGGCAAAATGTTCGACCGCGCCCTGGTAAATGTAGGGCAGCACGGCATAGGCGCCGCCGATGGAGAGGAAGGCGGCCTTGGTGAAGAATTCGCCCATTGCCGCGAGCGTCGGCTGGCCCTGCAGCGCCAGCAGCGCGCCGCCCCAGATCGCCACGAAGATCGCGGTCAGCGCGAGGGTCTTGCCCCACGAGAACTTCGCGTGGGCGGGCGGCGGCGTGTCGTCGTCGATGATGGCCGGGCCGTGTGACTTGCCGGACGCGCCATGCCCGCCGCCGCCTGCCTTGAACTTGGCGGGCAGCAGTTTGCCGCCGATGGCGCCGAGGATGCCGGCGGCCAGCACGATCCACGGGAAGCCGATCTTGAAGAAAA
>DYFW01000103.1 GCA_020725005.1 Thiobacillus denitrificans
CGCCGCAGCGGCTGGGCGACGGGCACTTCGGGCTGCAGGGTGACGTGGCGGATGCCGTGGCGGGCGTCCAGGGTGAGGCGGGCGGCATCGAGAATCGCCGGCCAGTCTTCCAGCCGACGGATTTCGAGATGGGCGGACAGCGCGATCGTGCCGGACGACAGCGTCCATACGTGCAGGTCGTGCACGTGGACGACGCCGTCGAGCGTGGCGAGGTCGCGGCCGATGGCGTCGAGTTGCAGGTGCAGCGGCACGCCTTCCATCAGCACGTGCACGACTTCGCGCAGGAGGCGCAGCGCGGCGACGCCGATGAGCACCGCGACGAACAGCGACAGCAGCGGGTCGATCGGTGTCCAGCCGGTGGCGACGACGACGACGCCGGCGGCGATCGCGGCGACCGAGCCCAGCGCGTCGCCGAGCACATGCAGCAGCGCGGCGCGGCTGTTGAGCGTCTGCTCGCCGCGATGCAGCACCCAGGCGACGACGAGGTTGACGGCGAGCCCGATGACGGCGACGACGACGACGGCCTCGCCCGCGATGTCACGCGGACTGTCGAGGCGCTGGATGGCTTCGTGGACGATGAAGGCGATCAGCACCAGCATCAACAGGCTGTTGACGAGCGCGGCGAGCACCTCGGCACGCGCCAACCCGTAGGAATGCCGCAGGCTGGGCGGGCGTCGCGCGAGCCGGGCCGCGGCGACGGCGAGCGCGAGCGCGGAACTGTCGGTGAGCATGTGGGCGGCATCCGCCAGCAGCGCGAGCGACCCCGACCACCAGCCGACGACCGCTTCGACCGCGGCGAAGCCCAGCGTCAGCAGCAGCGCGAGGACGAGCGTGTTGCCGCTGCCGTGGCCGTGATGCGCGTGGTCGTGGCTATGCGCGTCCACAGTAGTCGGTGGGGTCGATCTGCAGGTCGAGGTCGCCGGAGTTCACGCCGAGGCCGGCGATGTGGTGCAGCGCGTTGGCGTAGCGCGCCGATTCGCGCAGCTGCGTCATCGACAGAGGGTGCGGGTGGCCGTGCATACGGGCCAGGCGCGCGCGCGCCGGCGCCGGCCAGTCGACCTCGAGCTTCGCCAGCACCTCGTCGGCCAGGTCGGGGCGGTTGCACACCAGCGCCATGTCGCAGCCGGCCGCGAGCGCCGCGGTGACGCGCGCGACGATACCCCCTGCCTCCGATGCGCCCGCCATGCAGAGGTCGTCGCTGAAGATCGCACCGTCGAAACCGAGCTGCCGGCGCAACACCTGGTGCAGCCACACCCGCGAGAAGCCGGCCGGCCTGCTGTCGACTTCCGGATAGATCACGTGTGCTGGCATCACGGCGGCAAGCCCGGCCTCGATCATCAGGCGGAAGGGCACGAGATCGGCGATCGCGAGGTCGGCCAGGGTGCGGGGGTCGACCGGGATGTCGACGTGCGAATCGGCCTTGACGTAGCCATGGCCGGGGAAGTGCTTGCCGCACGCGGCCATGCCGGCATCCTTCATGCCGAGCATCAGCGCCTGGCCGAGCTCGAACACGGCGTGCGGGTCGGCGTGGAAGGCACGGTCGCCGATCACCGACGAGGCGCCGTAATCGAGGTCGAGCACCGGCGCGAAGCTGAAGTCGACGCCGTGCGCGCGCAGTTCGCCCGCCAGCACGTAGCCGGTCTCGCGCGCCAGTTCGCGCGCGCGCTGGGGATGCTCGTTCCAGATGGCGCCGAAGGCGCGCATCGGCGGCAGGCGGGTGAAGCCCTCCCGGAAGCGCTGCACGCGCCCGCCCTCGTGATCGACGCCGATCAAGAGCGGCGCGGATTTGAGCGCGTGGATCTCGGCGGTGAGCGCGGCGAGTTGTGCCGGGTCGCGGTAGTTGCGGGAAAACAGGATCACGCCGCCGACCAGCGGGTGGCTGAGGCGGCGGCGGTCGTCGTCGGTGAGTTCGGTGCCGGCGACGTCGAGCATGAGGGGGCCGAGCGTCATGGGCGCTCCTTGAGTAAACGCGGCGTCATGATTGCTCCAGGATGACGTAGGCGAGGACGAGGTCGCCCTCGTCCGACAGCGAAACATGGTGCGAGGTGACGCCGCGATCGGCGAGCCAGCCCATGAGTTCCGGTGCGCATTCGAAGCGCGGTTTGCCCAGCGTGTTCCGCAGCACGGCGATGTTCCGCAGCGTGACCGGCGGGCGCAGTCCGGTGCCGCAGGCCTTGGCGAACGCCTCCTTCGCGGCGAAGGCCTTGGCGAGGTAGCGCGCCGGGTCGGCGCTGGCGTAGTAGCCGGCGTGCTCGGCGGGGGCGAGCAGGCGGTCGGCGTAATGTTCGCCGAAGCGCGCAAGACCGTCGCGGATGCGCCGCGCGTCGAGGAGATCGGTGCCGATGCCGTGGATCATGGCGACACCTTGACGGGTAGACCCGCGGCACGAATCCTGTCGGCGAAGGCTTCGAGCCACGCGGCGGGCAGGGCGGCAAGACGGGGCGCCTGCGGCTGCATCGACGGGCGCGCGAGGCCGTAGAGCAGCACGCCCCGCACCGGGATGCCTTCACTGCGGATGCGTCTGACCGCCGCGAGATACGCCGCCTGCTCGGCTTCCGACGGCGGCTTGCCGTCGAGCGCGAACACGCAGGTCTGCAGCCAGGTCGGACACAGCCGCGCGGTGGCGGCCAGCCGCTCGAACTGCTTCTCCGGCGCGATGCGCGTCTGGTTGATCGCGCGCATCCCGGTCGCGGTGGCGCTATCGAACTTGAACCAGACCTCGCCGTTGAGATCGGCCATCTTGCGGATGCTGGCCTGCACGCGCGGGCGGTCGGCGAGGCTGCCGTTGGTGATGAGCACCAGCTTGATCTTTCCGGCGATGTCGAGATCGGTCATGACGCGGCCGATCAGGTCGATCACCTGCGGGAAGACTGTCGCGCTGGTCGGCTCGCCGTTGCCAGACAGCGCGATGTCGTTGAGCCGGCGCGCGCCTTCGGGTACGCAGGCCTGCAGGAAGTCGCCCTGCAGGATATCGGCGAGCATCGCGCGCAATTCGCGCTCGAGTCGGGCAAGGTCGATTTCCGGCGCCGTGCCGCGCGTGAGATTGGGCACCTGGCAGTACACGCAGGCCCAGTTGCAGGCGTTGTTCGGATTGAGGTTGATGCCGACCGACACACCGCCGGCGCGGCGCGACACGACCGGATAGACATAGGTCATGCCCGCGCTGTCGCGGTCGTGGTCATGGGTCGTGAGCAGGGATGGGCGTGCCATGGCAGGATTCTCGCATGGCACGCGGGAAAATATATGCCGGCTGGCATGTAGGGGCGGTGGCGGAAGCGGTGAGATTCGAACTCACGGATGGCTTGCGCCATCGCCGGTTTTCAAGACCGGTGCCTTAAACCGCTCGGCCACGCTTCCATATTATACCTTCCTACAATCATCGCCGGTTTTGGCTCCGGCCGCGCTTCGCGCTTAACCTGCTGCGCAGGTTAGCCTGCGCCGCAATGCCGCGTGCGGCATTGTCAAGACCGGTGCTTTAAACCGCTCGGCCACGCTTCCATATCGCTACCTTCCTTCAATCATCGCCGGTTTTGGCTCCGGCCGCGCTTCGCGCTTAACCTGCTGCGCAGGTTAGCCTGCGCCGCAATGCCGCGTGCGGCATTGTCAAGACCGGTGCCTTAAACCGCTCGGCCACGCTTCCATATTGCTACCTTCCTTCAATCATCGCCGGTTTTGGCTCCGGCCGCGCTTCGCGGCGCGCATTGTAGCGGTGGATCAGGATTTTGTCCGAATCAGGGTGTCACGTATTCGACAACCAATGATGGATTTTCATGGGCAAATGAGTGCGTAAAACGTTGCGTCCCTGCAAAAATTGCGACAGCAAGAACACATGAATGACTGCAGGAATATGGCATAAATTCTGCTTATGGAAGAACATGACTGTTATGCAAATCAGGACATGAGCGACCGCTTCGAGATGCTGAACATGATCACGCGTCGCCGCAAGGCGGCGGCAGGTTCGCCCTTCGCTACGGTGAAGGCCACCGAAAAATGGCTGCGGAGCCTGTCGTTCGACTCGGACTACGATACCCATCATGCGCTGACCGAGGGCCTCGAACGCTTCAACGCGGAACACGTGCCGGCGACGACGACGCGCATGAAATCCCTGCTTTGCATCGAGGCGGCGGGGTTGCCGCTGCAGCGCGCCGTGGTCGAGCAGTATGTGCGCAACCAGTCGACCTTCCGCTTGGCGCGCCAGGCGTTGTGGCGCGAAACCTGGAGCTACTGGGTGCAGATGGCCGACGCCTGGCTGGGCCTGTTGAAGCAGGCCTGCCGTGATGCGCCGCACGCCGGACTGCGTCCCCATATCGCCGACATCGCGGCGCATGCGCTTTTCTATGCGCGCCAGACCATGCGCTGGGAATACCACCAGTCGCGCACGCCGGCCGCGTCGGCCTGGCGGCGTGTCAACCGCATCTACCGCCTGATCGAGCGCGACGGTTCGGCCCATCAGGCGGTGCCGCTGGGGGGCGGGGAGACCAGTTGTGCGCGCGAATTTGCTTTGACGGTGACGATGGGCCTGGTGAATCCGCTCGGCTATCGCCCCGAGGAAATCGAATCGATCGCCGCCCTGATCGAAGCCTGCAGGCAATTGCCGCTGCCTTCGGCCAAGCCCTTGCGGCATACGCATACCCATGTGATCGACCTCTCGCTCGACGAAGGCGCCAGCGTTCTGGGCGATGCGCTCATCGAAGGCAAGCGGCTGCGCTATTTCGGCCTGCGCGGGGTGATCGACACGCTGAAATCCGAACAGCCGCCGGCAGCGCAGCGTGACCTGGCGCGCCAGGTCGCCAGCCTGATCGAGCGCGGCGGCGTGCGGCGCAACCGCCATCGCTCGCACCGGTTCGGCAGCGCCTGGGTGACCCTGGGGATCGACAACATTCTCGCGGTGCTGACGCATCCCGACGCCTCCGACCGCCTGCTCTCGCTCGAGCCCTGGATGCTGCGCGACGAAAGCGCGGAAGGCATGGGCCTGATCTTGCCGGAGGCGCGTGCGGTACCGAACGGTCGTCTCATCGCCGTCAACCTCGACCCTGCCGAGAACACCTGGCAGATCCTCGCCACGCGCTGGACGCGAGAGGAAAACGGCCATTACCTGGTCGGCACCGAGCGCCTGTCGCGGCATCCCAAGCGGGTCGAGATCGTTCCGGACGGGCAGCAGGCGGTCGCGGGGGCGGACAGGCTGTGGGGCGTGCTGCTGCCGATGACGTCCACCGAGCATGGCATGAGCCACCTTCTGATTCCTGCCGCGCACTATCGCGAAGGCGCGGCACTGAGCCTGCGCGAGGGCGACGTGGCCTACCGGCTGCGCCTCGGCGAGGTGCAGGAAAACCACGACGGCTGGCTGCGCGTCGGGATGGAGGTGGTCGGGCGCGAACAACTCGCTGCCGCCGCCTGAGGCTCAGCGGCTGCGGATGTCGCCGAAGTGAAAGTCGAATGAGCCGGCGCGGCGGTCGCTGAAATACTGCTGCAGCGTGGCGTGCACGGTGCGGAAGGCGATCTGGTCCCAGGGAATTTCCGCTTCGCTGAAGAGCCGCGCTTCGAGCGATTCGATGCCCGGCTGGAAGTCGAGGTCGAGCAGGCGGGCGCGGAACATGAAATACACCTGGTTGATGTGCGGCAGGTTGTAGAGGGTGTAGAGCCGGCCGATCTCGATGCGCGCGCCGGCTTCTTCCCAGGTTTCGCGCACTGCGCCCTCGAGCGTGGTTTCGCCGTTCTCCATGAAACCCGCCGGCAGCGTCCACAACCCGTACCTGGGCTCGATCGCGCGCCGGCACAAGAGCACCTTGTCTTCCCATTCGGGAATGCAGCCGACGACCATCTTGGGGTTCTGGTAATGGATGGTGCCGCAGTCGGGGCACACGTGGCGCGGCAGGTGGTCGCCGTCGGGCACGCGCAACACCACGGCGCTGCCGCATTCACTGCAAAAATTCATGTCGATTCCAAGTTCAGGATTCGGCCCACGGTAGCAAAATCTCCCCACCCCGATCAAGGGCGAGGCTGGAGCGAGGCGGCACGAGCGATTATCATTTGCGCACTTCACCGTTGTTCCGACACCCCATGCGCCCCTCACACATCGAAACCATCCTCGACCGCGAATTCGAAAGCGCCACCGACGGCCACCACACCCCGGTGATGCTGTGGGGGCCGCCCGGCGTCGGCAAGTCGCAGATCGTCGCCAAGATCGCGCAGCAGCACGGCGTGCCGCTGATCGACATTCGCCTCTCCCAGATGGAGCCGACCGATCTGCGCGGCATTCCCTTCCGTAGCGGCAACCTGGTCGAATGGTCGATTCCGGCCGTGCTGCCGGATGCCGTGCGCCACGGGGTGTCCGGCATTCTCTTCCTGGACGAGATCACCTCGGCGCCGCCCACCGTGTCGGCCGCGGCCTACCAGCTCATTCTCGACCGCCGCCTCGGCGAGTACCAGGTGCCGGAAGGCTGGGTGATCTTCGCCGCCGGCAACCGCCAGGGCGACCGTGGCGTCACCTACGCGATGCCGGCGCCGCTCGCCAACCGCTTCACCCACTACGAGGTCGAGGTCCACCTCGACGACTGGGTGCACTGGGCGCACAGCGAGGAAATCGACCCGCGCGTGATCGCTTTCCTGCGTTTCCGCCCCGATCTGCTGTTCAGCTTCGACCCGGCGCACACGCCGATCGCCTTCCCCAGCCCGCGCTCGTGGGAGTTTGCCCACCGCGCGCTGCAGAAGTTCGACAAGACCGAGCTCCTCGCCGATTCGCTCGTCGCCTGCGTCGGCCAGTCGGCCGGACTGGAGCTCAAGACCTTCGTCGACAACATGGCGCAGATGCCCGACATCGACGCCATCATCGCCGGCCAGGACGCCGAGGTGCCGCAGGGGGTCGACCTGCAGTACGGCGTCGCCGCCGCGCTGGTCAGGAAGGCCGTGCAGGCCGCCGACAGTGGCAACGCCGCGACGATCTACGGCAACATCCTCAAGTACGCGCACCGCTTCCCGCAGCGCGAACTGGGCGTGATGCTGGTCTCCGACCTGCACCGCGCGGTCGGCCGGCCGCTGTTCGCGGTGCCGGCGTTCGCCGAATGGGCGAACAGCATCGCCGACCTGGTGCTGTACGAGCACTGATCCCATGAGCGACGCCGACGACGCGCTGGCGCCCGTCCTCACCAAGCTTGCCGCCGCGCGCACGCGGCTCATCATGGAGCGGCCCTTCCTCGGCTCGCTGGTGATGCACCTGCCCTTGAAGCCGGCGCCCGAGTGGTGCAAGACCACGGCGACCGACGCCCGCGCGTTCTATTTCAATCCCGGTTTCATCGAAAGCCTGAATCTCGCGCAGACCCAGTTCGTGCTGGCGCACGAGGCGATGCACTGCGCGATGGGCCATGACCACCGCCGCCAGGGCCGCGTCAAGCGGCGCTGGGACGTCGCGTGCGAGCACGCGGTCAACCTGGTGCTGATCGAGGACGGCATGAAGCCGCCCTTGCACGGCATTCTCGCCGACCAGAATTTCATGACGCTGTCGGCGGAAGAAATCTACCCGATGATTCCGGAGGACACGCCGGAAGAATCCTTCGACGAACATCTTTTCGACAACGAGAGCGAAGCGGGTGCGAGCCCCGACGACAACCAGCGCCAGGACAACCCCGAGGCCGGCGAATCCGGCGGCCAGGGGAAAGAAGGCCAGAGCGAGGCCGAGGAACGCGAGGGCAGCGGCGGCCAGGCCTCGCAGAAGCCCGATCCGCTGTCGCAGCGCGAGCGCGAGGAACTCGCCGAGCAATGGAAGAACCGCCTCGCCGCCGCGGCGCAGGCGGCGCGCCAGGCCGGCAAGCTGTCGCAGTCGATGCTGCGCTGGGTCGACGACCTGCTGGCGCCGAGCCTGCCGTGGCGCGCATTGCTGGCGCGCTTCTTTGCGGTCAACCAGCGCGACGACTATTCCTGGCGCCGCCCCTCGCGCCGCGAGGGCGACGCGCTCTTGCCGCGGCTCTCGAGCGAGGGCATCGACGTCGTCGCCGCGATCGACACCAGCGGCTCGATTTCCGACGATGAATTGCGCGAGTTCGTCACCGAGCTCGATGCGCTGAAGGGCCAGGTGCGCGCGAAAGTCACCTTGCTCGCCTGCGACAACCGCCTCGCGGACAAGGCGCCCTGGGAGTTCGAACCGTGGGACACTTTGCAGCTGCCTGCCGGCATCGAAGGTGGCGGCGGTACCGATTTCCGCCCGGTGTTCGAGTGGGTCGAGCGTGAAAACCGTGTCCCCGGCATGCTCGTCTATTTCACCGACGCCCAGGGCGTCTTTCCCAAGACCCCCCCCAACTATCCGGTGATCTGGCTGGTCAAGGGCAAGGGCGTCGTGCCCTGGGGCGAGCGGGTGCAGCTCAATTGAACCTTGATTCCTCGGTTGACCGCTACTTTGTCTTTGTGAGGCCGCATGACTGCTGACGTTTGTGCCTTCGATCGCGCTCACCCTCTGGGTGAGATCGCTACACGCCCGCTTGCACGTCTGTGCGGGCGCCTGGCTTTGTCGCTCCTCCTTGCGGGGAACGACCCCGCTGCGTCGTCGCTTCGCGCCAGACACCCGCACAGCCGCGCCCTCGGACGTGTTCAACCGAGGAATCAAGGTTGAACAGCCCGGATATCGCATCCGGCCGCGTGCGCGGCTTCCTTTTCGAGCGGCTCGACGTCCGCGGCGCGTGGGTGCAGCTGGGGGCCGCCTGGCGTGAAATGACCGCCGGCCGCGCCTATCCGCCCCCCGTGCTCGAACTCCTCGGCCAGCTCGCCGCGGTCACTTCCCTGATCGCCGCCAACCTCAAGCAGACCGGTCGGCTGACCTTCCAGCTGCACGGCAACGGCGCGATTTCGATGCTGGTGATGGACTGCGACGAGCAGCTGCGCCTGCGCGGCATGGCACG
>DYFW01000104.1 GCA_020725005.1 Thiobacillus denitrificans
GGCGCTTACTTCATGCCGTAGCGCTGGCGGAATTTCTCGACACGGCCCGCGGTGTCGACGATCTTCTGCTTGCCGGTGTAGAACGGATGGCAGGCAGCGCAGACTTCCACGTGCAGCGCATCCTTGCCCAGCGTCGAGCGGGTCTTGAAGGTGTTGCCGCAGGAGCAGGTCACGGTCACTTCTCTGTAGTCGGGGTGAATGCCGGCTTTCATGGCAATTCCTTTAGGGGGTGAATTCGGAAACGCGGCATTGTAGCGGGATCGGACGACCGGATCAAGTCCGGCCGCCGACCCCCGCCCGCGCGGCTCAGCCGCGCCGCATCGAGTCGAAGAACTCGGCGTTGTTCTTGGTCGCGCGGATCTTGTCGAGGAGGAATTCCATCGCCTCCATGTCGTCCATGGGATAGAGCAGTTTGCGCAGCACCCATACCTTCTGCAGGATGTCCGGCGGCAGCAGCAACTCCTCGCGGCGGGTGCCGGAGCGGTTGACGTTGATCGCGGGGTATTGGCGTTTCTCGGCCATCTTGCGGTCGAGGTGGATTTCGAGGTTGCCGGTGCCCTTGAATTCCTCGTAGATGACGTCGTCCATGCGGCTGCCGGTGTCGATCAGCGCGGTGGCGATGATGGTGAGGCTGCCGCCTTCCTCGATGTTGCGCGCGGCGCCGAAGAAGCGCTTGGGCTTCTGCAGGGCGTTGGCGTCGACGCCGCCGGTGAGCACCTTGCCGGAGGCCGGCTGCACGGTGTTGTAGGCGCGCGCCAGCCGCGTGATCGAGTCGAGCAGGATGACGACGTCCTTCTTGTGCTCGACCAGGCGCTTGGCGCGCTCGATCACCATTTCGGCGACCTGCACGTGGCGGCTGGCGGGCTCGTCGAACGTGGAGGCGACGACCTCGCCGCGCACGGTGCGGCTCATCTCGGTCACTTCCTCCGGGCGCTCGTCGATCAGGAGCACGAACAGCACGACTTCCGGATGGTTGGCGCTGATGGCGTGCGCGATGTGCTGCAGCATCACGGTCTTGCCGGATTTCGGCGGCGCGACCAGGAGGCCGCGCTGGCCCTTGCCGATGGGGGCGACGATGTCGATCACGCGGCTGGTGATGTTCTCTTCCGCCTTGATGTCGCGCTCCAGGCGCAGCGGCTTGTCCGGATGCAGCGGAGTGAGGTTCTCGAACAGGATCTTGTTCTTGGTCGCCTCGGGCGGCTCGCCGTTGATCTTGTCGAGCTTGGTCATCGCCGAATAGCGCTCGCCGTCCTTCGGCGTGCGGATCTCACCCTCGATCTTGTCGCCCGTGTGCAGGTTGAAGCGGCGGATCTGCGACGGCGACACGTAGATGTCGTCGGTGTTGGCGAGGTACGAGGTTTCGGGCGAACGCAGGAAGCCGAAACCGTCGGGCAGGACTTCGAGCACGCCGTCGCCGTAGATGCTCTCGCCGCGCTTCGCCAGCGTCTTCAGGATGGCGAAGATCAGTTCCTGCTTGCGGAAGCGGTTGGCGTTGTCGATGCCGTTGGCGGCGGCGATGTCGAGCAGCTCGGTGATGGGCTTTTGCTTGAGTTCGGACAGATACATGGAAGGGGCCTGAATGGGCTCGCTTGAAAGAGCCGGACTGGGAAGGAAGGGCCGGGCGGCGTCACCAGCAGGAGGCTGGCGTCAGAATCCGCCCCGCAAGCGAAGCGGTAGTTGTTAGATGTTGCTGTCGACGAAGGCGGTGAGCTGTGACTTGGACAGGGCGCCGACCTTGGTCGCCTCGACGTTGCCGTTCTTGAAGATCATCAGGGTGGGAATGCCACGGATGCCGAACTTGGGCGGCGTGGCCTGGTTTTCGTCGATGTTGAGCTTGCACACCTTGAGCCGGCCGGCGTATTCCTTGGCGACCTCGTCGAGGATCGGCGAGATCATCTTGCAGGGGCCGCACCAGTCGGCCCAGTAGTCCACCAGCACGGGCAGGCTCGCCTGCAGCACTTCCTGCTCGAAGGAATCGTCGGATATGTAATGAACATGCTCGCTCATCGGGAAGCTCCTTGGTGTTGGACGAGTGCGGCCTGATGCGGCCTGAGAGTTGTGTTGGGGAGGCGGTAAAACTGGAAAATTCGGTTTTGTGCCGATATGCTACATCAAAATCGACGCCTGCAAGCAATCAGGCTCTCCCCCCACCTAACCGGGTAAAAAAGAATGACCTACGTTGTAGCCGACGCCTGCGTGAAGTGCAAATACACCGACTGTGTCGACGTCTGTCCGGTCGACTGCTTCCACGAGGGCCCCAATTTCCTCGTCATCGACCCCGAGGAGTGCATCGACTGCACGCTGTGCGTGGCCGAATGCCCGGTCGAGGCGATTTTTGCCGAGGACGACGTGCCGGACGACCAGCGCATCTACATCCAGCTCAACGCCGAGCTGGCCAAGCAGTGGAAAGTCATCACCGAAAGCAAGGACCCGCTGCCGGACGCCGACGAGTGGGCCCAGGTCAAGAACAAGCTGAAATACCTGGAACGCTGAACCGCCTCGCGCTCCCGGGCGACGCCGCGCTCCCCGAGGCGGTCGCCCGCCACCTGCTCGACGTCCACGCCGACCGCCTGCCCGACCTGTCGGGCCTGACGGTGCTCGTGCCGAACCAGCGCGCCGGCCGCGACCTGGCGCGTGCGCTGGCCCGGGCCGCCGGCCGCGGCGCGCTGGTGCCGCCGCACATCACGCCGCTCAAGCGCTGGGCCGCCGAGGTCGCCCGCGGCCGTCCCACGCCGCAGGCAAGGCGGCAGGCCCGGCTCTATGGCGTGCTGCGCCGCGAGGCCTGGCTTGGCGACGTCGACCGCTGGGCGCTCGCCGACGAGCTGCTGGCGCTCGCCGACGAGCTCTCCGCCGCGCGGCTGGGGGGGGACATCGCCTCGCAGTTGCGCGCCCTGCACCCCGCGGCGCTCGATCGCGAGACGGCGTTGATCGAGGCCGTGTGGCAGGCACTCAACCGCGACGGCGACGACCCGCAGGCGCACTACGCCGCGGCGCTCGACGCGCTCGCCGGCGAACTGGCGGCGGCGCCGCGCCCGCTCTACGGCTATGCGCTCGGCCCGCTCACCGCGGTCGAGACGCAATTTCTCGCCCGTTGCGCCGAACACGCGCCGGTCACGCTGCTCGAACCCGGCGTCGACGCCCCGCTCGCGCAGGCCTTCCATGCGGCCTGGCAATGCACCGAGCCGCCGCTCCTCACGCGCGCCAAGGCCTTGGCACAAACGTGTCCGGTTTCGCCGCTCGCCGATCGGCTGCGCGTGGCGGCGGCGCCGCATCTCGAGGCCGAGGCGCGCGCGGTCGCCGCCTGGGTCGCCGCGCAGTTGCAGGCCGGCCACCGCGCCATCGCGCTCATCGCCCTCGACCGCGAAACCACCCGTCGCGTGCGCGCGCTGCTCGAGCGCCTCGACGTGCTCGCCGCCGACGAGACCGGCTGGACGCTGTCGACCACCGCCGCCGCCGCGGTGGTCGACCGCTGGCTCGAATGCGTGGCCAACGATTTCCCCCACGTCGAACTGCTCGACCTCTTGAAATCGCCCTTCGTGCTCGGCGACCCCGCCGCGCGCCAGGACACGGTGCTCGCCTTCGAACTCGCGCTGCGGCGGCAGGGCGTGTCGCAGGGCGCGGCCGACATGCGGCGGCTTGCGCAGCGGACGTTCGGGGCCGTGCCGGACGGGCTCGCCCGCCTGTTCGCCGCACGCGAAGGCTTCGCGCGCAAGCGCGCGCCGCTCGCCGCGTGGCTGGCGCGCCTGGTCGACAGCCTGGCCGCACTCGACGCGCTCGCCCCGCTCTCGGCCGACGCCGCCGGCGCAAAGCTGCTCGACGCGTTCGCGACCTTGCGCCGCGACCTCGACGACGACGCCGAGCTCTACGGCTTTGCCGAATGGCGGCGCTGGCTGAACCGCACGCTCGAATCGCTGAGCTTCAGCGACACCGGCGTCGACAGCCCCGTCGTGCTGACCTCGCTGCCCGCCGCGCGCGGACGCCGCTTCGACGCCGTCGCGGTGATCGGCGCCGACGCCCGCCATCTGCCGCCGCGCCCGGCCCCCGGCCTGTTTTCGCAGGCGACGCGCGCACGGCTGGGGCTGCCGACCGCGGCCGACGAAGCCGCGGCCGCCACCGCGGACCTGATGCAGCTGCTCGTCCAGGGGCCCGCGCTCCTCAGTTGGCGCGCCTGGAACGACGACGAGCCCAACCCCGCCTCGCCGCTGGTGCTGCGCCTCGACGCCCTGCACCGCGCGGCCTGGGGCGCGCCGCTGCCGGCGCAGGCCGCGGGCGCGCCCCCCGCACGGCCGAGTGCGCCGCCCGCGCCGTGCCGCGAGCCCGCCCCGAGCGTCGCCCCCGCGCAACTGCCGCGCCGCTACTCGCCGACCGCCTACCAGACGCTGCTCGACTGCCCCTACCGCTTCTTCGCGCGCAGCGTGCTGGGCCTGGCCGAACTCGACGAAGCCGACGAGGCGCTCGACAAGCGCGACTACGGCAACGCGCTGCACCGCATCCTCCAGCGCTTCCACGACAGCGATCCGCCGCGCGAACGCGCCGCCGCGCTCGCGCGGCTGGCGGCGCTCTCCGCAGACGAATTCGCCGCGCTGCCCGCCTACACCGCGACGGCGTGGGCGAGCCGCTGGCGCCCGCTGCAGGCCGCCTACGTCGACGCCTGGCTGGCGTGGGCCGCCGCAGGCTGGCGCTATCAATCGGGCGAGACCGATTTCGCCGTGCCGGTCGAGGTCGCGGGCGTGGGCGAAGTCACCCTCGCCGGCCGCGTCGACCGCGTCGACGCCCGCGGCGAGGCGCGCGCCGTGATCGACTACAAGACCACCGCGGCGCAGCGCCTGAAGAAGCAGCTCGAGCAACCCGACGAGGCAGTGCAGCTGCCGGTCTACGCCTGGCTCACCGACGCCGCCGCGGCCTACCTGCCGATCGACGAGGCGCCGATCGCGCCGCTCCAACTCGACGGCGACACCGACGTCGCCGCGATCAGCCTACGCCTGCCGGAGCTCATCGCGGCGCTGGCCGCCGGCGTGCCGCTGCCCGCCCACGGCGTCGACGGCGTGTGCGCGCATTGCGAGGCGCGCGGGCTGTGCCGCAAGGGGATGTGGCATGCGTGAACCGCTCGACATTGCCGCCGCGCTCGACCCCGCGCGCTCGGCGGTCGTCGAGGCCTGCGCCGGCAGCGGCAAGACCTGGCTTTTGGTGTCGCGCATGCTGCGCCTCCTGCTCGCCGGCGCGGCGCCCGCGGAACTGCTCGCGATCACTTTCACCCGCAAGGCGGCGCAGGAAATGACCGACCGCCTGCACGACTGGCTGCGCGTGCTGGCGCTGGCAGACGATGCGACGGTGCGCGCCTTCCTCCGCGAGCGCAACGTCGCCGAAGTCGACCTCGACGCGCTGCTGCCGCGCGCGCGCGGCCTCCTGGAAGCCGTGCTGACGGCGACGCCCGGGCCGACGGTGACGACCTTCCACGGCTGGTTCCTCGATCTCTTGAAGCGCGCGCCGCTCGAAGCCGGCCTGCCCTGGGGCGCGCCGCTGCTGGAGCGCACGCGGCAACTGCAGGACGAAGTGCGCGACCGCCTGCTGGCGCAATGGGCGATGGCGCCGGAATCCGCAGAAGGCCAGGCGCTGCGCGCGCTGCTGGACGACATCGGCGAGGCCAACCTGCGCGCGCTGCTGCGGCATTTTCTCGACGCGCGCGCCGAATGGTGGGCGTACACCGACGGCGCGCCCGATCCGGTGGCCTTCGCGCTCGACGCGCTGCGCCCGCTGCTGCACGCCGACCTCGAGCGCGACCCGGTCGCCGACTTCTGGGCCGACGCCGAGCGGGTCGCGCAGGTGAAGCGCATCGGCCACGCGCTGGAGAAGGGCACGAAAACCGAAGCCGGGCGCGGCAGCGCCATCGTCGACGCCGCGGCGCTCGACCCGGACGCGGCGCACGCCGTGCTGATGAAGCATCTGATGACCGCAGGCCAGCGGCGCAAGAAGCAGGCGACCCGGGAACTGGAAAAAGTGCTCGGCGCCGGGCTCGACGCCTACCGGCGCGACCTCGACGCGGTCGAGACCGCGCTCGAGGGCATCGCGGCCATCCAGACCGACCAGCGCATCTGGGCGCTCAACCGCCACGGCCTCACGCTCGGCCACGCGCTCCTGGCCGCCTACCAGGACGCCAAGGCGCAACAAGGCGTGATCGATTTTGCCGACGCCGAATGGCTCGCCTGCCGGCTGCTGCAGGACGAGATCCACGCGCCTGCGCTCGCCCTGAAACTCGACGCGCGCTACCGCCATCTGCTGCTCGACGAATTCCAGGACACCAACCCGTTGCAGTGGCAGGCGCTGTCGGCCTGGCTCGCCGAAGCGCGCGCGGCCGACAGCGCCATGACGGTGTTCATGGTCGGCGACCCCAAGCAAGCGATCTACCGCTTCCGCCGCGGCGAGGCGCGCGTGTTCGACGCGGCGGCGGCCTTCCTCGCCGAGCGTTTCGACGCGCCGCGCTTCGTCACCGACACCACGCGGCGCCTCGCGCCCGACGTGGTGCGCGCGCTCAACCCGGTGTTCGCCGACGTCGACGGCTACGCCGCGCACACGCACGCCGCGGCGAACGCGCGCCTGCCGGGCGCGGTGCGCAGCGTGCCGGTGCAGGCGGAAAAAACCGATGCCGGGCCGCCCGCCTATCTACGCAACCCGCTCACCACGCCGCTGCCCGACGCCGAGGACCGCGCCGTGCACGCCGAGGCGCGGCGTTTCGCGCAGGTCCTGCGCGACGAGATCCTCGGCCGCTGGGGCGTGCGCGATGCCGGCGGCTTGCGCGCCGCGCAGCCCGGCGACGTGCTCGCGCTGGTGAGGAAGCGCACGCATCTTCGTTTGTACGAACGCGAGCTCGAAGCCGCGCGCATCCCCTTCATCACCTCGCGCCGCGGCGGCCTGCTGCACGCGCTCGAGGCGCAGGACCTGATCGCGCTGATCGACACCCTGCTCCTGCCGCACGCCGAACTCAAGCTCGCCCACGTGCTGAAAAGCCCGCTCTTCGGCTGCAGCGACGACGAGCTGCTGCGCGTGTTCGCGCCCGGCGCATCCGCGCGCGGCTGGGCGCGCCTGCAAGCACTCGCCGGTGAAACCGGCTGCCCGCCCGCGCTCGCGCGCGCCGCGCGCCTGCTCGCAGGCTGGCGCGCGCACGTTGGCACCCTGCCCGCGCACGACCTGCTCGACCGCGTGTATTTCGAGGGCGACGTCGAGGCGCGCTACGCCGCCGCGGTGCCCGAGGCGATGCGCCCGCAGGTCGCCGCCAACCTGCGCGCCTTCCTGCAGCTCGCGCTGACCCAGGACGGGGGGCGCTATCCCACGCTCGCCGGCTTCGTGCGCGAGCTCGCCTCGCTCATCGACGACACCGACGCCGCCCCCGGCGAGGGCCTCGCCGCCGACGGCGAGAACGCCGTGCGGCTCTTGACCATCCACGGCGCCAAGGGACTGGAAGCGCCGATCGTGTGGCTCCTGGGCGGCAGCGACCACGACAAGCCGGCGCACCATGCCGTGCTCGCGCCGTGGCCGCCGGACGCCGCGCGGCCGCTGCATTTCTCGCTCTTCGCCACCAAGGCCGAGCAGGGCGCGGCGCGCCAACCCTGGTTCGAAGACGAAGCCACGCTCGCCGCGCGCGAATCCGACAACCTGCTCTACGTCGCGCTCACCCGCGCCGAGCAGGCGCTGATCGTGAGCGGCGACGCCGCGAAGAACGCCTGGCTCGCGCGCGTCGACGCCGCCTGGCAACCGCTCGGCCTGCCCGCCGAACTCCCCGCCGCGCCCGCGCGGCCGCCGGCCGCCGCCGCGCCGCCCGCGCCCATCGTCGCGCCCCCGGTGGGCCGGCGCGTGACGCCAGACACCGCGGGTGCCGAGGCCGCGCGCGGCGAACTCTTCCACGCCTGCCTCGAAACGCTGGCGCCGCCCGGCGCTGCGCGCGACTTGCCGGCGCTGGCCGCGCGTCTCGGGCTGGCCGACGAACTGCCCGCGATCGAAGCGGCGGCGCGCGCGCTCCTGGTGCACCCCCACCTGGCGCGCTTCTTCGACCCGGTGCACTACCAGCGCGCGCGCAACGAATGGACGCTGCTCGACGCCGACGGCCGCGTGCAGCGCATCGACCGCGTCGTCGAATTCGACGACGCGGTATGGCTCATCGACTACAAGACCGGCGCCGACAGCCTCGGCCTCGACGACGCGCGCCTGATCGAGCGCCACCGCGACCAGCTCGCCGCGTATCGCGCGCTCATCGACGCGCTGCATGCAGGCAAGCCCGTCCATGCCGCGTTGCTGCGCGCCGACGGGCGACTCGTCGTCGTGCCGGAATAAACGCTTCAATCCCTGCCGCGCTGCCGCACACACGCCCCACCACCGGAGACTCCCACGTGATCGACAAGCCCTACGCCGAATCCTGCGACGAGAACCGCGGACCCATCCTTGCCGTGTTGCGCGAAGTCTTCGCCGACCGCCGCCGCGTGCTCGAAATCGGCAGCGGCACCGGCCAGCACGCGGTTTACTTTGGCGCCGAACTGCCGCACCTCGTCTGGCAGACCGCCGACGTGCCCGCGCACCACGCCGGTATCCGGATGTGGCTGGAAGAGGCGGCGCTGCCCAACGTGCTGCCGCCCATCGCGCTCGACGTCAACGACACGCGCTGGCACGACGGCCGCTACGACGCCGTGTTCTCCGCCAACACCCTGCACATCATGCGTTGGGCCGAAGTTGAAAAGTGCTTCGCCGGCATCGGCGCCGTGCTCGAACCCGGCGGCGTGCTCGCGATCTACGGCCCCTTCAACTACGGCGGCAGGTACACCTCGGAGAGCAACGCCCGCTTCGACGCCTGGCTGAAAGCGCGCAACCCGGCCTCGGGCGTGCGCGACTTCGAGGCGGT
>DYFW01000105.1 GCA_020725005.1 Thiobacillus denitrificans
GCGCACATCGTCGCCAAGCAGGAACTCGGCGTCAGCCTGCCGGCGCGTGCCGGCGATTTGCAGAAACAACTGGCAGAGGGGCTCGGCGTACGCGACGGCCAGCTGCGCGTCTTCGGCCGCGAGGACTGGAACGCGCCGGTCGCCTCCGGCTCCAACCCGGCCGACGCGATGGTGGTGTGCCCGTGCTCGATGGGCACGCTCGCCGCGATCGCGCACGGCCTGTCGGACAACCTCATCGAACGCGCCGCCGACGTGATGCTGAAGGAAAACCGGAAACTCATCCTGGTGCCGCGCGAAACGCCCTTTTCCGCCCTGCACCTGGAAAACATGCTGACGCTCGCCCGCATGAACGCGGTGATCCTGCCGGCCAATCCCGGTTTCTACCACCGGCCCGAATCCGTCGAGGCCATCGTCGACTTCATCGTCGCGCGCGTGCTCGACCAGCTCGGCATCCGCCACGACCTGATGGCGCGCTGGGGCGAGGCGCCTGCCGGAGACGCGACGGCATGAACGCTGCCGCGCGACAGACCCTGCCGCTGTTCCCGCTGCAGACCGTGGTGTTTCCCGGCGGCCGCCTGCCGCTGCGCGTGTTCGAACAGCGCTACATCGAGATGGTGAAGCAGGCGATTGCCGGCAACACGCCCTTCGGCATCTGCGCGATCCGCGAAGGCCAGGAGGTCGGCACGCCCGCGGTGCCCTGCGAGGTCGGCACGCTGGTCCACATCACCGACTGGGACATGCCCGAATCGGGCATCCTGCACATCGACACCCAGGCACGCGAACGCTTCGTCGTGCGCAGTACCCGGACCGAGCCGAGCGGGCTCATCGTCGGCACGGTCGACGCCGTCAGTGCCGAACCTGCTGTAGCCATCCCCGACGACCTTGCGCTGGCGGTACAGATCCTGCGCCACATCGTCGGTGAATTCGGCGCCGACCGCTTCCCCGCGCCGCTCGCCTTCGACGACGCCGCCTGGGTCGGCTTCCGCCTGTCCGAGGTGTTGCCGCTGAAGCTCAGCGTCAAGCAAAACCTGCTGGAGATGAACGACAGCGTGACGCGGCTGCGCATCCTCGTCGAGTTCCTCAAGCAGCAGGCCAACTGATGGCGCGTTTCTACCCAGCGCTCGAGGCGAGTCATCGCGCCTTCATCGCCGCACAGAAGATTTTCTTCACCGCGACCGGCACCGCGACGAGCCGACTCAACCTTTCGCCCAAGGGCATGGACAGCCTGCGCGTGCTCGCCGACGACCGCATCGCCTACCTCGACCTCACCGGCAGCGGCAACGAAACCGCCGCGCACCTCAAGCACGACGGCCGCATGACGCTGATGTGGTGCAGCTTCGACGCCGACCCGCTGATCCTGCGCGCCTACGGACGCGGCCGCGTCGTGCGCCGGCAGGACGCCGACTGGCCCGCGCTGCGCGCGCATTTCCCCAGCCTGCCCGGCGAGCGCCAGCTCATCGTGCTCGACATCGGATCGGTGCAGACCTCGTGCGGCTACGCCGTGCCCACCTTCACCTACCGCGGCGAACGCGACACGCTGGCGCGCTGGGCCGGGAAGAAAGGGCCGGCCGGCCTTCTCGACTACTGGCGCGAAAAGAACCTGACCAGCATCGACGGTCTTGCCACCGGCCTCCTGGAGGATATCTGATGAAACGCTTCCTTCTCCCGCTTTGCCTCGTCCTTGCCGCCTGCGAGCCCAGCCCTCCGCCGCCGCAACCCGAAGTCGAGCGCGCGCCGAATCCGCTGTTCGAAACCCAGATTCGCGCGCTGGACCAGGCGCGCGAAACCGGCGCCGCGCTGCAGCAGAGCGAGGACGCGCGCCGCAGCCAGCTCGAGGAAGCCGCACCGTAGGCCATGCTGAAGTGGCTGGCCACCCTCGTCGCCGCCCTGCTGGTGCTGGGCCTGCTCACCCCCTGGCTCAACCGCCTGGGGTTGGGGCGGCTGCCGGGCGATGTCCGCATCCGCAGCAAGCACGGCCAGTTCCACTTCCCTTTCACCAGCGTCGTGCTCGCGTCGCTGGCGCTGTCTCTCCTGGTTTACCTGCTCGGCCGCTGAACGCGCGGCCCGCTGTCTTGTCCGATTGATCATGAACAAAGCCTTCGTCAAGGAATCCGACGCACCCGAGACCGACGCGGATGACATCGCCGCGCCCGCGCTGCCTGTCGGCGCCAAGAACTATATGACGCCCGCCGGCTACGCGCGGCTCAACGCCGAATTCAACCAGCTGTGGACAGTCGAGCGGCCGAAGCTGGTCGAGACCATCGCGTGGGCGGCGAGCAACGGCGACCGCTCGGAGAACGGCGACTATATCTACGGCAAGAAGCGCCTGCGCGAGGTCGACCGCCGCATCCGCTTCCTGGCCAAGCGGCTGGAACACGCCGAAGTCGTCGACCCGGCCAGGCGCGAAGCCACCGACCAGGTGTTCTTCGGCGCGACGGTGACCGTAATGGACGCCGACGGCAAGGAAGCCACGTATGCCATCGTCGGCATCGACGAGGCCGACGCCGGGCGTGGCCGCATTGCCTGGAATTCGCCGATGGCGCGCGCGCTCCTGAAGGCGCGCGAGGGCGACACGGTCAGCGTGCAGACGCCGGAAGGCCGGCGCGACGTGGAAATCGTCGAGGTGCGCTACGTGGCGCTGGAGTAGGTATCAGGGGCTAGTGTGGTGTTGCACGCTATCCGGAACATAAAACCGCGCCTTTTCGTCCATGGCTTCGTTGCAAATCCTCGCAATAGTCGAACTATTGCTGCGGTTTGCGCCTCGCCCTGAACAAAAATCCATCGGTTTTATTTGTCCCGTCAAGCGTGCAACACCACACTAGTGTGGCACGCCCCATGAATTCAGGAAAACGCGGCGTAGACGCACACCCACCTTACTTTCGAATCCTAACCCCTACCAGCCCCTCAATTCAACGCGCTGGCAAGCAGTCGCCGGTAGCGGCTCACCAATTCGCCGCCGCCCAGCAGGTTGAATACCGACAGCAGGGTCTTGCGCCCGATGTCGTCCTGGAAGCCGCGATCGCGCCGCACGATTTCCAAGAGCTGGTCCATGCCTGGCTCGTAGCGGCCGGCGGCGATCAGGAGATTGGCGAGCGCAAGCCGTGCTTCCAGGTCGTTCTCGTTGGCCGCGATGCGCGCCCGCAATGCGTCTTCATCGCCATCTGCCGCGCCCAGGAACTGCAATCGTGCCTTCAGCTGCGGCACGCGGGGATCGGCGTCATCCGGCAGGCTGCCGAGGAGGCGCCGCGCCTCGTCCGCCTCGCCCAGGTCGATCATGATTTCGGTCGCGTCGAGCCGCACGCCGACGTGCGCCGGATCGAGCTTGGACGCCTCGGCCAGCAGCTTGAGCGCACCGGCGACATCACCCGCGGCGCGGGCCGCGGTGGCCTGCTGACGCAGGGTTTCGGCAGGACTGGGGATCAGGCGGTCGAGGAAGGCGCGCACCTCGCTTTCCGGCAACGCGCCGGAAAACTCGTCGACGATCTCGCCGTCGACGAAGGCCTTCACGCTGGGAATGCCGCGCACGCCGTAGCGCGCGGCGAGTTCCTGGTTCTCGTCCGAATTGATCTTGGCGAGCAGGAACTTGCCGCCGTACTCGGCAGCGAGCTTTTCGAGAACCGGCTTGAGCGACTTGCAGGGGCCGCACCAGGGCGCCCAGAAATCGACCACCACCGGGCGGCGCCTGGATTCTTCGAGAACGTTCTGGTTGAAGTCGGCCAGGCCGACGTCGAGCGCGTGTTCTGACATGCAAGGCTCCCTTTGAATCTCAGATCTGGCGTGCGAGCTCCGCCGCCATGCCGGTATATGACGCCGGCGTCATCGATTTCAAGCGGGTTTTTTCCGTCTCGGGAATCGACAGTCCGTCGATGAACGCGTGCAGGGTGTCGCGGGTGATGCCGCCCTTGCCGCGCGTGAGCGCCTTCAGCTGCTCGTAGGGATTGGCCACACCGTAGCGCCGCATCACGGTCTGGATCGGCTCGGCGAGCACGTCCCAGTTGGCGTCGAGATCGGCCGCGAGCGCGGCGGGATTGGCCTCGAGCTTGGCGAGGCCGCGCAGACAGGATTCGTAGGCCAGGAGGCTGTAGCCGAAGCCGACGCCCATGTTTCTGAGCACGGTGGAGTCGGTGAGATCGCGTTGCCAGCGCGAAACCGGCAGCTTCTCGGCGAGGTGGCGCAGCACCGCGTTGGCGATGCCGAGGTTGCCTTCGCTGTTCTCGAAATCGATGGGGTTGACCTTGTGCGGCATGGTGCTGGAGCCGACTTCGCCCGCCTTCACCTTCTGCTTGAAATAGCCGAGCGAAATGTAGCCCCAGATGTCGCGGTCGAGGTCGATCAGGATCGTGTTGGCGCGCGCGATCGCGTCGTACAGCTCGGCCATCGCGTCGTGCGGTTCGATCTGGATTGTGTAGGGGTTGAAGGCGAGGCCGAGCTCGCTGACGAAACGGCGCGCGAATGTCTCCCAGTCGACCTCCGGGTAGGCGGCGAGGTGCGCGTTGTAGTTGCCGACCGCGCCATTGATCTTGCCCAGGAGCTCGATGCTGCCGAGCGTGTCCCAGGCGCGGCGCAGCCGGTAGACGACATTGGCGAGTTCCTTGCCGACCGTCGTCGGCGACGCCGGCTGGCCGTGGGTGCGCGACAGCATCGGCAGGTCGGCAAGCTCATGCGCCATGTCGGTCAGCCGCGCGATGAGTTTTTCCAGCGCCGGCAGCAGCACGCCGTCGCGTGCCCCCTTCAGCATCAACGCGTGCGACAGGTTGTTGATGTCTTCCGAGGTGCAGGCGAAATGGAAGAATTCCGACACCGCGGCAATCTCGGCATTCGATTGCGTCCTTTCCTTGAGGAAATACTCGACCGCCTTGACGTCGTGGTTGGTCGTCGCCTCGATCGCCTTCACGCGCTCGGCGTCGGCCACCGAGAAATGGTCGGCGATGCCGTCGAGCAATTCGACCGCGGCCTTCGAGAAGGGCGGCACCTCGACGATGGCAGGTTCGGCCGCGAGCGCCTTCAGCCATTCGATCTCGACGATGACGCGGTACTTGATGAGCGCATATTCGCTGAAGAAACCGCGCAAGGCGGCGGTCTTGCTGCCGTAGCGGCCGTCGAGCGGCGACAGGGCGGTGAGTGCGGTCAGTTCCATGATGTTCCCCGTTATCAGTTGTCTCGTTGAGTGCGGCAGCGCGCAGCCAGGCCCCTGTGCCCGGTCAGACCATCCGCCTATCGCGGACGGCCTGCGCCAGCGTGCCGGCATCGACGTATTCCAGTTCGCCGCCGACCGGCACGCCGCGCGCCAGCCGGCTCACCCGGATGCCGCGCGCCTTCAGCAGTTCACCGATGGTGTGTGCGGTCGCCTCGCCTTCCGGCGTGAAGTTGGTTGCAAGGATCACCTCCTCGACCACGCCGTCCGTCGCGCGGCTGATCAGTCGGTCGAGATGGATCTCGCGCGGGCCGATACCGTCGAGCGGAGAGAGCCGCCCCATCAGCACGAAATACAGGCCGTTATAACTATGCGTGGCTTCCAGCATGTTGAAATCCGCCGGCATCTCGACCACCGCCAGCTGGCGCTTGTCGCGGCGCGCGCTGGCGCACACCTCGCACACCTCGGCCTCCGAAAAATTGTTGCACAGGCGGCAGTGCACCAGATGCGTCAGCGCATGAAGCACGGCACCGGCAAGCTGCTCGGCGCCGGCGCGGTCGCGCTGCAGCAGATGGTAGGCCATGCGCGCCGCCGACTTGGGGCCGACGCCAGGCAGCACGCGCAGCGCAGCGATCAGATGCTCGAGCGCGGCCGGCTGCACGGCGTCAGAACGGCAGCTTCATCCCGGGCGGGATCGGCAGGCCGGCGGTCACGCTGGCCATCTTCTCCTGCACCGTCGCGTCGACCTTGCGCACGGCGTCGTTGATCGCCGCGGCAACCAGGTCTTCGAGCATTTCCTTGTCGTCGCCCATCAGGGCGGGGTCGATCTCGACCCGCCGCACGTCGTGCTTGCAGGTCATCACGACCCTGACCATGCCGGCGCCGCTCACCCCCTCGACCTCGGTTTCGGCCAGTTTGGCCTGCATCTTGGCCATGTTCTCCTGCATCTGCTGGACCTGCTTCATCATGTTGCCGATGCCGCCCTTCATCATTTCGTTTCTCCTAGGGGTTGGATGGTGGAGGCGTCGATGCGGCCGCCGAACTGGTCGACCAGTTCGCGCACGAATGGATCGGATTCGATCGCGGCGACCGCCTCGGCCTGCCGGGTTTCCTTGATGCGCGTGCGCACCTGCTGCGGCGTCTGCTCGGCCGCGGCGCCGATTTCGAAACGCACGTCGAGCGACGCGCCGAAGCGCTCGCGCAGCGCGGCGGTCAATTTGTCCTGGTAGGCGCGGTCGAGCAGGTGCTTGTGGGCTTCCCCCACGCGCAGGGTGACGACGTCGCCCGCCTGCGCCACGAGTTCGCAATGATCGGCGAGCATTTTCGCCATGCCGCCCAGCCGCAGGGCGGCAACGACGGCAAGCCAATCCCAGGGCGCTCCCGATGCCGCGCCCGGCGCGGGCTCGGGCGGACGCTGCCCGGCTGTCTGCGACACAGCGGGCTCGGCCGCAGGCGGCGCCGCGTCGGCCTGCGGCGCGGGATCGCTGCGCGTCACGGCCGCGTTGACGCGCGGTGCGGCTTCGGCGCGCGCGGGTGCCGGCCGCGCCGCCTGGTCGGGACGCGCAAGGCCGTCGCCCGCTCCCGGCGTGAAGGCCAGCATGCGCAGCAGCGTCATGCCGAAGCCGGACAGTTCGTCGGGCGCGTATGGCAGGTCGCGGCGACCGTTGAGCGCGATCTGGTAATAGAGTTGTACGGTTTCGGGGTCGAGCCGGGCCGCCGCGGCCTGCAGGCGTTCGGCGTCCGCACCGGCCTCGACCGCGCCCGGCGCGTGCAGCACCAGGGCCAGTTGCGCGAGCAGGCTGCCCAGATCCTGCAGCGCGGCGTCGAAGGCGATGCCGCGCTCCGCGAGCGCGCGCGCCTGCGTCATCAGCGCGTCAGCGTCGTGCGCCGCCAGCGCGTCGAGCAGGTCGAACAGGTAATCGCGCTTGACCGTGCCGAGCATGGCCTCGACCGCCGCCGCCTCGACGCGGCCGCCGCCGTAGGCGATCGCCTGGTCGGTGAGCGAGAGCGCATCGCGCATGCTGCCGGCGGCGGCGCGCGCGAGCAGGTCGAGCGCGGCCGCTTCGCACTCGACGCGCTCCTGCGCCAGCACCTCGCCCAGGTGCTGCGCGACCAGCGCAGGGGTCATCGGCTTGAGGTTGAATTGCAGGCAGCGGCTCAATACCGTCACCGGGATCTTCTGCGGATCGGTGGTGGCGAGGATGAACTTCACATGCGCCGGCGGCTCCTCCAGCGTCTTCAGCATGGAGTTGAACGCCGGCTTCGACAGCATGTGCACTTCGTCGATGATATAGACCTTGTAGCGGCCCACCGTCGGTGCGTATTGCGCGTTGTCGAGCACTTCGCGCATGTTGTCGACGCCGGTGTTCGACGCCGCGTCGAGTTCCAGCAGGTCGACGAAACGGCCGGCGTCGATCTGGCTGCACGCCGGGCACACACCGCACGGTTCGGCCGTCACGCCGGTCTCGCAATTGAGGCACTTGGCGAGGATGCGCGCCAGCGTCGTCTTGCCCACCCCGCGCGTGCCGGTGAGCAGATACGCGTGATGCAGCCGGCCCTGGGTGAGCGCGTTGGAGAGCGCCCGCACCACGTGTTCCTGCCCCTTGAGGTCGGCAAACACGCGCGGCCGCCACTTGCGCGCGAGCGCAAGGGTGGGGGAGCCGGAATCGCCGAAGAGGTCAGTCATTGCCAGGGGACAGGAGACAGGGGACAGAAGACAGTCTGGGCGACGGTCCGCTGTCAGCTGTCGGCTGAGGTGGCGAGCCTTGACCCCGGCACTGATAGCGATCCGCTGTGGCTGCTTCCTTCCGGACCTGACCAGGTTCACGGGGCTACCATGCGGGGAGGCCCGCCGCGGGTATTTTACCCCGGAAGCGGCTTATTCCTCATCTGACGGCACAGTCAGGCGGCGCTTTTTCACGGCATCGGCGAGGAGACGCAGCAGCGGCACGGTATC
Source organism: Thiobacillus denitrificans (assembly GCA_020725005.1). Lineage (GTDB taxonomy): Bacteria > Pseudomonadota > Gammaproteobacteria > Burkholderiales > Thiobacillaceae > Thiobacillus > Thiobacillus denitrificans_G. Next base: position 8,091 of record DYFW01000105.1, read on the forward strand.
GTCCCAGCCGATGCAGGCGTCGGTGATCGACTTGGCGTACTCGAGCGGCTGGCCGGGCACCAGGTCCTGGCGGCCGGGATTGAGGTGACTCTCGATCATGGCACCGATGATGCGGGTGTCGCCGCCCGCAACCTGCGCCGCGACATCGGCGCCGACATCGAGCTGGCGCTGGTACTGCTTGCTCGAATTGGCGTGCGAGAAGTCGATCATCAGCTGCTGGCGCAGCCCGGCCGCGGCGAGTTCGCTGCAGGCGAGGTTGACGCTTGCCGCGTCGTAGTTGGGCGTCTTGCCGCCACGCAGGATCACGTGGGTGTCCTCGTTGCCCGAGGTGCTGAAGACGCCGACGTGTCCCGACTTGGTGATCGAGATGAAATGGTGGCGGGCTGCCGCCGCCTTGATCGCGTCGACCGCGATCCTGAGGCTGCCGTCGGTGCCGTTCTTGAAGCCGACCGGGCACGACAGGCCCGAAGCCAGCTGGCGGTGCGACTGCGACTCGGTGGTGCGCGCACCGATCGCGCCCCAGCTCACCAGGTCGGCGATGTACTGCGGCGAGATCAGGTCGAGGAATTCGGTCGCGCAGGGCAGGCCGATCTCGTTGATCTCCAGCAGCAGTTTCCGGGCAAGCCGCAGGCCTTCGTTGATGTCGAAGCTCTCGTCGAGGTGCGGATCGTTGATGAGCCCCTTCCAGCCCACGGTGGTGCGCGGCTTCTCGAAATACACCCGCATCACGATGA
>DYFW01000106.1 GCA_020725005.1 Thiobacillus denitrificans
ACTACTGCAACCGCAAATACGATTGCGCCAACGAATCGCGTCCCGGCGTCGTCTCCGAACTGCTGACGCCCGAACAGGCGGTCAAGAAGACGCTGGCGGTGGCCGCCGCGATCCCGCAGATGTCGGTGCTCGGCATCGCCGGCCCTGGCGATCCCCTCGCCAACCCGGAACGCACCTTCGCCACCTTTCGAGGCCTCGCCGAAAAGGCGCCGGACATCAAGCTCTGCGTGTCGACCAACGGCCTCGCGCTGCCCGAAACCGTCGAGGAACTGGCGAAACACAACATCGACCATGTGACGATCACCATCAACTGCGTCGACCCGGACGTCGGCGCCAAGATCTATCCGTGGATCTTCTGGAAGAACCAGCGCATCTTCGGCCGGCAGGCGGCGGGAATCCTCATCGCCCAGCAGCAGAAGGGGCTGGAGATGCTGGTCGCCAAGGGCATCCTCGTCAAGGTCAACTCGGTAATGATCCCCGGCGTCAATGATGAGCACCTCAAGGAAGTGTCGAAGGTGGTCAAGGCCAAGGGCGCCTTCCTGCACAACGTCATGCCGCTGATCGCCGAGGCCGGGCACGGAACCTTCTTTGGCGTTATGGGGCAGCGCAGCCCGACGCCGGAGGAATTGAAGAACTTGCAGGACGCCTGCGAAGGCGACATGAACATGATGCGGCACTGCCGCCAGTGCCGCGCCGACGCGGTCGGCCTGCTCGGCGAGGATCGCGGCGCGGAGTTCACGATGGAGAAAGTGGCGGCGATGGAACTCGACGATGCCTTCCTCGCCGCAGCGCTGGAGCAGCGCAAGGCGCTGCGCGAGAAAGTGGCGGCCGAGATGGAAGCGAAGCGGAATAAGGTACATGGAGCCCACGCACCCCAGACACCCGCACAGTCGGTGATCAGTTTCCATCGGCCCGCGCAAAAGTCGGCGCTGGCGGGACGACAGGAAGAAGGGCGTCCTGTACTCATGGCCGTCGCGGCGAAGGGCGGGCTGGTCGCCGAGCACTTCGGCCACGCGCGCGAATTCCTCGTCTATGAAGCCACGGCCGCCGGCGCCAAGCTGGTCGGCCATCGCAAGACCGAGCTGTATTGCTCTGGCGACGAGACCTGCGGAGACGGCGAGGACGTGCTGGCGAAAACCATCCGCGCGCTGGCAGGTTGCGAAGTCGTGCTGTGCTCGAAGATCGGCTTCGAACCCTGGGGCCGGCTCGAAGCGGCGGGCATCCAGCCCAACGGCGGGTATCCGATGGAAGAGATCGAAGCGGCCTGCATCGCGGTCTGGAACGAAATGCTGAAGGCCGGCAAGTTGGCGGAAACAACCATTTCAAAGGTGGCGTGATGGCGCTCGAAATCATCGAAACCTGCGTGAACTGCTGGGCCTGCCTGCCGCTCTGTCCGAGCAAGGCGATCGTCGAGGCGAAGCCACACTTTCTCATCGACGCAGACAAATGCACCGAGTGTCTCGGCGACCATGCCACGCCGCAGTGCGCGGCAATCTGCCCGATCGAAGGTGCGATCGTCGACGAACTCAACGCCGCCCTCAATCCGCCCGGCTCGCTCACCGGCATTCCGCCGGAACGCTGGGCGGCGGCGCAGCGCGAGATCGCTGCCCGCTAAAATGACTACCGTCATCTTCTACGAAAAGTCGGGCTGTACGGGCAACGCGCGCCAGAAGGCGCTGCTCGAGGCGGCTGGCCACACCGTGGACGCGCGCGATCTGCGCAGGGTGATGTGGACGCGCATGCGTCTGCTGAACTTCTTCCACGACCTGCCGGTGGCGGACTGGTTCAACCGCAGCGCGCCCGTCGTGAAGAGCGGCGACATCGTGCCCGAGGAACTCGACCGTTCGACGGCGCTCTTGTTGCTGCAGAACGATCCGCTGCTGATCCGCCGGCCGCTGATGGAAGTGGGCGACGAGCGCATGGTCGGCTTCGACCCGGTACGGGTGCATGCCTGGATCGGGCTGGGCGACTTGCCGCCCGCCGGCAATTTTGAATCCTGCGCGCATCCGGATCCAGCCCGCCGCTGCCCCGATCCGCTGGCGTTTTGACGCATGGCAACGACAGTCAGCCCGGACGGTGCCCTCGAAATCGCGCCCGGCGTGCACTGGGTCGGCACGCTCGACCCGACGCTGCGCAGCTTCGACATCATCCTCAAGACCGCCAACGGCACCAGCTACAACAGCTACGTGGTGCGCGGCAGCGACGGCGTGGCGGTGATCGACACGGTGAAGGAGAACTTCGCCGACACCTTCTTCCGCCGGCTGGAAGCGGTGCCGATGGTCGAGGACCGCCTGCGCGGCCTCAAGCTGCGCGTGCCCGTGAAGGGCCTCAAGGCGAAGCTGATCCCGACCGCCGCCGAACTGGCATCCTGCCACGCGCTGGGCCGCGACCTCGCCCTGCACCTCACCGGCCGCGCCGAGAACCGCATCATCGACATGGCCGCGCTGGCCTGAAAGGAATACCGAAATGCCCAAAGCGAAAGTCACCTTCGAAGATGTCGGCGTCACCGTCACGGTGCCGGCCGGCACGCGCCTGATCGAGATCTCGGAAAAGGTCGGCGCCGGCATCACCTACGGCTGCCGCGAAGGCGAATGCTGCACCTGCCTGACCAAGATCGTCTCCGGTCACGAGCATCTGGCGCCGCCCAGCGTCCTCGAAGACCAGGTGCTGAAGGACAACCTCGCGCCGCGCCATCACCGGCTGGCCTGCCAGGCGCAGGTGCTCGGCGGCGACATCGTCGTCAATCCCGCCTGACCAATTCAACTAAACGACACAGGGAGCTTCGCCATGCCGAACGTTACTTTTTCCAGTCCGCTGCACAAGGACAAGACCGTCTACGCCGTCGCCGGCAGCCACAGACTGACGATTCTCGAACTCGCCAAGCAAAACCACATTCCCATCGACTTTTCCTGCGGCGACGGTGAGTGCGGCACCTGTCTGGTGCGTGTGATCCACACCAACAAGCACAAGAAATTCGGCCATCCGCTCACCGAGCGCGAAGTTACGGTGCTGCGCGATCTGGGCAAGATCACCAAGGCGCAGGTCGAGGAAATGGCCGTCACCGACGTCTGTCCCACCGAATGGCGGCTGGCCTGCCAGATGGTGCTGGATAACGAAGACATCGTTGTCGAATACCCCAGCAAATAAAAAGCTTCCCACCCCCCCAGCCCCGCCCTCTGGCGGTGAGACTGCGTGCTCGCTACGCTCGACAATCAGCTGATCGCACGCGCCGAAGCGTCCTATCTCGGTTTCGCGCTGGGCGACGCGCTTGGCGCCACGGTCGAGTTCATGACGCCGCGCGAGATCCGCGCGACGTTTGCGCGTTACGGCGGCATCCACCGCGAGATGATCGGTGGCGGCTGGTTGCGCCTCAAGCCCGGCCAGGTCACGGACGACACCACCATGTCGCTGGTGCTCGGCGACGCCATCCTCGCCTGCGACGGGCGGGTAGAGCCGCTCGCCTGCGCGCAGGCCTTCGACGCCTGGATGCGCGGCAAGCCGATCGACATCGGCAACACGGTGCGGCGCAACCTCGTCACTTTTCGCAAGACGGGCGATCCGGTCGCGCCGCCTTCCGAGCACGACGCCGGCAACGGCGCGGCGATGCGCGTACTGCCCGTCGCGCTGGCCACGCTGGGGCGGGACGATGAAACCGTGCGCGCGGCCGTGCGCGCGCAGGCGCACACGACGCATCACAGCGCGGCCTCCGATGCCGCATGCGATTGCCTCGTCTTCATGGTGCAGGATGCCTTGCGCGGCGGGAGTCTGCGCGACCTCTATCGTCAGCGCATCCGGCCCTTCGTCGCGGCCCATCCGGAATTCGCCTTCCGGCCACGGCGCCGCGAGAACCCGAGCGGCTGGGTGGTCGAGACGCTGCAGGCGGTGTTGCAGGCGCTGCTCAACAACGGCAGTTTCGAGGCCTGCCTGATCGATGTCGTCAATCGCGGCGGCGATGCCGATACCACGGGGGCGATCGTTGGCATGCTCGCCGGCGCGCTTTACGGTCACGCGGCGCTGCCCGTACGCTGGCTCAGGGCGCTCGATCCGCAGGTGCGCATGCGCTGCACGATGCAGGCGCGAGCGCTGGTTGCATTCGCTCAGGCCGCTTAGACTGGTTGCGCGGCCACCAGCATCTCCGTGCAATCGGCGGCGACGATCGCGATGCCCATCTTCTTGAGGTAGCGCTTTTCCTTGTCGGTCGGTGTTTCGATGAAGGCCCAGCCCGCGGTCAGCGGCGGCTGGACACTGCCATAAATGATGTCGGCCATCACCATGCGCTCGCTGTCGCGGTTGAAGCGCATGCCGAGGAAGAGATAGCGCTTGCCCTGGCGCATGGGCTTGATGAAGGCCGGGATGGCGAAGCCGCCCATCAGTTCGGTGATGTAATCGACGTAGTCGGCGTCGGAAGCGATGTAGCTCGACTGGGGGCGCGGCGCGCCCATCGGCTTGAAGAGGATCGGCACGCCACCTGGCGCCTGCTCGGGCTGGATGGCGGTGTAATCCTTGCCATCGCTGGCGAACAGCTTGAAGCGGTAGTCGGTGCCACCGATTCGCGCGCAGCCGAGCACCAGCAGGTGCGGCACGCCGGCGTAGGAGTCGAGCAACTGCGTGTCGCGGTTGATGTCGATCACGTAGCGCGGCTGCAGCGCCTTGATCCAGTCATGCAGCACGCCGCGCGTCCATTGCGTGGTGCCGTAGATGGCATCGAGGAACTTCGTCACCGCCGCGCGCCCGCGCTTGAGTTCGACGTTCATTGCCGCGCGCGGAAACTCGTACATCAGCTTGGGCGACATCGACTTGCCGCCGTTCATGGCGAGGATCAACTCGTCGCTGGTCGCGGGGATCGGCGCGCCGGTGGCGGCGTTGCGCACGTCGGCAAGCGCGCCCGGGCCGAGGTAGGGCACGATGCTGCCGTCCCGCAGGCCGGCGAGCAGGGAATCGCGTAGTTCTTGAGTGAGCATGAGGGTCTCCATCGGGGTTTGGAGACTCGATGCAATTCCCGCGCCCGGCGGGAATCCGCGCCACTACGTGGGCATTGAAGAGTTTGTCGGTTTGCCTACACAAGATGCCGTCCTGCCGGCGCCGACTTTTGGCTTGCTGGCTTGATCTGCCAAAAATTAACGGCTAAATTACAGATCATATTCTCAACTTGTGATTTGTAAGGATAGCCACCATGATCCCTCGTTCCGCCAGTGAAACCCTGCAAAGGTTGGCGCAAGGTTTTCCCGTTGTGGCATTGACCGGACCACGCCAGTCTGGGAAGACCACGTTGGCGCGGTCGATCTTTGCGAACAAGCCCTATGTCTCCTTGGAAAACCCGGAGGAACGGGACTTCGCCGAACGCGATCCGCGCCGCTTTCTGCAACGATTCAGCGATGGCGCCATTCTCGACGAAGTGCAACGAGTTCCAGCGCTGCTCTCCTGGCTTCAGGAAATTGTCGATACGCGAAAGCGCATGGGCGATTTCATCCTGACCGGATCGGCCCAGTTCGATTTGTTGGCCGGATTGACGCAATCGCTGGCCGGGCGTGTCGGACGCGTCGAGTTGTTGCCGTTCGCCGCCGACGAACTCGGGGCGGCCGGCATCCTGCCAAAAACGCTGGAGCAGATGCTTTATCAGGGTGCGTTTCCGCCCTTGTACGATCGCCAGCTGGCGCCCGCCGACTGGTTTCCCAATTACGTCGCCACGTACCTCGAACGCGATGTACGGCAACTGATTTCCGTGCGCGACCTGAACCAGTTCCAGCGCTTCGTGCGCATGTGTGCGGCACGTTCCGGACAATTGCTGAATCTGGCGGCCTTGGGCGCCGATTGCGGTGTATCGGCGACGACGGCCCGCCAATGGATCTCGGTGCTGGAAGCCAGTTATCTGGTGACACACTTGCCGCCGTACCACCGCAACTTCGGCAAGCGTCTGGTCAAGACGCCCAAGCTGTATTTTCTCGATGTCGGGCTGATGGCCTGGCTGCTGGGCATTCGCGACGCGGCGAGCATCGAGACCCATGCAGCACGCGGCGCCCTGTTCGAGACCTGGGTGGTCGGCGAATGGATCAAGCACCGTTTCAATGCCGGTCAGCCGGCGGATCTGTATTTCTGGCGGGACAACGTCGGCCATGAGGTCGATTTGCTCTACGAAACACCGGCAGGATTGCAGGCCGTCGAAATCAAGTCCGGCGCAACTTTCGCCGATGACTGGGCCCGAGCGGCACGCCAGTGGGCGAAATTCGCCGGTGAGGAAGCTCTGGCGCCTTTGATCGTTTATGGCGGCGAAGCGAGTTATGCACGCGAAAATTGTCGCGTCATGGCCTGGCGCGACCTCGCCGCGGCCACATAGCCCAACGACAGCGTTGCCGCCGTCCCGCCAGCGTCGACTTTCGTTTCAAGCGGCCTCCGCCAGCGCATAGACGCTGCACGGCTCCACGTGGCGCAGCGTGTCGATCAGGTCGATGCGTGCCGGCGTGAGTTCGGCGAAGAGCATGCGTGCCGACTCGAAGGAAAGCCGAAAATCCTGCGCCTCACCGGCGGCAAGTTGTTCGCATGCAATGGCGAAGATGTTGCCTTTGCGCCCCAGTTCGATGATGGCTTTCATGTGGTTCTCCAGTTCTCGACATCTCGTTCGAAATCGGCCAGCAGCGCATCCAGTGTCGTAAAAGCGTAAGTTTCTTCGCGTTCGCCGACATGCCTGTGGCCAAAGACTGACTTTTACAAGGTGCTCAGCGTCACTTCATACGCGCCGCCGATGACGAGGTGTTCGTCCTCGCCCTTGAGGACGCCGGGCAACAGTGCACAGTGGAAGAAGATCTTGGCGGTAGGAATGTCGGCGGCGAGGATGTAGTCGCCAAACTCGCCGGCACGCTCGCGGTTCGTGGTGAATGAGGTGAGGTTGTTGAACAGCACCACCTGGCACTTGCCCTCGCCCGATAGCACTTCATGTTCGACGATGCGGTTGATGCCGCGATAGAGCGTAATGTGGTCGCCGGCTCCGGTGCGCGCGTACTCATACTGGCAGTAGGCGTAGAGCAGGTCGAGCTGCCCTTCGAGCGCGTTGGTGCCATAGAGGCCGGCGGCGCGCATCTCGACGTAATGCAACCAGGCGGGACCGGTGAAGTCGCGCAGCGGTTCGCCGTGAAAGCGCGGGATCAGCCCGAAGCGCGATTCCACCCAGCCCTTGAGCACCGCGCCCTCGCGGCCGTCGGCGTCGAAGCTCCAGCCGCGCAGCACGCGCAGCCAGTTGGCCTTGGCGCGTTTCTGCGAATGCTCATCGATGCCGGCATCTTCGAGATGGTCGAGGCGGAAGTGCGCGGCGACGTAGTCGCGGAAGAGTTGCGCGCGCTCGGTGCTGCTGTCGATGCCGTCGAGCAGCGCGAAGAGGTCGGCATGCAGCTCGGCGACGCCGTCGAGGACGAGCGCGGTGGGATGGCGCTGGAAGGTGAGGCTGCCGAGGATTACCGCAGGCAGATTGCAGCGGTTGATCGGCAGTCGTGCCCAGGCGGGCAGCGTGGCGTTCGTGGCGGAATTGTCGGGAGTGCTACAAAAACCCGCTGCGCTGTCGCTGGTGGGTGACACGTCGTTTTCTTTTCAGGAACAGTGGGTTAGTTGCTTATTGCGCCGGTGGCATGCTCCTTGCCATTACAACGTCGGGAACACGGGAATTGCCCCACGCCCGAACGAATTTCAGACTAAGGAGATTGCATCATGGCAAAACTGCGTCAATGCGCCATTTACGGCAAAGGTGGCATCGGTAAGTCTACCACCACGCAAAACCTTGTCTCGGCGCTGGCCGAGTCGGGCAAGAAGGTAATGATCGTCGGCTGCGACCCCAAGGCCGATTCGACCCGCCTGATCCTGCACAGCAAGGCGCAAACCAGCGTCATGCAACTCGCCGCCGAAGCGGGTTCCGTCGAGGACCTCGAACTCGAGGACGTCATGAACATCGGCTATGGCGGCGTCAAGTGCGTCGAGTCCGGTGGCCCGGAACCCGGCGTCGGCTGTGCCGGTCGTGGCGTGATCACCGCGATCAACTTCCTCGAGGAAGAAGGCGCCTATGACGAGGAACTCGACTTCGTGTTCTACGATGTGCTCGGCGACGTGGTCTGCGGCGGCTTCGCCATGCCGATCCGCGAGAACAAGGCGCAGGAAATCTACATCGTCTGCTCCGGCGAGATGATGGCCATGTACGCGGCCAACAATATCGCCAAGGGCATCGTCAAGTACGCCAACTCCGGTGGCGTACGCCTCGCCGGCCTGATCTGCAACTCGCGCAACACCGACCGCGAGGACGAACTGATCATGGCGCTGGCCGAGCGCCTCGGTACCCAGATGATCCATTTCGTGCCGCGCCACAACGTCGTCCAGCACGCCGAGATTCGCCGCATGACGGTGGTCGAGTACGACCCGACGCACGCGCAGGCCGATGAATATCGCACGCTCGCCCGCAAGATCGTCGAGAACAAGAAGTTCGTGATTCCGACGCCGATCGAGATGGAAGCGCTGGAAGAACTGCTGATGGAGTTCGGCATCATGGAAGTGGAAGACACCTCCATCATCGGCAAGACCGCCGCCGAGCTCGCTGCCGAAGCCGCTGCCGCCTGAGGAGAACACCATGTCCGCATTGACACGCGAAGAAACTCAAACCCTCATTCAGGAAGTGCTCGAGGTTTATCCCGAGAAAGCCAAGAAGGACCGCGCCAAACACCTGATGGTGAATGACAAGGCGCTCGAGTCGTCCAAGAAGTGCATCACCTCCAACCGCAAGTCGCTGCCCGGCGTGATGACCATGCGCGGCTGCG
>DYFW01000107.1 GCA_020725005.1 Thiobacillus denitrificans
GCACTCGGCGCGCGGATGCGTGTCTCGGCATGTACGCAAACTTATGGGTTGAGGGACTAGCGACGCGACGCGGGGTGTGCGATGCGAATCTGCCGACATGCCCCGATCGCGCAGGATGCCGGCATCCTGCCCGGCGCCCCCTTGTGGCAGCGCGCCCCCACGCGAGACGTCAATGGCCGCCTGCTGGCCGACTTCATGATGCTGATTCCGCGCCTGCGGGCGCAGCCGCCGCTCGAGATCGAGCGCACCTCGCGTGAACTGCACGCCATTCTCGCGCTGCACCAGGAGGTCGTGTTCGCCGATCTCAACCTCAAGCTCAACCTGCTGTGGGTGTCCCTGCGGCCCCGGCCCGGCGCCATCAGCGAGCTCGTCGCCGCGATCCGCCTGCGCGTGCCGCAAGCAGTATTGATCGCGCATCACGTCGATCCGCGCTGAGCCTCCTCGCCCTACCCGCCGCAGGGATGAATGGCCCTGCGAATTGCAGGGAAACCCGCGTGTTTTCTTGCGTTTACGTTCACCCTTGGCCGCAGAATTCGTTAGAATGCGCGTTTGCCAATCATCAATCCGCTGGAGCAACCATGGCCGTTTCCGAACTTCAGGTGCAGACCGCATTGAAAGAACTGGTCGACCCCAACACCCGCAAGGACTACGTGTCGACCAAATCCGCTCGCAACATCAAGATCGACGGCGGCGCCGTCTCGGTCGACATCCTGCTCGGCTACCCGGCGCAGAGCCAGCTCGCGACGATCAAGCAGCAGGTCGAGGACAAGCTGAAAAGCATCGACGGCGTCACCAGCGCCACCGCCAACGTCGGCTTCAAGATCGTCTCCCACAGCGTGCAGCGCGGCGTCAAGCTGATCCCGGGCGTGAAGAACATCATCGCCGTCGCCTCCGGCAAGGGCGGCGTCGGCAAGTCGACCACCGCCGTCAACCTGGCGCTGGCGCTGGCCGCCGAAGGCGCCAGCGTCGGCATGCTCGACGCCGACATCTACGGGCCTTCGCAGCCGACCATGCTCGGCATCACCGACAAGCCCGAGTCCACCGACGGCAAGAACCTCGAACCCCTGACCGGCCACGGCATCCAGGCGATGTCGATCGGCTTTCTGATCGACGTCGAGACGCCGATGGTGTGGCGCGGCCCGATGGTCACGCAGGCGCTGGAACAGCTCTTGAACAACACCAACTGGAAGGACCTCGACTACCTGGTCGTCGACCTGCCGCCGGGCACCGGCGACATCCAGCTGACGCTGGCGCAGCGCGTGCCGGTGACCGGCGCGGTGATCGTCACCACGCCGCAGGACATCGCGCTGATCGACGCGCGCAAGGGCCTGAAGATGTTCGAGAAGGTCGGCATTCCCATCATCGGCGTGGTCGAGAACATGAGCCTGCACATCTGCTCGAAGTGCGGCCACGAGGAGCGCATCTTCGGCGAAGGCGGCGGCGAGCGCATGTGCCGCGACTACAACGTCGAATTCCTCGGCGCGCTGCCGCTCGACGGCAGCATCCGCCACGACACCGACTCCGGCAAGCCCTCGGTGGTGGCCGATCCCAACGGTCGCATCGCCGACATCTACAAGACGATCGCACGCCGGGTCGCGGTCAAGATCGGCGAGAGCGCGGTCGATCATTCCACCAAGTTCCCCAACATCGTCATTTCCAACACCTGATGAGCATCAAGTCCGACCGGTGGATCCGCCGCATGGCGGCCGAGCATGGCATGATCGAGCCCTTCGAACCGGGCCAGGTCAAGCAGGCGGGCGGGAAATCCATCGTGTCGTACGGCACGTCGAGCTACGGCTACGACGTGCGCTGCGCCAATGAATTCAAGCTCTTCACCGACATCAACACCACGATCGTCGACCCCAAGGCCTTCGACCCCAATTCCTTCGTCGAGGTCAAGGGGGATTCCTGCATCATCCCGCCCAATTCCTTCGCGCTCGCGCGCACGGTCGAATATTTCCGCATCCCGCGCAACGTGCTGACCATCTGCCTGGGCAAGAGCACCTACGCGCGCTGCGGCATCATCGTCAACGTGACGCCGCTGGAGCCCGAGTGGGAAGGTCATGTGACGCTGGAGTTCTCCAATACCACGCCGTTGCCGGCGCGCATCTACGCCAACGAGGGCGTCGCGCAGATGCTTTTCCTCGAGTCCGACGAGGTGTGCGAGACCTCCTACCGTGACCGCGGCGGCAAGTACCAGGGCCAGGTCGGCGTGACCCTGCCGAAAATTTAGCCCGGATAATCCATTAGGGCGCGCGATGATGGCGAGGCGGTTTGCGAGCGAATCGGGGCATGTGCGACAAGCCCATAGCAAGGCCTATGGGCGCGAAGCACAGGCCACGAGGCGCCGCAAAGCGCCCGCCAGGGCGCGCGCAGGCCCGCAGGGCCGCCTAGTGGATTATCCGGGTTTAATCCCCGGGACACCGGGGATTCGTATAATCCGCTTCTTTTAATCCGCCCGTTTCCACGGCTTCCCTCTGGAGCAGGCCATGCGCTTCCGCTTTCCCGTTGTCATCATCGACGAAGATTTCCGCTCCGAGAACGCCTCGGGACTGGGCATCCGCACGCTCGCCGAGGCGATCGAGAAGGAAGGCATGGAGGTCTTGGGCGTCACCAACTACGGCGACCTGACCTCGTTCGCCCAGCAGCAGGCGCGCGCGTCGGCCTTCATCCTGTCGATCGACGACGAGGAACTCGCCGGCAGCGACGAGGACACCACCAATGCGCTGCAGAAGCTGCGCGCCTTCGTCGAGGAAGTGCGTTTCCGCAACGCCGAGATCCCGATCTTCCTGCACGGCGAGACACGCACCGCCCGCCACATCCCGAACGACATCCTGCGCGAACTGAACGGCTTCATCCACATGCTGGAGGATACGCCGGAATTCCTCGCGCGCTACATCGCCCGCGAGGCACGCGCCTACCTCGATTCGCTGGTGCCGCCGTTCTTCCGCGCGCTCACCCACTACGCCGCGGACGGCTCGTATTCCTGGCACTGCCCCGGCCACTCCGGCGGCGTCGCCTTCCTGAAGTCGCCGATCGGCCAGATGTTCCACCAGTTCTTCGGCGAGAACCTGTTGCGCGCGGACGTCTGCAACGCGGTCGACGAGCTCGGTCAGCTGCTCGATCACACCGGCCCGGTGGCGGCGTCCGAACGCAACGCGGCGCGCATTTTCAATTGCGACCACCTGTTCTTCGTCACCAACGGCACCTCGTCGTCGAACAAGATGGTGTGGCACGCCACCGTCGCGCCGGGCGACATCGTCGTGGTCGACCGCAACTGCCACAAATCGATCCTGCACGCGATCATGATGTGCGGCGCGATCCCGATTTTCCTCACCCCCACGCGCAACCACTACGGCATTATCGGGCCGATTCCGCTCGACGAATTCCGCCCCGAGAACATCGAGAAAAAGATCGCCGCGCATCCGTTCGCCCGGGACGTGAAGCGCAAGCCGCGCATCCTCACCATCACCCAGTCGACCTACGACGGTATCCTCTACAACGTCGACATGATCAAGGAATTGCTGGGCGACTACATCGACACCCTGCATTTCGACGAAGCCTGGCTGCCGCACGCGACCTTCCACGACTTCTATCGCGGCATGCACGCGATCGGGCGCAACCGCCCGCGTGCCAAGGATGCGCTGGTGTTCGCCACGCAGTCGACGCACAAGCTCTTGGCGGGGCTCTCGCAGGCCTCGCAGATCCTGGTGCAGGACTCGGAGACACGCAAACTCGACTTCCACCGCTTCAACGAGGCCTACCTGATGCACACCTCGACCTCGCCGCAGTACGCGATCATCGCGTCGTGCGACGTCGCCGCGGCGATGATGGAGCCGCCCGGCGGTACCGCCCTGGTCGAGGAATCGATCAAGGAAGCGCTCGACTTCCGCCGCGCCATGCGCAAGGTCGACGCGGAATTCGGCGACTCGTGGTGGTTCAAGGTGTGGGGGCCGGACAAGCTCGCCGAGGAGGGGGTGGGCGACCGCGAGGACTGGATGCTCGAGGCGGGAGCGCGCTGGCACGAATTCGGCAACCTCGCTCCCGGCTTCAACCTGCTCGACCCGATCAAGGCGACGGTTATCACGCCCGGCCTGGACATGGACGGTTCGTTCGCCGACTGGGGCATCCCGGCGGCGATCGTCACCAAATACCTCGCCGAGCACGGCGTCATCGTCGAGAAAACGGGCCTGTACTCCTTCTTCATCATGTTCACCATTGGCATCACCAAGGGCCGCTGGAACACGCTGGTGACCGCGCTGCAGCAGTTCAAGGCCGACTACGACGAGAACCAGCCGCTGTGGCGCGTGCTGCCTGAGTTCGTCGAGAAATACCCGCGCTACGAGAAGACCGGGCTCAAGGACCTGTGCGACCAGATCCACACCATCTACAAGGCCAAGGACGTCGCGCGCCTGACGACCGAGATGTACCTGTCGGAGATGGCGCCGGCGATGAAGCCGGCCGACGCCTTCGCCAAGATGGCGCACCGCGAGATCGAGCGCGTCGAGATCGACAGGCTCGAAGGCCGCATCACCGCCATGCTGGTGACGCCGTATCCGCCCGGCATCCCGCTCCTGATTCCGGGCGAGCGTTTCAACGCCACCATCGTGCGCTACCTGCAGTTCACCCGCGAATTCAACGAGAAATTCCCCGGTTTCGAGACCGACGTGCACGGCCTCGTCGAGGACAACGTCGACGGCCGCGCGCGCTACTACGTCGACTGTGTGATGTGAGCCACGGAAACGGGCTTTGGTCTTGATTCGACAGGAAAAAGGCGTATGATGCGCAGTCCCCGCCAAGGCGGGGATTGTTTTTGATTCTTGACCCTTGCTCCACCGCACCGCGACGGGGGGCTCAACCGAAAGGAACACAATGCGGCATTACGAAATCGTATTCATCGTCCATCCCGACCAGAGCGAGCAGGTGCCCGCGATGATCGAGCGCTACAAGAGCAACATCACCAGCCGCGGCGGCAACATCCATCGCCTGGAAGACTGGGGCCGCCGCCAGATGGCCTACCCGATCCAGAAGGTCCACAAGGCCCACTACGTGCTGATGAACATCGAGTGCGACCAGGAAACCCTGGAAGAACTCGAACACGGCTTCAAGTTCAACGACGCCGTGCTGCGCCACCTCACCATCAAGCGCGACGACGCGGTGACCACGCCGTCGCCGATGATGAAGGAAGAAAAATCGCGCGACCTGCTCGAAGGCGCCAAGCCGGAAGCCGCGCCCGAGGCGGCCGCCGCCTGAGCCTGCGCTGATTGAACCGGCTGGTTCTCAGCGGAACGCTCGTCCAGGTCGACGTCTTGCGCTACAGCCCGGCGGGCGTGCCGATTGCGGAGGCGGTGGTCCATTACCGCGGCAGTCAGGAGATCGCCGGACAGCCGCGACAGCTGGAATGCGAGTTGACGGTGCAGGCGAGCGGAACGCTCGCAGCCCAACTGGCCCTGCTGCCGCAGGGCACGCAGGTGAAACTGGACGGCGCGCTGAACCGGCGCAGCGTCAACAGCCGGCAACTGGTTTTGTTACTGAATCGAATCGAAAAGGAATGAATCATGGCACGTCCCATGGGTGGTAAATCCGGCGGCAAGTTCGCCGGCAAGCGCCGCGACAGCGGCAATCGTGGACTCTTCAAGCGCCGCAAGTTCTGCCGCTTCACCGCCGAGAAAGTGGCCGAGGTGGATTACAAGGACGTCGAGGTGCTGAAGGAATTCATCGCCGAGAACGGCCGCATCATCCCGGCCCGCATCACCGGCACCAAGGCGCACTACCAGCGCCAGCTCTCCACCGCCATCAAGCGCGCACGCT
Organism: Thiobacillus denitrificans; assembly: GCA_020725005.1. Taxonomy (GTDB): domain Bacteria; phylum Pseudomonadota; class Gammaproteobacteria; order Burkholderiales; family Thiobacillaceae; genus Thiobacillus; species Thiobacillus denitrificans_G. The sequence continues at coordinate 5,812 of DYFW01000107.1, forward strand.
TCCTGGCGCTGATGCCGTATACCGACCTGCACTGAGGAGACGACCATGCAAGTGATTCTGATGGACAAGGTCGTCAACCTCGGCAACCTGGGTGACGTGGTGAAGGTCAAGGACGGCTACGCCCGCAACTATCTCATTCCCACCGGCCGGGCGCGCCGGGCGACGCAGGCCAACATGGAGGCGTTCGCCGCGCAGAAGGCCGAACTCGAGCGTCTCGCCGCCGAGAAGCTGGCCGACGCGCAGGCGCGCGCCGCCAAACTCGCGGGCGTCAGCGTGACGGTGCGCCAGAAGGCGGGCGTCGATGGCCGCCTGTTCGGCTCGGTCACCAACGCCGACATCGCCGATGCGCTGAAGGCGCTTGGCCATGCCGTGGTGAAAGCCGAGATCCGCCTGCCGGAAGGCCCGTTCAAGGCCATCGGCGAATACCCCGTGACGCTGTCGCTGCACTCCGACGTGACGGCCGACATCACCGTCGTGGTGGCCGGCGAGCAGTAAATCCGTTCGCTGCCCGGGCAAGGGGAGCCGCGGCTCCCCTTTTTCGTGGGCGCAGCGATATACCGGGTTGTCCCGGGCTTATCCACATCCTGGCCCCAGCTTTATCCCTTGGTGAGCCCCGGCGTCGGGGACTAGAATCCTGCCATGGCAGCCATCCATCCGCTGAATGCCCAATCCGACCCCCAGCTGGCGCAGATGCGCCTGCCGCCGCACTCGCTCGAGGCGGAGCAGGCGGTGCTGGGCGGCCTGCTGCTCGACAACAGCGCGTGGGACCGCATCGGCGACGTGGTGTCGGAGTCGGATTTCTACCGCCAGGACCATCGCCAGATCCTGCGCGCGATCGTACGCCAGATCGCGGAGAACCGCCCGGCCGACGCGGTGACCGTCGCCGAGTCGCTGCAGTCGCTGGGCGAACTCGAAAATGTCGGTGGCCTGGCCTATATCGTCGCGCTGGCGAGCAATACCCCGTCGGCCGCCAATATCCGCCGCTACGCCGAGATCGTGCGCGAGCGCTCGGTGATGCGGCGGCTGGTCGAGGTCGCCACCGGCATCGCCGACAGCGCCTATGCGCCGGCGGGCAAGAGCGCGCAGCAGCTGCTCGACGAGGCCGAGGCCCGCGTGTTCGAAATCGCCGAGTCGGGCAGCCGTGGCCAGGCCGGTTTCACCGAGATCAAGCCGCTCTTGAAGGAAGTCGTCGAGCGCATCGACGAGCTCTATCACCGCGACAACGATTCCGGCGTCACCGGCGTGCCGACCGGCTTCCACGACCTCGACCAGAAGACCTCGGGCCTGCAGCCCGGCGATCTCATCATCGTCGCGGGTCGGCCGTCGATGGGCAAGACCGCGTTCTCGATCAACATCGGCGAGAACGTCGCGCTCGACACCGGTCTGCCGGTCGCGATCTTCTCGATGGAAATGGGCGGCGCCCAGCTGGTGATGCGGATGATCGGCTCGGTCGGCAGGCTCGACCAGCACCGCCTGCGCACCGGCAAGCTCGGCGAGGACGACTGGCAGCGCCTGACCTATGCGCTCGGCAAGCTCAACGAGGCGCCGGTTTTCATCGACGAGACGCCCGGCCTCAACGTGCTCGAACTGCGCGCGCGGGCGCGCCGCCTGATGCGCCAGTGCGGCAAGCTCGGCCTCATCATCATCGACTACCTGCAGCTGATGTCCGCCTCGAGTTCGGGGGAAAACCGTGCCACCGAGATTTCCGAGATTTCGCGTGCGCTGAAGGCGCTGGCGAAGGAACTGCACGTGCCGGTGATCGCGCTCTCGCAGCTGAACCGCGGGCTGGAACAGCGCCCCAACAAGCGCCCGGTGATGTCCGACCTGCGCGAATCCGGCGCCATCGAGCAGGACGCCGACGTCATCCTGTTCATCTACCGCGACGAGGTCTACAACCCCGATACCCAGGACAAGGGCACCGCGGAGATCATCATCGGCAAGCAGCGCAACGGCCCCATCGGCTCGGTGCGGCTCGCCTTCCTGGGCGAGTACACGCGCTTCGAGTCGCTGGCCCAGCCGGGCGCTTACTGATGCGCCCGATCCGGGCGCGCATTTCCATCGGCGCGATGGCGCACAACCTGCGTGTCGCGCGCCGCCACGCCGGCGATGCGCGCGTGTTTGCCGTGGTCAAGGCGAACGCCTACGGCCACGGCCTGTCGCGCGCCCGGCGCGCCTTCGCCGCCGCCGATGGCTTCGCCGTGCTGACGCTCGAGGAGGCCGCCAACCTGCGCCTGATGGGCGTCGAAGAGCCCATTTTGATGCTCGAAGGCCTGTTCGGCGCGGATGAGCTGGCCACCTGCGCGGAACTCGACCTGTGGCCGGTGCTGCACCAGCCGGCGCAACTCGACTGGCTGGCGCAACAGCCGCCGGCGCGGCCGCTTGATATTTTTCTCAAGTTCGATACCGGCATGCACCGGCTCGGTTTCCCGCTCGCCGACCATGCGGCCGTCATTGCGCGCGCGCGCAGCCTGCCGGGCGTCGCCGGCATTACCTTGATGACGCACTTCGCCCAGGCCGACGAGCCGGCCGGCATCGATTGGCAGCTGCAACCCTTCCTGCGTGAGCTCGCGGGCTATGGCCTGCCGTGGACGAGCGCCAATTCCCCGGCGCTGCTGCGCTACCCGCAGACGCGGGGCGACTGGGTGCGGCCGGGGATCATGCTCTACGGCGCGTCGCCCTTCGCCGACACGCGCGCGGTCGACCTGGGGCTGCGCGCGGCGATGACGCTGCAATCCGAGATCATCGCGATACAGACCCTCGCGCCTGGCGAAGGCGTCGGCTACGGCCAGCTGTTCCGCGCCGATCGCGCGATGCGGGTGGGGGTGGTGGCGTGCGGCTACGCCGACGGGTATCCGCGCCATGCACCGACGGGTACGCCCGTGCAGGTGGCGGGCAGGACGACCCGCACGCTCGGACGGGTGTCGATGGACATGCTGTGCGT
>DYFW01000108.1 GCA_020725005.1 Thiobacillus denitrificans
GTCTGCATGGGCAATATCTGCCGTTCGCCGATGGCGGAAGGCATGTTCCGCAAGGCGGTGCGCGAAGCGGGGCTGGAAGACCACGTCGAAATCGATTCGGCGGGTACGCACGCCTATCACGTGGGCTCGCCGCCCGATCCGCGCGCGCAGCAGGCGATCCGCCGGCGCGGCGTCGACATCAGCGGCCTGCGCGGACGCAAGGTCACCGATGCCGATTTCGAGCGTTTCGATTACATCCTGCCGATGGACGGCGACAACTACGACCGCCTGGTCGAGCGGGCGCCGGCACAGCACCGCGGCAAGATCCGCCGCCTGCTGTCGTTCAGCCGCAAGTACCCCAATCTCGACGTCGTCGATCCGTATTACGGCGGGCCGCAGGGCTTCGAGGAAAACCTCGACATGATCGAGGACGCGGTGCAGGGGTTGATCCGCGACATCCAGGCGCGCCGCTGAGCGCAGCGGGCGCGCAAGAAAAAAGGGCCGCAACCGCGGCCCTTTTTCAATTGCCGTGACGGCTTATTCCGCGCGGGTTTCCACCTGCACCAGCGGTTCCTGCGTTGCCGGTACCTGCGGGCGCGGCCGGCGGCGCGTCGGATGCGGCGCGGCGGGTGCCGGCTCAGCCTCGGCGACCGGCGCCGCCGGCGCGGTCGTCTCGACCTGCAGCAGGCTCACCGGCTCGGTTTCGACGCGGACCACCGGGCGACGGCGGCGGCGCGGCCGCTCCATCTCGATGCCCGTGTCCGCCGGGGCGGCGGCACCCTGGGTTTCGACCTGCTGCAGGTCGACACGGCCGGCGGTGAGCTCGGCAAGGATCTCGGCCGGCTTGGCGGTGACGGCGCCCGGCCGCGGCGCGGCAACCGGCGCGTCGAGTTGCAGGCTTTGCTGCGCGGGTGCGGCGGGTGCGGCGGGCGTGGCCTGGACGGCCCCGCGGGCGACTTCGATGATCGCGTGGAAACCGTCTGCTGCAGTCGCTGCCGCCTTGGCAGGCACGGCAGCCGCGGGCGCGCCGGCGATTTCGATGATCGCCTGCGGCGTCGTCGCGCCGTTGGCGCCTTCGGCACGGCCTTCGCCGCGACCACGGCGGCCACGGCCGCGGCGGTTGCGGCCTTCGCGTTTTTCCTCGGCGGCCGCCTCGCGCGGGGCTTCGGCGGCCTCGGTCACGCGCGGTGCGGCGACTTCGGCTTCGGGCCGGGGGGGCTTGGGCTGGCGCGGCGGGCGTGCCGGCTTGGGTTGGGCTTCGGAGCGCGGCTCGCTGCGGCCTTCCTGCACGCGCGCCTCTCCCCGGCCTTCGGCACCACGCTCGGCACGGCCTTCGCCACGTCCACGGCGTTGGCCGGGCTTGCGCTCACGACGTTCGGCAGGCTGTTCGCTGCGGCTAGGGGCGGGGGCCGGCGCTGGCGCGGGAGCTTGCGCTGCCGGCGCTTCCTCGCCGCGCTTCTTCAACCAGCCGAAGATGCGCTCGAACAGGCCGGGCTGCGAAGCCGGTTGTGCAGGTACTGCCGGTTGCGCCGGTTGCGACGACGGGATCGGCTGCGGCGGCGCGATCGTTTTCACCGCCGCGACCTGGCGCGCGGGCGCCGCCTCGGCCGCGGTCTGGTAGACCGGTTCGGTCTCGGGCACGGCCATCATCTTGTAGCTGGGCTCGGCGCCCTCGCGCACGTTCAGCTCGTCGTGGCGCAGGCGCGTGATGGTGTAGTTGGGCGTCTCCATGTGGATATTGGGGATCAGCACCACGTTGACCTTGAGCCGCGATTCGATGGCATGGATGTCGACGCGCTTCTCGTTCAGCAGGAAAGTGGCGACGTCGACCGGCAGCTGCACGTGCACGGCGCCGGTGTTTTCCTTCATCGCCTCCTCCTGCAGGATGCGCAGGATATGCAGCGCGGAGGACTCGGTGCCGCGGATGTGCCCGGTGCCGTGGCAGCGCGGGCAGGGGTTGTAGCTGGTCTCGCCGAGCGACGGCTGCAGGCGCTGGCGCGACATTTCCAGGAGGCCGAAACGCGAGATCTTGCCGGTCTGCACGCGGGCGCGGTCGTGATGCAGCGCATCCTTCAGGCGGTTCTCGACTTCGCGCTGGTGCTTGGGGTTCTCCATGTCGATGAAGTCGATCACGATGAGCCCGCCGAGGTCACGCAAGCGCATCTGGCGGGCGATCTCGTCGGCCGCCTCGAGGTTGGTGTTGAACGCGGTCTGCTCGACGTCGCTGCCCTTGGTGGCGCGCGCCGAGTTGACGTCGACCGCGACCAGCGCCTCGGTGTGGTCGATGACGATGGCGCCGCCCGAGGGCAGGTTGACCTGGCGCGAGAACGCCGATTCGATCTGGTGCTCGATCTGGAAGCGCGAGAACAGCGGGACGTCGTCGCGATAGAGCTTGACCTTGTTGACGTTGGCCGGCATCACGTTTTCCATGAACGCGCGCGCCTGCTCGTAGACGTCCTCGGTGTCGATCAGGATCTCGCCGATGTCGGCCGAGAAATGGTCGCGGATCGCCCGGGTGATGAGGTTGGATTCGAGGTAGATGAGTTCGGGCGCCTTGATCTGCTTGGCGGCGCTGTCGATGGCTTCCCAGATGCGCAGCAGGTAGCTGAGATCCCACTGGAATTCCTCGGCGGAACGGCCGATGCCGGCGGTGCGTGCGATCAGGCTCATGCCTTCGGGCACGTCGAGCTGCGCCAGGGTGTCGCGCAGCTCGTTGCGTTCCTCGCCCTCGATGCGGCGCGAGACGCCGCCGCCGCGCGGGTTGGTCGGCATCAGCACGACATAGCGGCCGGCCAGCGAAATGTAGGTGGTGAGCGCCGCGCCCTTGTTGCCGCGCTCGTCCTTCTCCACCTGGACCAGGAGTTCCTGGCCTTCCTTGAGGTTTTCCGGCACGCGGCCGCCGTTGGGCAGGCAGGCGCGCGAGATTTCCTTGAACGGCAAAAAGCCGTGGCGCTCGCAGCCGTAGTCGACGAAGGCGGCTTCGAGGCTGGGCTCGACGCGGGTGACGACACCCTTGTAGATGTTGCCCTTGCGTTGTTCCTTGCTGGCGGACTCGATGTCAAGGTCGACGAGCTTCTGCCCGTCGACGATGGCAACCCGGAGTTCTTCCGCCTGGGTTGCGTTGAAAAGCATGCGCTTCATTTTTTCTCCCGCGCGCGTGCATACGGGACAGGCCAGACTGCCGCTGAAGCTCAGCGGCTCATGCGATCACGGATTGAAGGGTAGTGAAGGGGCATGGGGGAAGGTGTCCTGTTCCTGGAGAGGGGCGCCGGCAGGGCCGGGCTGTCTTTCCGGTTCCCGCGCGCGGCCAAGGCCACGGCGTGAACATTGATTTCGTATGCTGTTTGTCGCGTCGTTGATAACATCGCTGCTTTGCCGACTGGCCGGCGGGTGGTTTCGACTGTCCGCCCCCGCCTGTTCGAGGCGGGGCGGCAGGAATCCAGGCGGGCCGGGCAGGCGGCAGCCGGTGAGCGTTTTAACCGGCGGTATCCAGGGGTCAGGCAAAACCGGGCCTGAACCGACAGTAGTGTATATGAAAATTAAGGACTTAGAGAAAGATTCGGTCAGGCGGCTCAAGGTCGACGACAGCGCGGACGGCCAGCGCCTCGACAACTTTCTTGTCGCGCGGCTCAAGGGCGTGCCCAAGAGCCGCCTCTACAAGCTCGTCCGGGGCGGCGAGGTCCGCGTCAACGGCGGCCGGGTCGATGTCGGCCATCGCCTGGCGCTCGGCGACGAAGTGCGCATTCCGCCGGTGCGCACCGCCGCCCCCGCGCAAGCGGGGGCGCCCAGGTTGCCACCTTCGGCCCACCGCCTGCTGCCGGCCATCCTCTACCGTGACGACGCGCTGATCGCGCTCGACAAGCCCGCCGGCATGGCGGTCCACGGCGGCAGCGGCATCTCGCGCGGGGTGATCGAACAGCTGCGCCTGGAGCTGCCCGAATGCCGGTACATGGAGCTGGTGCACCGGCTCGACCGCGAAACCTCGGGGGTGCTGCTGATCGCGCTGAAGCGCCGTGCACTGGTGAATCTGCACGCCGCGATGCGCGCCGGCCAGATCGAAAAGCGCTATTTCACCCTGGTCGCCGGACGCTGGCCGAACCCGGTGCAGCACGTGAAACTGCCGCTGCACAAGCGCGTGACCGACGCGGGCGAGAAGCGGGTGACGGTGCGCGACGAAGGCCAGGCGGCGCACACGATCTTCCGCCGCCTGCAGCAGTTCGAGGATTTCACCCTGCTGGAGGCGGAACTGAAGACCGGCCGCACGCATCAGATCCGCGTCCATGCCTCGCATCTCGGCTTTCCCATCGCCGGCGATGACAAGTACGGCGACTTCGAACTCAACAAGCGGCTGGCGAAGCAGGGCCTGAAGCGCATGTTCCTGCACGCCGCCAGGCTCGTGTTTGAGCACCCGATTTCGGGCGAGCGCATGACGGTCGAGGCGCCGCTGCCCGCCGACCTCCAGGCTTTTCTGGACAACCTGAGCCATGTGCCACGATGAATAAACCCAGGCAGTTCGACTTGTTGATCTTCGACTGGGACGGCACCCTGATGGATTCCGCCGGGGTGATCGTCGATTCGATCCAGCGCGCCTGCGAGGACATCGGCCTCGCTGCGCCGAGCGATCGCGCGGCGCGCCAGATCATCGGCCTGGGACTCATCCAGGCGCTGCAGACCCTGCTGCCGGATCTGCCGGCCGACGACTATCCGCGCCTGGTCGAGCGCTACCGTCATCATTACCTCGGGCGCGACGCCGACATTCCGCTGTTCGCCGGCGTGCCCGAAGGGCTTGGCGAACTGCACGCGGGCGGGTTCACGCTCGCGGTCGCCACCGGCAAGAGCCGCGCCGGCCTCGCGCGCGCGCTCGAAGCCAGCGGGCTGGGGCCGCGCTTCGCGGCCATCCGCTGTGCCGACCAGACGCATTCCAAGCCGCATCCCGCGATGGTGCTCGAGCTCATCGACGAGCTCGGCGCCGATCCGGCGCGCACGCTGGTGATCGGCGACACCAGTCATGACCTGTTGATGGCGGCCAATGCGGGGGTGGCGAGCCTGGGCGTGACCTACGGCGCGCACGAGGCCGGCGATCTCGCACCGCATGCGCCGCTGGCGCTCCTGGACAGCTTTGCCGAGGTGCACGCATGGCTCGCCGCGAACGCCTGATCTGCGCGTCGAGCGATCTGGTTGAAAAGAGCCGTGGCGTGCGCTTCGAATTCGAGCGCCAGGGCACGCAGCGCCCCGCCTTCGTGGTGCGCTTCGACGGCAGCCCGCACGCCTTTCTCAACCAGTGCGGCCACGTGCCGGTGGAGCTCGACTGGCAGGAAGGCGAGTTCTTCGACGTGTCGAGGCTATACTTGATCTGCGCCACGCACGGCGCGCTCTACCACCCCGGAACCGGCGCCTGCGTGGGCGGGCGCTGTGCCGGTCGCGGGCTGATCCCCGTGCCGGTCGTCGAGCGCGACGGCCATGTCTATGTGATGGAAGACCACGAATGAGCGAAACGGAAAAGAATCCCCCCCCGAACTGGGAGCGCGAGGTGCTGGAAAAGCTGGCGCTGGCGGCAGTCCAGGAACAGCGCCGCGCCCGCCACTGGAGCATCCTGTTCAAGTCGCTCGGTTTTCTGTATCTCTTCATCGTGCTCTTCCTCGCCGCCGGCTGGTTCCGCTCCGATGGCGTCGCGATCCCCAAGGCGCACACCGCGCTGGTCGACCTGCAGGGCGTGATCGCCTCCGACCAGGTCAGCGCCGATGCGATCATCGCCAGCCTGCAGAGCGCGTTCGAAGACAAGAAGACGCGCGGCGTGATCCTGCGCATCAACAGCCCCGGCGGCAGCCCGGTGCACGCCGGCCAGATCTACGACGAGATCAAGCGCCTGCGCGCCAAGTACCCGAACATTCCCTTGTACGCCGTGGTCGACGACATCTGCGCTTCGGGCGGCTACTACGTCGCGGCCGGCGCCGACAAGATCTTCGTCGACAAGGCGAGCATCGTCGGCTCGATCGGCGTGCTGATGGACGGCTTCGGCTTCACCAAGACCATGGAAAAGCTCGGCGTCGAACGGCGCCTGCTCACCGCGGGCGAAAACAAGGGCTTTCTCGACCCCTTTTCGCCGGTCGACCCCAAACAGCAGGCCTACGCGAAGCAGATGCTGGAGGAAATCCACGGCCAGTTCATCGCGGTCGTGCGCGAAGGCCGCGGCAAGCGCCTGAAGGAAACGCCCGAGACCTTCAGCGGGCTGGTGTGGAGCGGCCAGAAAAGCATCGAGCTTGGACTCGCCGACGCCTACGGGACGGTCGAATCGGTCGCGCGCGACGTCATCAAGGCCGAGGACATCGTCGACTACACCCAGCAGGACAGCCTGATCGACCGCCTCGCGGGCCGGCTCGGCGCGGGGGCGGCGAAGGCGCTTGCGCCCTTCGGCCAGCCCGGCGTCAGTCTGCGGTGAGCGACACGCCGTACCTGCCGATTGCCTGCGCCCAGCACGAGCGGCTGGAGTTCGCCGCGCTGACGAAACAGTGGCTGGACGTGAAAGTCGACGGCGTGGCGCAGCGGCTGCTGCCGCTCGATGTGGTCACCCGCGACGGCGCCGAATGGCTGGTCGCGGAAACCGAAAGCGGCGGGCGACTGACGCTGCGTCTCGATCGCCTGGCTTTCTGAGCCGTCCTACTCCCCGATTCCGAACACCACCAGCCGATCCTTCACCGCCTCGGTTTTTGCGTGCCACTCCTGGGCGCTGCGGGTTTTGAGCCACTGGCTGGGCAGGCTCAGATCGGCGCCGACGCTGACCAGCGTGTCGGGCGCCAGCGTCGTCGCCAGCGCGTCGAGCAGCGCCGCGCTGCGGTAGGGCGTTTCGATGAAAAGCTGGGTGGCGCGGTCGCGTCGCGCGAATTTCTCGAGTTCGCGGATTTTCTGGCTGCGCTCGGGTTCCTTCGCCGGAAGATAGCCGTGGAAGGCGAAGCGCTGGCCGCCCAGGCCCGAGGCCATCAGCGCCAGCAGGATAGCCGACGGGCCGATCAGCGGCACCACCGGAATGTTTTCCCGATGCGCGGCCAGCACGAGCGCGGCGCCGGGGTCGGCGACGGCGGGGCAGCCGGCCTCCGACAGCAGGCCGACGTCGTGGCCGGCCTTCAGCGGTTCCAGCAGCGGGGCGATGGCCGCAGCGGGGGTGTGTTCGTTGAGCTCCTCGATATGCAGCGCCTGGATCGGCAGGGGGTGGCCCATGGCTTTCAAATGCGCGCGCGCGGTCTTCGCGCGTTCGACGACGAAGTGATCGAGCCGGCGCGCGACGGCGAGCGTGTCCGGCGGCAGGCAGGCCTCGGGACTCACCGGCCCCAGCGGCACCGGAATCAGGTAGAGCGTCGCCATGCGGATCAGGCGGGCTGCCAGGTGAGGACGTCGACGCCTTCGTTGGCGAGCATCTCGGTCAGCGCCATCAGCGGCAGGCCGACCAGCGCCGTGGGGTCGGGGCTGTCCATGCGCTGCATCAGCGCGATGCCGAGCGATTCGCTCTTGGCCGAGCCGGCGCAGTCGTAGGGTTGTTCCTTCTTCAGATAGGCCTCGATCTGCGCGTCGGTCAGCGGGCGGATGTGCACCACTGTCGGCACGTCGCGCGTCTGCGCATGGCCGGTGCGGCTGTTTAGCAAGGTCAGCGCGGTGTGGAACACCATCGCGCGTCCCTGCATTTTTTTCAGCTGCGCGAAGGCCTTGTCGAAATTGCCGGGCTTGCCGAGCTGCTCCGAGCCGAGCATCAGCACCTGGTCGGAGCCGATGATGAGCGCGTCGGGATGGGTTGCGGCGGCGGCCTGCGCCTTCAGCACCGACAGCCGCAGCGCGGTGGCCGAGGGCGTCTCGCCCGGCAGCGGGGTTTCGTCGACGTCGGGCGAAAGGATTTCGAATGGCAGCTGCAGGCGCGACAGCAGCTCGCGCCGGTAGCGCGAGGTCGATGCGAGTACCAGTTTCATTCCGGCTGGATCTCCACCAGCGCCATGTCCGGCGTCACCGCGTCGCCCTTCTTGGCAAAAATGCTGATGACGGTGCCGGCGATCGGTGCCTGGACCTCGTTTTCCATCTTCATCGCCTCGATCACCAGCACGCCGTCGCCGGCCTTGACCTGCTGGCCGATGCTCACCAGCACCTCGACCACGGTGCCGGGCATCGCGGCGGTGACGTGGCCGGGATGGCTCGCGCGCGGCTTGTCGCCGGCCGCGGCGGGCGTGGGCGGCTTGCGCTGCGACGCTTCGCCACCGGCATCGAGCGCGACCTCGTTCAGCGGCTCGACCAGCACTTCTTCCGACACGCCGTCGACCGAGACGAAATAGGGCCGCTGTCCGGCATCGGAACGGCCGCTGCCGGAGAGCTTGATGTGATAGGTCTCGCCGTGCAGCGTGATCTTGAACTCATCGGCGGCATAGCGCGGTGCGCTTTCGGCCAGGATCGCGCCCCGCGGCAGCAGCGGTTCGGGCTTGAGGCTGCCGGCGGCGCGCTCCTGCAGCCAGGTTTTCGCGAGGTCAGGAAACATCGCGTACGTCAGCACATCCTCGTCGGAGCGGGCGAGCCCTTCGATCTCGTTGCGCAGCTTGTCGAGCTCGTCGGGAAGCAGATCGGCCGGCCGGCAGGTGGTGACCTCGAGATCGCCGATGGCGAGCTTCTTCACTTCCTCGTTGACGTGGCCGGGCGCGCGGCCATAGCGGCCCTGCAGGTAGAG
>DYFW01000109.1 GCA_020725005.1 Thiobacillus denitrificans
CAGGCAACTTCATGAAGCAAAAGAAATTATTCGGGCCGTCAGAGCAAAGTTCGGCCTAGCGATGTACGAGGATAGCTTCAACGGTGGTCGCTACGGCGTCGGCGGTGGCGTGACCTATGTCGGCAAGCGCGCCGGCAATGCGCTCGACACCTTCGAACTGCCGTAAGCGCTCAACCGCCCCACCTGGCCGCCAGGGGCCGAGCCTGTTATGACGCTGGGCGCACGAGCGGCAGCAGCGAGTCGATGTCGCGGTTGCGGCAGGTCGGCAGTTTTTCCAGCGTCTCGCGCAACCAGGCGGCGGGATCGAGCCCGTTGAGCGTGGCCGTGGCAAGCAGGCTTTGGATGGCGGCGGCGCGCTTGCCGGCGCGTTCCGAACCGACGAAGAGCCAATTCTTCTTGCCCAGGCAGACCGGGCGGATCGCGTTCTCCACCGGGTTGTTGTCGATGGGCAGCGCGCCGTCGGTCGCGTAGCGGGCCAGCGCCGGCCAGCGCTTGAGGCTGTAGTCGATGGCCTTCGCTATGCCGCCGCCGTTGGCCACCGTCGGGCGTGTGGCCTTGAGCCAGGCATGCAGCGCTTCGAGCAGCGGCACCGCCTCGCGTCCTCGCAGTACCGCGCGTTCCTCGATGGACATCTCCTTGCCGCGGCGCTCGATGTCGTAGAGGGCGCCGATGCGCACCAGCGCCTCCTGGGCGATGGCATTGGGCTGCGCCTGGTTGAGCTCGAAGAACTTCCGGCGCGCATGCGCCATGCAGGCCAGTTCGACGACGCCGGCGCCAAATAGCGCCTTGTAGCCGCCGAAGTCGTCGACCATGAGGCTGCCCTGCCAGTCGCCGAGGAAGTTGCGCGCATGCTCGCCGGATCGGCTGGTCTGGTAATCGAAGACGACGATCGGCGGCCCGGTGTCCAGGGCGTTGCCGCGGTAAGCCCACAGGTAGGCCCGGTGGGTCTTGCCGCTGCCGGGGTCGAGCTGGCGCACCGGCGTTTCGTCGGCATGCAGGATGGCGCGTTGCCGCAGCAGTTCGGCCAGGCGCTGCGCCAGGGGATGCAAGGCCACGCCCAGGCGGCCCACCCACTCGGCCAGCGTGGAACGCGCCAGAGTGACGCCGCCGCGCGCCGCGATGCCTTCGAGCCGATACAGCGGCAAATGATCCATGAACTTGCCGACGATCACCCAGGCCAACAGGCCGACCGCCGCCATGCCGCCGTCGATCACCGCCGGCGGAATCGGCGCCGCGCTCACGCTCTCGCAGGCGCGGCAGGCGTACTGCGGCCGGATGTGGCGATGGACGAAGAAGCGCGCCGGCTCGACGTCGAGTTGCTCGCTTACGTCCTCGCCGATCTTCACCAGTTCGCGGCCGCACTGGCCGCAGGTGCAGGACTCCGGCTCGTGCCGGTGCTCGATGCGCGGCAGGTGCTCCGGCAGGGCTTGACGGCCGGCACGTTCGCGTGGCGGCTTCGGCGTCGCGGGCGCTGCCGGCATCTCGGCTGCGCCCTGCCGCGCCAGTTCCAGTTTCGCCGCGGCGATGTCGGCTTCCAGGGTTTCCTGGAACAGGTCGCGCGCATCCGCGTCGAGCGTTTCGCTCCTGGCCCCGTAGCGCATGCGCTTCAGGTGCGCCAGTTCCAGCGTCAGGGCCTGGATCTTGGTGCGCGCGGCGCGAAGCTCGGTGTCGCGGCGTTCCAGTTCGATCCGAGCGGCAGCCATGTGTTTCCGAAGCAGGTGCGCGACCGATTCCGCCACGGCGGAATCGGCAATCAGGCGCTCCAGTTCGGCGTGCAATTCCATGCCGGAATTCTACCGGCTGCCCGCCCGCCAAGCCTTGCGAACAGGCCGTTCCCGCTCGCTTTGTTGTGTCGTTGTCGGCATGATTTTGCGCACGGCTTTTGCATGACACGATCACACTCGCCAATGTACCGGCGCTGGCGCTTCCAGCCGCTGCCAGTCCACGCCCGTCACCAGCCAGTCCCACTGCCGTGCCGTCAGCGTGACGCTCTTCGCGTCGGCCTGCGGCCAGACGAAGCTGCCGCGATGCAGACGCCGTTGGCACAGCCAGACGCCGGTGCCGTCCCAGATCAAGAGCTTCATCCGGCTGCCGCGCCGGTTGCGAAAGGCGTAGGCGGCTCCGTCGCAGGGCGAGCGGCCCAGCAGGTTCTGCACGCGCAGCGACAGGCTCTCGATCCCGCCGCGCATGTCCGCCGGCTCGACGATCAGCCAGACTTCGCTCGGCCGGATCATCCGAGCCACTCGCGCAAGCACTGCCCCAGACTCGCCGCCGCCTCCAGCGGCCACGCCATCTGCACCGTCGTGCCGCCGCGGCGTACATCGAGGCGGATTTCCGCAGGTGGCACTCTCGCCGCCACCGTTACCGGCACCATCGTCGGCGGCCGGGCATCGAGCACTTCGCCCGTCCGTCTGCCTTGCCCAGATTCCTCTCGATGGGCTCTCACCCATTGGCGCAGGTAGTTGGCGTTCATCCCGTTCGCCAACGCGATCGCCGCTACCGACACGCCCGGCTGCAAGCACGCTTCGATTGCCTGCCGCTTGAATTCCTCGGAATACCGCCGCCGTGCTCGCCGCGCCGGCTTCGCCACCCATGTGTGCATGTGTCCATCTCCTCGGGAAATGGATATGTGTACATCTCAACATCCCGCGGGGGTAGGTGGTCGGGTTGGACGCTTACGAACTGCCGGCTTACACGACAGCACGGCTGATGGCCTACTGGAAGTCGAGCCAGAACCTGCGCTTCTCGCTCGACGTCGAGAACCTCTTCGACGAAACCTATTACGCCAGCTCCTACGATATGTACTGGGTAACCCCGGGGACGCCGCGCACGATCATGCTCGGCATACAGATGCGGTTCTGATCTTGGTCGGTCTGTCTGCACAGCGCATCAACGCCATCGATACCCTGCGCGGTATCGTGATGGCATTGATGCTGGTCGATCACGTCCGCGAGTTCTTTTTCCTGCATCGGCAGGTCGGCGATCCGATGGACTTGAGCAGCGTCGATCCAGCGCTGTTTTTCACCCGTTTGGCCAGCCATTGGTGCGCCCCAATCTTCGTCTTCCTGACCGGTCTGTGTGCTTGGTGCTACGGCCGGAAATTCGCCGATCCACGGCCGGCGACCAGCATCTACCTGCTCAAGCGCGGCCTGTTCCTGATCATCCTCGAGCTGACGCTGATCAATTTCGCCTGGACCTTCGGCTGTAAGCGCTCAACCGCCCCACCTGGCCGCCAGGGGCCGAGCCTGTTATGACGCTGGGCGCACGAGCGGCAGCAGCGAGTCGATGTCGCGGTTGCGGCAGGTCGGCAGTTTTTCCAGCGTCTCGCGCAACCAGGCGGCGGGATCGAGCCCGTTGAGCGTGGCCGTGGCAAGCAGGCTTTGGATGGCGGCGGCGCGCTTGCCGGCGCGTTCCGAACCGACGAAGAGCCAATTCTTCTTGCCCAGGCAGACCGGGCGGATCGCGTTCTCCACCGGGTTGTTGTCGATGGGCAGCGCGCCGTCGGTCGCGTAGCGGGCCAGCGCCGGCCAGCGCTTGAGGCTGTAGTCGATGGCCTTCGCTATGCCGCCGCCGTTGGCCACCGTCGGGCGTGTGGCCTTGAGCCAGGCATGCAGCGCTTCGAGCAGCGGCACCGCCTCGCGTCCTCGCAGTACCGCGCGTTCCTCGATGGACATCTCCTTGCCGCGGCGCTCGATGTCGTAGAGGGCGCCGATGCGCACCAGCGCCTCCTGGGCGATGGCATTGGGCTGCGCCTGGTTGAGCTCGAAGAACTTCCGGCGCGCATGCGCCATGCAGGCCAGTTCGACGACGCCGGCGCCAAATAGCGCCTTGTAGCCGCCGAAGTCGTCGACCATGAGGCTGCCCTGCCAGTCGCCGAGGAAGTTGCGCGCATGCTCGCCGGATCGGCTGGTCTGGTAATCGAAGACGACGATCGGCGGCCCGGTGTCCAGGGCGTTGCCGCGGTAAGCCCACAGGTAGGCCCGGTGGGTCTTGCCGCTGCCGGGGTCGAGCTGGCGCACCGGCGTTTCGTCGGCATGCAGGATGGCGCGTTGCCGCAGCAGTTCGGCCAGGCGCTGCGCCAGGGGATGCAAGGCCACGCCCAGGCGGCCCACCCACTCGGCCAGCGTGGAACGCGCCAGAGTGACGCCGCCGCGCGCCGCGATGCCTTCGAGCCGATACAGCGGCAAATGATCCATGAACTTGCCGACGATCACCCAGGCCAACAGGCCGACCGCCGCCATGCCGCCGTCGATCACCGCCGGCGGAATCGGCGCCGCGCTCACGCTCTCGCAGGCGCGGCAGGCGTACTGCGGCCGGATGTGGCGATGGACGAAGAAGCGCGCCGGCTCGACGTCGAGTTGCTCGCTTACGTCCTCGCCGATCTTCACCAGTTCGCGGCCGCACTGGCCGCAGGTGCAGGACTCCGGCTCGTGCCGGTGCTCGATGCGCGGCAGGTGCTCCGGCAGGGCTTGACGGCCGGCACGTTCGCGTGGCGGCTTCGGCGTCGCGGGCGCTGCCGGCATCTCGGCTGCGCCCTGCCGCGCCAGTTCCAGTTTCGCCGCGGCGATGTCGGCTTCCAGGGTTTCCTGGAACAGGTCGCGCGCATCCGCGTCGAGCGTTTCGCTCCTGGCCCCGTAGCGCATGCGCTTCAGGTGCGCCAGTTCCAGCGTCAGGGCCTGGATCTTGGTGCGCGCGGCGCGAAGCTCGGTGTCGCGGCGTTCCAGTTCGATCCGAGCGGCAGCCATGTGTTTCCGAAGCAGGTGCGCGACCGATTCCGCCACGGCGGAATCGGCAATCAGGCGCTCCAGTTCGGCGTGCAATTCCATGCCGGAATTCTACCGGCTGCCCGCCCGCCAAGCCTTGCGAACAGGCCGTTCCCGCTCGCTTTGTTGTGTCGTTGTCGGCATGATTTTGCGCACGGCTTTTGCATGACACGATCACACTCGCCAATGTACCGGCGCTGGCGCTTCCAGCCGCTGCCAGTCCACGCCCGTCACCAGCCAGTCCCACTGCCGTGCCGTCAGCGTGACGCTCTTCGCGTCGGCCTGCGGCCAGACGAAGCTGCCGCGATGCAGACGCCGTTGGCACAGCCAGACGCCGGTGCCGTCCCAGATCAAGAGCTTCATCCGGCTGCCGCGCCGGTTGCGAAAGGCGTAGGCGGCTCCGTCGCAGGGCGAGCGGCCCAGCAGGTTCTGCACGCGCAGCGACAGGCTCTCGATCCCGCCGCGCATGTCCGCCGGCTCGACGATCAGCCAGACTTCGCTCGGCCGGATCATCCGAGCCACTCGCGCAAGCACTGCCCCAGACTCGCCGCCGCCTCCAGCGGCCACGCCATCTGCACCGTCGTGCCGCCGCGGCGTACATCGAGGCGGATTTCCGCAGGTGGCACTCTCGCCGCCACCGTTACCGGCACCATCGTCGGCGGCCGGGCATCGAGCACTTCGCCCGTCCGTCTGCCTTGCCCAGATTCCTCTCGATGGGCTCTCACCCATTGGCGCAGGTAGTTGGCGTTCATCCCGTTCGCCAACGCGATCGCCGCTACCGACACGCCCGGCTGCAAGCACGCTTCGATTGCCTGCCGCTTGAATTCCTCGGAATACCGCCGCCGTGCTCGCCGCGCCGGCTTCGCCACCCATGTGTGCATGTGTCCATCTCCTCGGGAAATGGATATGTGTACATCTCAACATCCCGCGGGGGTAGGTGGTCGGGTTGGACGCTTACAATGCTCGACCGGAAGCTGGCTGGTGATCACCGTCGAGCGTGAAGCGACACGGTCATCGAGCACCTCGAGCAAATCGGATCGCTCCTTCGCCGAAGGCGGCGCCAGCCCCCAATCGTCGATCAGCAGCAAATCCGTCTTGGCCAGCGCCGACAGGCGCTTGCCGAAGCTGCCGTCGCCATGGGCGATGCGCAATTCCTCGAACAGACGCGGCAGCCGGACATACTGAACCGACATCCCCTGACGGCAGGCGGCATTGCCGAGGGCGCAAGCCAGCCAGGTCTTGCCGCTGCCGGTCGGCCCCGTGATCAGGCAGTTGTGGTGCTGGCGGATCCAGTCACCGCTGCCGAGCGCAGCGAGGAGCTTCCGCTCCAAGCCGCGTCCGGCACGGTAATCGACATCCTCCAGGCAGGCACCACTCGACTTGAGCCTCGCCTGCTTGAGCAGGCGATCGATCCGCTTCGTATCGCGCATCGACACCTCGCGATCGATGATCATCGCGATCCGCTCCTCGAACGACAGCTCGGCGCAGCCGGGCTGGGCCATCTGTTCTTCAAGCGCGCGGGCCATGCCGTCAAGGCGCAGGGACTTCAGTTGGGTCAGGCTGTGATGGGCAAGCATGAAACTCCTTTCGTGGGTCAGTGGTAATAGTTGCTGCCGCGGACGTTGCCGTGGGTCGGCAAGGCCAGCTCGGGTTGCGTGGTTTCGGGCAGGGGTTGGCGGTCGAGACCGGCCTTGAGAATCGACGCAATCGAGCGGTAGCGCGTCGCGCCGAGCGCGACGGCGCGGGCGCAGGCCGCTTCCAGTCGTTCCTTGCCGTACTGCCGTGCCATGCGCATGATCCCGAGGCAGGCGCGGTAGCCCTGTTCCGGATGCGGGCGCGATTCGAGCTGATAGCGCACGACATCGCCGGTGCGCGGGCCGATCGTCATCGCCCAGTCGAGCATCCGGCCGGGCGACCACTCTGCATGCGCCCGGTGCGAGGCCGGCATGTGTTCCGGCAAGGTCGTATGGGCGCCGCGGCGGTGGCTGCGCAGGTGAACGGCGACGCGCTTGCCCTTGAAGAAGCACTCGACGGAACTGGTCGTCAGGCGGACATCGATCTCCTGCCGAACCAGGGCATTGGGAACGCTGTAGTAATGCTCATCGATCTCGATGTGGTAATCGATGTTGGCCTTGCACGTCTTCCACTGCGCCAGCTGGAACGGGGTTGCCGGCAGGGGGCGCAGCGCAGGACGGTCGAGTGTCTCGAAGGCTTCCTGGCGACAGCCGGGCAGTTTCCGGAACGGCCGTCGGTTGAGATCGGACAGCAGTTCGGCGATGGCGGCATTGAGTTCAGCCAGACTGAAGAAGCGCCGATGGCGCAGGCGGGCGAGGATCCAGCGCTGAACGATCTGCACGCCGACTTCCGCCTTGGCCTTGTCCTGGGGGCGATAAGGCCGGGCCGGCAGGATCACGGTGCTGTAATGGGCGGCGAACTCGGCGACGGCGCGTTGCAGTCTGGGTTCGTAGCGATTGGCGTCGCCAATCAGGGCGCGGGGGTTGTCTGGCACGATCAGCTCGGGAACGCCGCCGATGAAGGTGAGCGCCCGACCGATGCCGCCGAGCCAGTCGGCTTGGGTTTCCGCCGCCGTCGCGCAGGCGTAGGTGTAGTTTGAAGCGCCGAGGACGGCGACGAAGATGTGTGCGCGCCGGATCTCGCCGCTGCCGGGGTCGACGATCGGGGCGGTGTCGCCGGCGAAGTCGACGAACAGCTTCTCGCCGGCGCGATGGGTCTGCCGCATCGAGCGCTTCAGGCGCCTGGCGAATTCCCGGTAAAGGTCGCAGAAGCGCGAATACTGGTAGCTCGCCTCGCCCTGTGCCTGGCGATATTCTTCCCAGAGCAGCGCCAGGGTGACGCCCTTGCGTTTGAGTTCCTGATGGACGTGCGCGAAGTCGGGTGCGATGTACCGCTGCGCCGGTCCGCGCCCGTGGCGAAGATTCAGACGCTGCTCAAGCGCTTCGTCGTCCAGCGCCTGCAGGGCCGGCCAGTCCAGTCCGGAGACTTCCGCCGCCCTGACGTATTTGGCGACGACACCCTTGGAGACCTTGAGGGCGCGTGCGATCCGCTCGAACGAGAGCGCGCATTCGTACTTGAGCCGTAACAGCTCCTTGATTCTGTGCATGGCAATCCGTTCCGTCGGCATCCGGGCTCCCGTAAAAATCCCGGGAGGGTAGCCGTCTGGTTAAACGTCTTTGCCACGCATCCTTGGCACTTCCGACATCGTGACCGTCAATTCCGATTTGCCGTGACCGCCGATTCCGACAAACCCGGAAAATCGGTCACGACTATTTCGGAACGCTCGGTCACGTCAGCGGAATCACCGGTCACACTATTTCGGAATCAGCGGTCACGTTGCGTCGGAATACGCACCTTGCCGGTCGTGATGCTGATGAACACAGGGATGGCCCCGCGCAAGTCCATCACCACATGGGCTTTGACGGCTGCCTTGGTAGTCCGGAAATGGGCCCACGGGAACAACGACAGGCACAGATCGATGGTGGTCGAGTCCATTGCGAACACCGGCCCCTGCAATCCAAGCCCGATGTCCTCGTCGCCATACAACGCCAGGGCAAGCACGATGAGGCGCTGTCCAAGCGCTTCGAACAGGCGATAGTCGCGTCGCTCGGCGGCATCGGCCAACGTCGAGCGGGAGACCGTGCTCCGAATACCGATGTGATAGAGCTTCGAGCGTTGGGCGTTGAGGCAGGCGATCAGATCGCGCAATCCCGAACGCCGGGTGAGTTGGGCATAGACCAGACAGACGAAATGGTTCCAGGCCGGAAAGGTCGAGACACCCTTGTTCGCTTGATGCACACCGACCAGATGCTCGAAATGGCTGAAGGGAACGAATTCCAGCAACTGTGCAAAGACGGTTCTTCCT
>DYFW01000002.1:0-12813 GCA_020725005.1 Thiobacillus denitrificans
AATGGCGCGAGCCGGGCTGCTCGATGTGCCTGGCGATGAACGCCGACCGGCTGGAACCCGGCGAGCGCTGCGCCTCGACGTCGAACCGCAACTTCGAGGGCCGGCAGGGCCAGGGCGGCCGCACCCATCTGGTGAGCCCGGCGATGGCCGCCGCCGCCGCGTGCGCCGGCCACTTCGTCGATGTACGTACTTTCTAAGGAGAACCCGATGAAACCGATGATTGCCGTTTTGATCGCCGCCGTGATGACCCTGGCCGGATGCAACACCGTCCAGGGGATGGGCAAGGACATCGAGAAGGCCGGCGAGTCGATCCAGAAGGCGACCAAGTAATGCGGGCGTTCACCGTCCACGACGGACTGGTGGTGCCGCTCGACCGTGCCAACGTCGACACCGACGCCATCATCCCCAAGCAGTTCCTGAAATCGATCAAGCGCGCCGGCTTCGGCCCCAACCTGTTCGACGAATGGCGCTACCTTGACCACGGCGAGCCGGGCATGGACCCCGCCACGCGCAAGCCCAACCCCGATTTCGTGCTCAATTTTCCGCGCTACCAGGGCGCCAGCGTGCTGCTCGCGCGCGACAATTTCGGGTGCGGTTCCTCCCGCGAGCACGCGCCCTGGGCGCTCGAAGACTATGGCATCCGCGCGATCATCGCGCCTTCCTTCGCCGACATCTTCTACAACAACTGTTTCAAGAACGGCATCCTGCCCATCGTGCTCGACGCCGCGACGGTCGACCGCCTGTTCCGCGAATGCGAGGCGAACGTGGGCTACCGCCTGCGGATCGATCTGGAGAAACAGACCGTGACCACGCCGGACGGCAGCGTGCTGGCCTTCGACGTCGACGCGGGCCGCAAGCATCGCTTGCTGAACGGGCTGGACGACATCGGCCTTACCCTGCTGCACGCCGACAAGATCCGGGCGTATGAAGAGCGGCGCAAACAGGAAGCGCCGTGGCTGTTTAATTGATGGTGAGGGGTGAGGCGCGAGGGGTGAGGCGCAGTCTGCGCCCTGCCTCGCGCCTTTCGCCTCACGCCTTACGGAGTTGAAATGAAAATTGCAGTTTTGCCGGGTGACGGCATCGGTCCGGAAATCGTCGCGCAGGCGGTAAAGGTGCTCGAGGCCCTGCGCACCGACGGCGCGAAAATCGAAATGGAAACCGCGCCGATCGGCGGCGCCGGCTACGACGCCGCGGGCGACCCGTTGCCGGAAGCGACGCTTGCGCTTGCGCGCGACGCCGACGCCGTGCTGCTTGGCGCCGTCGGCGGACCGCAGTACGACGCGCTCGACCGCCCGCTGCGCCCGGAGCGCGGCCTCTTGCGTATCCGCAAGGAACTGAATCTCTTCGCCAACCTGCGTCCGGCGCTCCTGTATCCGGAGCTGGCGGGCGCGTCGTCGCTGAAGCCCGAGGTGGTGTCGGGGCTCGATCTCATGATCGTGCGCGAACTCACCGGCGACGTCTATTTCGGCCAGCCGCGCGGCATCGAGATCAGGAATGGCGAGCGCGTCGGTTTCAACACCATGCTGTATTCGGAATCCGAAGTGCGCCGCGTCGCGCATGTCGCCTTCGGCATCGCGATGAAACGCGGCAAGAAGCTCTGCTCGGTCGAAAAGGCCAACGTGCTCGAATGCTCCGAGCTGTGGAAAGAGGTGATGATCGAGGTGTCGAAGGACTACCCCGAGGTCGCGCTCACGCACATGTACGTCGACAACGCGGCGATGCAGCTGATCCGCGCGCCCAAGCAGTTCGACACCATCGTCACCGGCAATATCTTCGGCGACATTCTCTCCGACGCCGCCTCGATGCTGTCGGGGTCGATCGGCATGCTGCCCTCGGCATCACTGGACGAACACAACAAGGGCATGTACGAGCCGATCCACGGTTCCGCCCCCGACATCGCCGGCAAGAACCTGGCGAATCCGCTGGCGACCATCCTCTCGGTGGCGATGATGTACCGCTACACCTTTGCGGATATCGCCACGGCCGACCGCATCGAGAACGCGGTGAAGCAGGTGATCGCGCAAGGCCTGCGCACCGGCGACATCTGGACCGAGGGCACGCGGCGCGTATCGTGCAGCGAGATGGGCGACGCGGTGGTTAAAAGTTTGTGAGGGGTGAGGCGCGAGGCGTGCGGACGGAATCCTCGCGCCTCGCTTCCCACGTCTAACCCGATTAATTGGAGACGAACATGATGAAGGTAGGACTGATCGGCTGGCGCGGCATGGTGGGTTCCGTGCTGATGGACCGCATGAAGGAAGAACGCGACTTCGACCACATCGATCCGGTGTTCTTCACCACCTCGAACGTCGGCGGCAAGGGCCCCGACATCGGGCGCGACGTGCCGCCGCTGAAGGACGCCAACGATATCGGCGCGCTCAAGGCCTGTGACACCATCATCACCTGCCAGGGAGGCGACTACACGAAGGAGATGTATCCGGCGCTGCGCGCCGCCGGCTGGAACGGCTACTGGATCGATGCCGCGTCGACCCTGCGCATGAAGGACGAGGCGATCATCATCCTCGACCCGGTCAACGGCCGCGTGATCCGGGATGGCATCGCCAACGGCGTGAAGACCTACGTCGGCGGCAACTGCACGGTGTCCCTGATGCTGATGGCAATGGGCGGCCTGTTCGACGCCGGCCTCATCGAGTGGGTGTCGCCGATGACCTACCAGGCGGCGTCGGGCGCCGGCGCGCGCAACATGAAGGAGCTGATCCTGCAGATGGGCGCCATTCACGGCGAGGTCGCCGACATGGTGGGGGATCCCGCCGCCGCGATCCTGGAAATCGACCGCAAGGTCGCCGAATTCATCCGTTCCGACGACTACCCCCTCGACGCCTGGCCGGTGCCGCTGGCCGGCAACCTGATCCCGTGGATCGACGTCGCGCTACCCTCCGGGCAGTCGAAGGAAGAGTGGAAGGCCCAGGTCGAGGCGAACAAGATCATGGGCCGGAGCGCCAACCCGATCCCGATCGACGGCCTGTGCGTGCGTGTCGGCGCGATGCGCTGCCATTCGCAGGCGCTCACCATCAAGCTCACCCGCGACGTGCCGCTGGACGACATCCACGGCCTCATCGCGGCGCATAATCAATGGGTCAAGGTGGTGCCGAACGACCGCGAGATCACCATGCGCGAGCTCACGCCGGCCGCGGTGACCGGCACGCTGACGGTGCCGATCGGACGCATGCGCAAGCTCAACATGGGGCCGCAGTACCTCACGGCGTTCACTGTCGGCGACCAGCTCCTGTGGGGCGCCGCGGAGCCGCTGCGACGCATGCTGCGCATCCTGCTGGAAGCGGCATGACCGGCCAGGCCGCGCAAAACCGGGCGCTGGTGCGCTTATTGCACTAAAGATTGGGCCCGGCGAGCCGTCAATAGTGGCGTCGACGATTCAACGCAGCCCCGCCAGACGGGGCGTACAGGGAGAGACGGGATGAAATTGAAGCGCTTCACCACCCAGTTGGTCGCAGCCGGGCTGGTTGCCTTGCCGCTCTGGGCGCAGGCCGCCGGGCTGGGCAGGCTCTCGGTCACCTCGGCGCTGGGCCAGCCGCTGGCGGCCGAGATCGAGATCTTCGCCGCCGACCGCGCCGAGCTCGAAAGCCTGTCGGCCAGCCTCGCCTCGGATCAGGCCTTCCGCGATGCGCGGGTCGAGTATGCCCCCATCCTCTCCGCCCTGCGCTTTTCCATCGAGAAGCGCCCCGGCAACCAAGCCGTGCTGAAAGTCACCTCCAGCCGTCCGGTGACCGATCCCTTCATCGACATGCTCATCGAGCTCAACTGGGCGTCGGGCCGGCTGGTGCGCGAATATACCCTGCTGCTCGACCCGCCGGGCCTGGCGAAACCGCAGACCGTGGCGCCGGCCACCGTGGCGGCCCCGCAGGCGCCCACGCCCGCGCCCGCTGCAGCCAAGGCCGCCGCGCCCGTGCCCTCGCCCCAGGCCGCGGCGCCCGCGACTGCGCCCGCCGCCTCTGCCGGAAAACCCGCCAGGCCGGCGGCGCCCGGCAGCGTCACCGTGAAAAAGGGCGACACCCTCAGCGCCATCGCCAGCCGCGTGCGGCCGGAGGGCGTGAGCCTCGAGCAGACGCTGGTGGGCCTCTACCGTGAAAACACCGGCGCGTTCGACGGCAACATCAACCGCCTGAAGGCGGGCAGCACCCTCAGCGTGCCATCGGCCGAGCAGGTCGCGGCGATCCCGCAGGCCGACGCCGTGCGCGAACTGAAACTGCAGGCCGACGACTGGCGTGCCTACCGGCAGCGCCTGGCGGCTGCGGTGCAGGCCGCGCCCGCCGCCGAGGCCGCGCCGGGGGCGGCCGCCAGCGGCAAGCTCAGCCCCAAGGTCGAGGATCGTGCCAAACCCTCGCCGGAAGCCCAGAAGGACGTGCTGAAGCTGTCCAAGGTCACGCCGCCGGCGCCGGGTAACGGCAAGGCCGCCGAGGAGGCGCGCAGCCTGCGCGAACAGCTCGCGGCGCAGGAAGCCAAGCTGCGTGCCCAGGAAGAAGACGCCACCGCGCGCGAAAAGGCGCTGCAGGAAGCCAACCAGCGCGTCGCCCTGCTCGAAAAGCAGGTCGCCGACATGCAAAAGCTGGTCGCCATGAAGGAGCAGGCGCTGGCCGACGCCGCCAAGCCGGCGCCGGCCGCCGAGCCCGCGCCGGCCGCCGAAGCGCCGCCGGCGCCCGCGCCGAAGGCAGAAAAACCCGCGCCGGCGCCGGCCGTGCCGGTGGCCAAGCCGCCGGTCGTCCCGGCCGAGCCGGAAGCCAGCTGGTACCAGCCCCTGCTCGCCAATCCGCTGTACTGGGGCGGCGGCCTTGCGGCCGTCGTCCTCGGTGGCGTGCTGTGGTGGATGATGGCCGGCGGTCGCCGCCGCAAGGCCGCCACCAGCACGGTGCTCGACGACAGCCTGCTGCCAGGTCACGAATCCAAGCCGATTTCGGTGATCGGCGCCTCGTCGGGCGCCAGCGTCAATACCGGCGACACCTCCTTCCTGACCGATTTCAGCCAGGCGGGGCTCGGCACCATCGATACCCACGACGTCGATCCGATCGCCGAAGCCGAGGTCTACATGGCCTACGGCCGGGATGCCCAGGCCGAGGAAATCCTCAAGGAAGCCGTCGCCAAGAACCCGGACCGCCACGAAGTTCGCGTCAAACTGCTCGAGATCTACGCGGCGCGCCGCAATGTGGCGGCGTTTGCCACGGTGGCCGGCGAACTGTACGCCGCGCTCGGCAGCGATACCCATCCGCTGTGGCAGAAGGCTTGCGAAATGGGCCGCGAAATCGACCCGACCAATCCGCTCTACGGCAGCAAGGGCGACGCGGTGCCGGCCGCGACGGTCGCGGCGACCGCCGCTGTCGCAGGCGGCGCGGTGGCATTCGGCGGCGAGGCGGAGGCCGCGGCGCCTGCCGAGACCGAACCCGAGCCTGAGCCCGAGCCCGAGCCTGAAGCAGAGCCCGAGACGCGCTTTGCAGGCGGGCCGATGGATTTCGCAGCGCCCGGGGCCGCGACAGACGACCTCCCCACGTTCGAGGCGCCCGCGTTCGAGCCGGCCCCGACAGCCGAGGAACCGGCCCGGATCGCGGACCTCGACTTCGAACTGCCCGACCTCGACGTGCCGGCATCGGCGGACGACGGCCTCAAACTCGACCTCGGCCTGGAACCCGACACGGGGCCGGACAGCAAATTCGACTTCAGCGGCCTCGATCTCGACCTCGGCGAATCCGGCGGCAGCGAACTCGAGCTCGACGAAGTCGGCACCAAGCTCGACCTCGCCCGCGCCTACGTGGAAATGGGCGACAAGGAAGGCGCCCGTGAAATCCTCAACGAGGTGCTGGCCGAAGGCAACGACAGGCAGAAATCCGACGCCCAGGACATGCTGAGCACGCTTGGCTAGCGGCCTGCCCCAGCGCGGCCCGCACGCCGCCGCCCGCATCCTCCTGTGGGCCGGCTGGGCGGTGGCCGCCGAGGCGGCCGCGCCGTCCGTGCTTCCCCTCCTGGCCGTCGCTGCTGCGACGGCCTTTCTGTCTGCGCCCGCCCGCCGCCTGCTGCGCAAGCTGCTGCGGCGAACCCGCTGGCTTTTCGTCGCGCTGGCGCTCGCCTATGCGTACACGCTGCCCGGCACGCCGGCGTGGCCGGCGCTCGGCTGGGCGAGCCCAAGCATCGAAGGTCTCGCGGCGGGCGGCCTGCGCGCGGCGCGGCTGGCCCTGCTGCTCGCGGGACTCGCCGTGCTGCTGGGGCTGACCGTGCGCGCGCGCCTGCTCTACGGCCTCTACGTGCTGACGGCGCCGCTTGCCCTGCTGGGGTTCGACCGGCGCGCCTTTGTCGTGCGCCTCGGCCTCACCCTCGATTACGTCGAATCGGCGCCGGCGCCGGCGCGCTGGCTCGACGCGCTGCGGGCGCCGCCGTCCGGGGACGCGGGACCGGCGCGCTTTTCCCTCGCCGCGGAACGCTGGCAGGCCCGCGACAGCGCCGTCATACTGGCGGCCCTGTCGTTGTTGGGTATCGTGCTCGCCTGAGCCTCTGCTGAACCCAAAAACCGCAGTTGACCGCGCATAATTTTATGGAATTCCGCATGATTACTGGATTCTCCGCCTTCGATCGGGTTCTCCTTTTGGGTGACACCGCTACGCACCCGCTGGCACGCCTGGTCGCGCCCCTGCCTTTGTACCCGCAAGGGGCAGGCCGGATTCGTAAAGCCGCTATAGCGGCAACGACGCCGCTCCCGCGCCTCCTTGCCTACCCAGGTAGGCTGCGTCGTCGCTTCGCGGCAGACACACGCCCAGACGCACCATCGGGCGTCCAACTGCGGTTTCTAGGCTGAAATGCGAATTGCCATCGGTCTGGAGTACCGCGGCGCCGGCTTCTGCGGCTGGCAGTCGCAGCCGCAGGGGTGCGGCGTGCAAGACGCGGTCGAAGCCGCGGTCACGGCGATCGCCGGGACAAGAACGGCGGTGACCGCCGCCGGACGCACCGATGCCGGGGTGCACGCCGCGCTGCAGATCGCGCACTTCGACGTCACGGCCGCCCGCCCGCTCACCGCCTGGGTGCGCGGCGTCAACAGCCACTTGCCGCCAGGCATCGCCGTGCTGTGGGCGCGCGAAGTCGGCGAGGACTTTCACGCGCGTTTCGCCGCCGTCCAGCGCGGCTACCGCTATGTGCTCCTGAACCATCCGGTGCGGCCGGCGCTCCACGACGGCCTCATCGGCTGGCATCACCGCCCGCTCGACGCCGACGCCATGAACCGCGCGGCAATGCACCTGATCGGCCGGCACGACTTTTCCGCCTTCCGTGCCGCCGAGTGCCAGGCCCGGTCGCCGGTCAAGGAATTGCGCCGCGCGCAGGTCGAGCGGCACGGCGACTATCTGCTGTGCGATTTCCAGGCCGATGGCTTCCTGCATCACATGGTGCGCAACCTCATGGGCTGCCTCATCCAGGTCGGCGCGGGCGTGCGGCCGGCGGAATGGATGGCCCAATTGCTGGCGAGCCGCGACCGCACGCTCGCGGCGCCGACCTTCGACGCGGCCGGGCTGTATCTCGCGCATATCCGGTATCCTGCGCACTTTGACCTGCCGGAAAACCCGGATCGATGGCCCTTCGCGACATGAGCCTACGCGTGAAAATCTGCGGCATCACCCGCATCGCCGACCTGCATGCCGCCTGCGCCGCGGGCGCCGACGCGCTCGGCTTCGTCTTCTACGACAAGAGTCCCCGCCATGTCGACGCCGTGGCGGCCGCCGCGCTGCTGCGCGAACTGCCGCCCTTCGTGCAGAGCGTGGGACTGTTCGTCGACGCCGACCCCGAATTCATCCAGGCCGTGCTGCGCGTCGCGCCGCTCGACCTGCTGCAGTTCCACGGCGACGAGCGCCCGGCCGATTGCGTTCGCCACGGCCGGCCCTACCTCAAGGCGATCCGGGTCGCCGCGGGCACGGATTTGCTAAAATGCGCGGCTGACTTCGACACCGCGCAAGGCCTGCTGCTCGATGCCTGCGTCCCCGGCGTGCCGGGCGGCACCGGCGAGCGTTTCGACTGGACGCTGATACCGCCGGGGCTGCCCAGGCCGGTCGTGCTGTCGGGCGGGCTCACGCCGGAGAACGTCGCCGAGGCGGTGCGCACCGTCCGCCCGTGGGCGGTGGACGTGTCCTCGGGGGTCGAGGTCTCGAAAGGCATCAAGGACGCGCAGAAGATCGCGCAATTCATTGCGAACGCGAAAGAAGCATCATGAAGCTCACCGATCTCCCCGATTCCCGCGGCCATTTCGGTCCCTACGGCGGCATTTTCGTCGCCGAGACCCTGATGGCGGCGCTCGAGGAACTGCGTGTCGAATACGAGAAGGCGCGCCAGGATCCCGACTTCATCGCCGAGTTCGAGTACGAGCTCAAGCACTACGTCGGCCGCCCCAGCCCGGTCTACCACGCGAAACGCCTGTCGGACGCCTACGGCGGCGCGCAGATCTACCTCAAGCGCGAGGACCTCAACCACACCGGCGCGCACAAGATCAACAACACCATCGGCCAGGCCCTGCTCGCCCGCCGCATGGGCAAGAAGCGCGTGATCGCCGAGACCGGCGCCGGCCAGCATGGTGTCGCCTCGGCCACCGTCGCCGCGCGCTACGGCATGGAATGCGTGGTCTACATGGGGGCCGAGGACGTCGCGCGCCAGGCGCCCAACGTGTTCCGCATGAAGCTACTGGGCGCCACCGTCGTGCCCGTCGCTTCCGGCTCGAAGACGCTGAAGGACGCGCTGAACGAGGCGATGCGCGACTGGGTCACCAACGTCGAGTCGACCTTCTACATTCTCGGCACCGCCGCCGGGCCGCATCCGTACCCCATGCTGGTGCGCGACTTCCAGTGCGTGATCGGCCGCGAATGCATCCAGCAGATGCCCGAGCTGACCGGGCGCCAGCCCGATGCGGTCGTGGCCTGCGTCGGCGGCGGCTCCAACGCCATCGGCATCTTCCACCCCTACATTCCGTACGAGAACGTGCGCCTGATCGGCGTCGAGGCGGGCGGCGCCGGGGTGGAAACCGGCAGGCACGCGGCGCCGCTGTCGGCCGGCACGCCGGGCGTGCTGCACGGTTTCCGCAGCTACCTGATGCAGGACGAAAACGGCCAGATCATCGAGACCCACTCGGTGTCGGCCGGACTCGACTACCCCGGCGTCGGTCCCGAACACAGCTGGCTCAAGGACGCCGGCCGCGCCGAGTACGTCGCGATCAACGACGACGAGGCGCTCGCCGCCTTCGGCGACCTGTGCCGGCTCGAGGGCATCCTTCCCGCGCTCGAGTCGAGCCACGCCGTCGCCTACGCAAAGAAGCTCGCGCCGACGATGGGGCGCGACCAGTCCATCCTGGTCAACCTCTCCGGACGCGGCGACAAGGACATCAACACCGTGGCGAAGTTGTCGGGCATCACGCTCTGACGCGCCCCCCACCCCCTTACCCGAAGATTGCCCCATGAGCCGCATCGGCCCGACCTTCACCGCGCTCCGTGCGCAGAACAAGAAAGCCCTCGTTCCCTTCATCACCGCGGGCGACCCCGGCAAGGGCTACACCGTGCCCTTGATGCACGCGCTGGTCGAGGCCGGCGCCGACATCATCGAACTGGGGGTGCCGTTTTCCGATCCCATGGCCGACGGGCCGGTGATCCAGCGCGCGTCCGAGCGCGCGCTCGCCAACAAGGTGGGGCTCAAGGACGTGCTCGCGATGGTGGCGGAATTCCGCAGGCACAACGACGCGACGCCGGTGGTGCTGATGGGCTACGCGAATCCCGTCGAACACATGGGCTACGAAAAGTTTGCGCAGGCGGCGAAGGCGGCGGGCGTGGATGGCGTGCTGACCGTCGACATTCCGCCCGAGGAATCGTCCGGCGTCGCCGACGTGTTCAAGGCCGCCGGGCTCGACCCGATCTTCCTGCTGTCGCCGACCACCCCGGAGGCGCGTGTCGAGCAGGTGGCGGCTGCGGCGGGCGGCTTCATCTACTACGTGTCGCTGAAGGGCGTCACCGGCGCGGCCAATCTCGACACCGGGGAGGTGGCGCAGAAACTTGCCATGGTGCGCAGGCATTGCGCGCTCCCGGTCGGGGTCGGCTTCGGCATCCGCGACGCGGCGACGGCCGAAGCGGTCGCGCGCATCGCCGACGCCGTGGTGGTCGGCAGCCGCATCGTCAGCGAGATCGAGATGGCGGCCGAGAACCAGTGCGTCGAACGCGTGAAGCACGTGGTGGCCGAGCTGCGCCGCGGTGTCGACGCCGCCACGAAATAACGAAACAAGCACGGAGAACGCCATGAGCTGGTTCCAGAAAATCCTGCCGCCCAAGATCAAGCGGCGTTCGCAGGGCGAAAAGAAATCCATGCCGGAAGGCCTGTGGTCCAAGTGCCCGGCGTGCAACGAAGTGCTCTATCGCGCCGACCTCGAAACCAATCTCGAGGTCTGCCCCAAGTGCGGCCATCACCACCGCATCGGCGCGCGCGCGCGGCTCGCCCTGTTTCTCGACCCCGAAGGCCAGCACGAGATCGGCGCCAACATCACGCCGCTCGACCCGCTGAAATTCAAGGACAGCAAGAAATATCCCGACCGCCTCAAGGAAGCGCAGGCCTCGACCTCGGAAACCGACGCGCTGGTGGTGATCGGCGGCAGCGTGAAGGCGGTGCCGGTGGTCGCGGCGGCGTTCGAATTCAAGTTCATGGGCGGCTCGATGGGCTCGGTCGTCGGCGAGCGCTTCGTGCTGGGCGTGGAGGCGGCGATCGCGTCGAACTCGGCTTTCGTGTGCTTCTCCGCCAGCGGCGGGGCGCGCATGCAGGAAGGCCTGTTCTCGCTGATGCAGATGGCGAAGACCTCGGCCGCGCTGACGCAACTGTCGCGCCACCGCCTGCCCTTCATTTCCGTGCTGACCGACCCCACCATGGGTGGCGTGTCGGCGAGTTTCGCCATGCTGGGCGACCTCGTCGTCGCCGAACCCAACGCGCTGATCGGTTTCGCCGGCCCGCGCGTGATCGAGCAGACCGTGCGCGAAACGCTGCCGGAAGGTTTCCAACGCGCCGAGTTCCTGTTGGAAAAAGGCGCGATCGACCGCATCATCGACCGCCGCCGCATGCGTGACGAACTCGCGTCCACGCTGGCCATCATGCTGGGGCGCCCGGCGCTGGCGGCGTAGGCCGTTTTGCAGGAATAACGCGGCGGGCGCCGGAGCAGGCCCTTTCGCTGCGTTTCTCCGCGTTTCCTCCTTCGGTAAACCATGACGGCTGACCCTTCCCGGACTCTGAGCGACTGGCTGGCGCGCCTCGAGCAACTGCATCCCAGCGCCATCGCGCTCGGCCTCGAGCGCGTGCGCCGGGTCAAGGACGCGATGGAACTCGCACCGGCGTTTCCCGTCCTCGTCGTCGGCGGCACCAACGGCAAGGGCTCGACCTGCGCCATCCTCGACGCCATCCTGCGCGCGGCCGGCTACAGGACGGGCCTCTACACCTCGCCGCATCTGCTGCGCTACAACGAGCGCGTGCGCGTCGCCGGCCGCGAAGCTTCCGACGCGGAACTGGTCGCCGCCTTCGAACACGTCGATGCGGCGCGTGGCGGCACCTCACTGACCTATTTCGAATTCGGCACGCTCGCGGCAATGCGGCAGTTCGTCGACGCAGAGGTCGACGTGGCGATTCTCGAGGTAGGGCTCGGCGGGCGGCTCGACGCGGTCAACGTGTTCGACGCCGACGTCGCGATCGTCACCGGCGTCGACCTCGACCACATGGACTATCTGGGCGACACGCGGGAAGCGATCGGCTTCGAGAAGGCCGGCATCTACCGCGCCGGCCGGCCCGCTGTCTGCGCCGACCCGGATCCGCCCGCCACGCTCTGCGATCACGCCCGCCGCATCGGCGCCGACCTGCGCTGCCTCGGTCGCGAATTTTCTTTTGCTGCGGGCGATGCGGCCTGGACCTACCACGGGCCGGCGTGGCATTGGCACGCGCTGCCGCTGCCGGCCCTCGCGGGGCCGGTCCAGCTGCGCAACGCCGCCGGCGCGCTGGCCGTGCTGGAGGCGGCGGGAGACGCGCTGCCGGTCGACGCAGCGGCGATCCGCGCCGGGCTCGCCACGGCATGCATCGCCGGGCGTTTCCAGCGCATCGCGACGGCGCCGGACGTCATCGTCGACGTCGCGCACAACCCCGACGCCGCGCGTGCGCTCGCCGCCACCCTGCGAGCGAACCCGGTGCCTGGCCGCACCCTCGCCGTGGTCGGCATGCTCGCCGACAAGGACGCCGCCGGTGTGTTTGCCGCGCTCGCGGGCTGCGTCGACGCGTGGTGGACCTGCACGCCGGATTCCGCCCGTGCGCGCGATGCCGCGTCGCTGGCTGCCGCGTTGCGGGAACATGCCGGGGACGCCCCGGTCGCGGTCGAGCCCGGCGTCGCGTCGGCGCTGGCAGCGGCACGGGAAGCGGCACGCGAAGGTGATAGAATCCTCGTCTTCGGTTCGTTCTACACCGTCGCCGCCGTACTCGACCATGCCGCCACCCAGCAGTGAAAACGACCTCAAGCGCCGCGCCCGGCGCCGGCTGATCGGCGCGGTGGGGCTCACCCTGGCGGCCGTCGTCGTGCTGCCGCTGCTGCTGGAAGACGAACCGCCGCCGCCGCGCCCGCTCGACGTGAAAATGCCCGCATCGACGGTCGGGGACAGCGTCGCCGCCGCGCCGCCCGCCGAACCCGCGCCCCCGGCAGATACCAGACCCGAACCCAAGGAACCCAGGCCGGCGCCGACGCCCGTGCCGGAACCGGAGGCCGCGCCGGCGCCGCCGCCCCAGGCCGCACCCAAGCCGGAATCCAAGCCGGAACCC
>DYFW01000002.1:12913-66423 GCA_020725005.1 Thiobacillus denitrificans
AAGCCGGAATCCAAGCCGGAATCCAAGCCGGAATCCAAGCCGGAATCCAAGCCGGAATCCAAGCCGGCGCCGGCCACGCAGGCCGGCAACGGTGCCTACGTGGTGCAACTGGCCGCGCTGTCGGATCCGGCCAAGGTCGAGACGCTCAAGGCGCGTGTCGCGCTCAGCGGCTTGCCCGTTTTTACCGACAGCCGCAACGGCCTCACCCGGGTGAGGGTGGGCCCCTTCCCCTCGCGCGCGGCCGCAGAGGCGGCGCAGGCCAAACTCCGGGACCAGGGGCTTGCCGGCCAGGTGGTCGCGAAATGACGATGCTCGACTACCTCGTGCTCGGCGTGCTGATGCTTGCGCTCGTGCGCGGCCTCATGCGCGGGTTTGTCGAGACCGTGTTCTCGCTGGCGGCCTGGGTGCTCGCCTTCGTGCTTGGCAAGTGGGGCGCTTGGCTGGTGGCGCCCGAGCTGCCGGCCGGCGCCGAGCACCACTCGATCGCGTATTTTGCCGGCTTCGGCGTGATTTTCTTGGCGGTGCTCATCGGCATGCTGCTGGCGGGGCACGCCCTGGCCGCGCTGGTGAAGGCCGTGGGCCTGGGCGGTGCGGACAAGACGCTGGGCGGCGTGTTCGGGCTGGCCAAGGGGCTGGTGATTCTCACCGGCCTGACGATCGCGGCGGGCCTCACTTCGCTGCCGCGCACCGACTTCTGGAAGCAGGCCCTGTTCTCGGGCAGCCTGCAGGCCATGGCGGAACGGGCCTTGCCCTTGATTCCGGCCGATCTGGCTAAACATGTGCGTTTCGAATAAATAATTTCATGGACGGGTGCACGCTATGTGCGGGGTAATCGGGATCGTTGCCAATACGGCGGTGAATCAGCTTCTGTACGACGGGCTGATGGTGTTGCAGCATCGCGGCCAGGACGCCGCCGGCATCGTGACGGCCGAGGAAAGCCGCTTCCACATGCACAAGGGACAGGGGCTGGCGCGCGACGTGTTCCGCACCCGCGACATGCGCAACCTGCTCGGCGACATGGGCGTCGCGCACGTCCGCTATCCCACCGCCGGCAGCGCGTCGTCGTCGGCCGAGTCGCAGCCGTTCTATGTCAATTCGCCCTACGGCATCGTGCTCGGCCACAACGGCAACCTCACCAACACGCAGGAACTGAAAGAATCGCTGTTCCGCACCGACCTGCGCCACGTCAACACCAACTCGGATTCCGAGGTGCTGCTGAACGTGCTCGCGCACGAACTGCAGGTGCGCGCGTCGGGCCGGCAGCTGAGCCTCGACACCATCTTCGGCGCGGTCGCCGGCGTGCATGCGCGCTGCCGCGGCGCCTACGCCGTGGTCGCATTCATCGCCGGCTACGGCCTGTTGGCCTTCCGCGACCCGTACGGCATCCGTCCGCTGGTGATCGGCGTCAACGAGCAGACGACGCCGCACGAGTACATGGTCGCCTCGGAGAGCGTGGCGATCGACGCGCTCGGCTTCCGCCTGCTGCGTGACGTCGCGCCAGGCGAGGCGGTGTTCATCGACTACGACCGCCGCCTGCACAGCCGCGTGTGCAGCGACCACGCCGTGCTCAATCCCTGCATTTTCGAATATGTGTATCTCGCGCGTCCCGACTCGGTCATGGACGGCGTCTCGGTCTACAGCACGCGGCTCGCCATGGGCGTGTCGCTCGCCGAGAAGATCAAGCGCGAGTTCGCGCACCTCGATATCGACGTGGTGATCCCCATCCCCGACACCAGCCGGCCCTCGGCGCTGCAACTGGCGAACCATCTCAACGTGCCGTACCGCGAGGGGTTCATCAAGAATCGCTACATCGGCCGCACCTTCATCATGCCGGGGCAGGCGCTGCGCAGGAAGTCGGTGCGCCAGAAACTCAACGCCATCGCCGAGGAATTCAAGGGCAGGAACGTGTTGCTGGTCGACGACTCGATCGTGCGCGGCACCACCAGCCGCGAAATCGTCCAGATGGCGCGCGACGCCGGCGCGGCGAAGGTCTATTTCGCCTCGGCCTCGCCGCCGGTGCGGTATTCGAACGTCTACGGCATCGACATGCCGACGCGCAGCGAGCTCATCGCCAACGGCCGCAGCGACGAGGAGATCGCGCGCGAGATCGGCTGCGACGCCTTGATCTACCAGGACCTCGACGCCATGATCGCGGCGGTCAGGGCGGGCAATCCCGCCATCCTCGATTTCGACACCTCGTGCTTCGACGGCCGCTACATCACCGGCGATGTCACCCCCGAATACCTGAACTACATCGAGGCGGTGCGCAACGGCGAAACGCCACCGCCATCCGCGCTGTCGACGCAGCAACTCGATCTCAACCTCGCCACCGGCAGTTGACCGTGCCCGGCGCCGGGCGTAGATTGGTTGCGGCGCCGATTTGAACTTCAGCTTGCGGGCGCTTGACAAGTGCGGCTAAAGCGTTGGGACACAAACCCCGATACGCCGGCCGTTCGGGGTTTTTGCTTTTGGAGCACACCATGAACGACGAATTCGACATCGAAACGCTGGCGGTGCGCGCCGGCACCGTGCGCAGCCAGTTCAACGAGCACTCGGAGGCGATGTTCCTCACCTCGAGTTTCGTCTTCGGCAGCGCCGCCGAGGCCGCCGCGCGCTTCAAGGGCGAGGCGCCCGGCCCGATCTACGCGCGTTTCACCAATCCCTCGGTGCAGATGATGGAAGCGCGGCTCGCCGCGCTCGAAGGCGCCGAGCGCTGCGTCGCGTTCGCCTCCGGCATGGCGGCGATCCTCGCCACTGTGATGGGGCTGATGAAGGCGGGCGAGCACATCGTCGCCTCGCGCTCGATCTTCGGCTCGACGGTGCAGTTGTTCTCCAATATCCTCGGCCGTTTCGGCATCGAGACGACCTACGTGTCGCCGACCGACCCGGCCGAATGGCGCGCTGCAGTCAGGCCGAACACGAAGCTCTTCTTCGTCGAATCGCCGTCGAACCCGCTCACCGAGGTGAGCGACATCCGCGCGCTCGCCGGCATCGCGCACGACGCCGGCGCCTGGCTCGCGGTCGACAACTGCTTTTGCTCGCCCGCGCTGCAAAAACCGCTCGAACTCGGCGCCGACATCGTCATCCACTCGGCGACCAAGTACCTCGACGGGCAGGGCAGGGTGCTCGGCGGCGCCGTGCTCGGCAGCCAGGCGCTGATGGAAGGCGTCTACACCTTCCTGCGCACCGCCGGGCCTACGCTTTCCGCATTCAACGCCTGGGTGATCTTCAAGGGCATGGAAACGCTCTCCCTGCGCATGGAGGCGCACTCCAGAAACGCGCTGGCGCTGGCCCAATGGCTGGAAGCGCAGCCGCAGGTCGCGCGCGTGCTCTATCCCGGCCTGCCTTCGCATCCCCAGCATGCACTGGCAATGGAACAGCAGAAGACCGGCGGCGGCATCGTCGCGTTCGAACTCAAAGGCGGCCAGGGCGCGGCGTGGAAGCTGATCGACGCCACCCGGTTGATGTCGATCACCGCGAACCTCGGCGACACGCGCACGACCATCACGCATCCGGCGACGACGACGCATAGCCGCATGACCCCCGAACAGCGCGCCGCGGCCGGTATCGGCGACGGCCTGGTGCGCATCGCCGTGGGCCTGGAATCGGTCGCCGACTTGCAGGCGGATCTCGCCAGGGGGCTGGCATGACACGGCCCGCCTGGCTGCTGTGCGCGTTGCTGTGCGCAGGCGCCGCACAGGCCGCCGACATGGCCGTGCTGCGCTTCGTCGATCAGGACCCCGGTGATCCACCCTATCTCACGCGGGTGCTCGTGACGCCCGCGTTCCTGCGCATGGACGACGGCCAGGACGACGGCGATTTCGTGCTGCTCGACCGCCGCGCGAGGAAGGTCATCAACGTGATGCGCGGCAGCCGGCTGGCGATGGTCTTCTCGCCCGGCAAGCTGCCGGCGAAGCCGGCGAACTGGAAACCCCGCCTGAGCGTCGGGGCGGGGGCGCCGGGGACGCGGCGCTTCCGGCTGTCGGTCGGCGGCGTGGTGTGCAGCGAGGGCGTCGCCGCGCCACGCGCGGTGCCGGACGCCGCGCGCGCGCTGGCCGAATTCAAGGCGGTGCTCGCCGCCTCCCAGTACCGGGTATGGCAGGATTCGCCGCGCGCGATGCAGCACGACTGCGATCTCGCCAACCAGGTGTGGGAATCCGGCGCCACGCTGGGGCTCGGCCTGCCGCTCGAGGAGCGCGAATTCACCGGGCGCTCGCGCCGGTTCGAAAGCGAGGCGACCGAGCCGGTGCGGCCCGAACTGTTCCGCATCCCCGAGGGCATGCCGGAGATCGCGGCGCCGTCATAAGGGCTCGACGCGGAGCGTGCAGCCTGCGGCGTCACAGGCGACATAGCCCCAGCGCGCGTACCAGTCCGGCAGCACCCAGCGCTCGCGGCCGCGACCGTCGACGACGAGGCGATGTTCGGCCGGGCGGTGCGTGTGGCCGTGGATCAGGCGGCCGACGCCCGCCTCGCGCAGCGCGCGCGCGACCGCCGCCGCGTTCACGTCCATGATCGCCGCGGGCTTGGCCGCCTTGGCCGCCTCGCTGCCGGCGCGCGCC
The DNA here is from genome assembly GCA_020725005.1 of Thiobacillus denitrificans. Taxonomy (GTDB): domain Bacteria; phylum Pseudomonadota; class Gammaproteobacteria; order Burkholderiales; family Thiobacillaceae; genus Thiobacillus; species Thiobacillus denitrificans_G. The sequence continues at coordinate 17,473 of DYFW01000002.1, forward strand.
TGTCGCGCCAGCCGCCGGCGCAGGCCCCGCGGCAGCCGGCGCAGCAGCGCCAGCACCAGCGGATGGCGCGCGCGGCGGCGGAAACGCTGATAGGCCAGGTCGTCGGTGCACAGCGTGTCGCCATGCATCAGGAGCGTCGGGGTGCCGTAGAGATCGACCACGGCAGGATCGGCGATCAGCGTCATGCCGGCCCGCGCGGCGTAGCCGGCGGCGAGCATGAAATCGCGGTTGCCGTGCAGGAAATACACCCGGGTGCCGGCGTCGGCGAGCGCCCGGAGGCGGCGAGCCGTGTCGTGCGCGACCGCCTCGTCATGGTCGTCGCCGGTCCATGCCTCGAACAGGTCGCCCAGGATGTAGAGCGCGTCGGCGCCGGCCGCTTCCTCGTCGAGGAAACGAAAAAAACGCCCGGTCGCGGCCGGGCGTTCGTCGGTCAGGTGCAGGTCGGCGACGAAGTAGGCGCGTCCCGTCTTCACCTGCGGTTTCAGACGATTTCCGCCTTGGTGATGACCACGTCTTCCGCCGGCACGTCCTGGTGGCCGGCGCGACTGCCGGTCTTCACCTTCTTGATCTTGTCGACCACGTCCATGCCTTCGACGACCTTGCCGAACACGGCATAGCCGTAGCCCTGCGGGGTGGGCGCGGTGAAGTCGAGAAAGCTGTTGTTGGCGACATTGATGAAGAACTGGGCCGTGGCCGAGTTCGGGTTCGGCGTGCGCGCCATCGCGATGGTATAGGCCGCGTTCTTGAGGCCGTTGCCCGCCTCGTTCTCGATCGCCTCGCGGGTGGGTTTCTGCGTCATGCCCGGCTCGAAACCGCCGCCCTGGATCATGAAGCCGTCGATCACGCGGTGGAAGATCGTGCCGTCATAGAAACCATCGCGCACGTACTGCAGGAAGTTTTCCACCGTCTTGGGCGCCTTCGCCGCGTCGAGTTCGAGGGTGATGGTGCCGAGGGTGGTGTGAAGCTTGACCATGGGGTTCCTTAAAGAGTGGTTTCGTGGATGATCGTCCAGCGGCCGTTTTCGCGGCTCCAGAACTGGCGCTTGACGGTGCGGTCGCTGAGATTGTTGCTCTGGTAATTCTGGACGAAACTCACCATCGCGAAATCGGGGCGCTCCGGGTAGAGCATCAGGCTGAGCCTGTCGAGGCCGACCCTGATCCACGTCTTGCCGGCGTTGGCCTTCTGCTTGCCGGCGGCGAAGGCCGCGCGTGGCAGCGAGCCGGCGCGGAAGTCCGACCCATAGTGGCGCATCAGGCGCTCGACGTCGCGGCTCTCCCAGTCCTGCCGCCATTGCTCGATCGCGGCGGCGAGATCGTTTCGCCGCGCCCCCAGCTCGTCGAGCGCGACCCACTCGACCTGCCGCGCGATGATCACCGGCGTTTTGCCGGCCTCGATGTACTGGCCGAGACGCGCGAGATCGTCGTTGGCGAGCACCACGCAGCCTTCGCTCGCGCGCGGCGTGCGGCTGTAGGTGTTGCTCGGGCTGCCGTGGATCCAGATGCCGTGGCCGCTGCGCCCCAGGCGGGTGTCCCATTCGTTGGGGTAGGTGAGGGTGAAGGCGCCGCCGCCGTAGAAGTCGGTGAGCTCGCGCGGCGACTTGAAGCCCGACACGGCGTAGATGCCGACCGGGGTGCGGTTGTCGCCTTCGCGTTCCTTGCCGGCGCCGGCCTTGCCGATGGTGACGTAGAAATCGGCGACGCGGATCGGCGTGCCGTTGCGGTTGGCGTAGACGTAGAGCCGCGAGCGGCTGGCGTCGACCACCAGCGCGTGGCGGTAGCCCTCGTCGAGGTTCAGCAAATAGGCGGGCACCTTGTCGTGCGGCAGCGGGTCGGTCAACGCGCGTACGCGCTGGCGCGCCTCGTCGCGCAGCTGCTCGAGTTCGGCGTTGCGCGGGCCCTGGGCGTTGCCCAGCGTCTGCAGCGGCTGCGCCCGCGCCAGCAGCAGGTCGCCCTTGACCAGCTGGGCGAGGCGGAAATTCGGGTGCTCGCGGGTCAGCTGGTCGACCGCGTCGAGCGCTTCCGGGATGCGTTTTTCGGCGACGGCGAGCAGGCTCGCCGCGAGCTGGCGATCGGCGTCCGGCGCGCCCGTGGCGAGCAGCGGGAAGAGCGACAGGAGCAGGCAGGCGAAGCGGCGCATGCGCGTGCGTCCTAGCGCGTGGTTTCCCCGACGATGCGCCATTCGCCGTTCTGCAGCGCCAGCGTCAGCGTCTTCAAGACGGTCGAGCGATGGCGGTCGGAACGGTAGGTCTGGCGGAAGGTGGCGGTGGCGGTGTTGCCCTGCTGGACGATTTTCATGTCGCCAAGCGCGATCTCGATGCGCGCGGGGGCGGTGATGCGGGCGCGGCGCTGTTCGACCCAGGCGGCACGGCCGAGGCCGTCGGCGGTGTAGTCGCTGGCGTAAGCGGCGAGGTAGGCGTCGACGTCCTGCGCCGCCCAGGCGCGGACCCAGCGGTCGACCGCCGCGGCGACCGCGGCGGTCGTCGCGTTCGCCGCGGCGGGCGCGGGCCTGGCCGGTGCCGGCGCGGGCGCCTCCGGCACCGTTTTCGCAGGCCCGGCGGCGGCGCGCGGGGGCGCCGGTTTGCGCGGCTGGCCGCCGATCATGTCCTGGATCAGGGCGAGCTTGGTCTGCGCCGCGGTGTTCTTGCTGTCGAGCGCGAGCGCCTTGTCGTAGGCGAGCGACGCCATCTTGGCGTAGATGTCGCCGAGGTTCTCGTGCGCGGTGGCGTAGCTGGGGTGGGTGCGGATCGCGCTCTCCAGCGCGTTCTTCGCGTCCTCGTACTTGCCCTGCGAGGCGTACAGCACGGCGAGGTTGTTGTAGGGTTCCGGCAGTTCGGGGAAATCCTCGGTCAGACCGCGGAATATCGCGATGGCGTCGTTGGTCTTGCCCTGGTCGGCGAGGATCAGGCCCTTGAGGAAGCGCGCCTGCGCGTCCTTGGGGTTCTTGGCCAGGTAGCGGTTGGCGCGGTCGAGCGCGCCCGCGAGGTCGCCCTTGCGGAACTGCTGGTTGATCTCCTGGACTTCGTTGGCCAGTGCCGGCGCGGCAAGCAGCGTTGCGCACACCGCCAGCGCAGCGAGGAAACGGGGCAGGGCCATGTGATATGCTCGGTTCATCTTGGGAAGCGGGCATTCTAGCAAGGTTCGACGCCGCTGAGACAGCCGCGCCGCTGCCGGAATTCCCGTAATCTGCAAGGCCCCGTATCCTGCCATTCCGTTCGCTGTCCGTTCGATTTCATGTTGCACATCACCAATTCGCTTACGCGCGCCAAGGAAGCATTCACGCCGCTCGTGCCCGGCAAGGTCCGCATGTACGTGTGCGGCATGACGGTATACGACCTGTGCCACCTGGGACACGCGCGGGTCTTCGTCGTCTTCGACATGGTCGTGCGCTGGCTGCGTGCGAGCGGCTACGCGGTCGAGTACGTCAGGAACATTACGGACATCGACGACAAAATCATTAAGCGCGCGCAGGAAAATGGCGAAACCCCGGCCGCGCTGACCGCCCGCTTCATCGACGCCATGCACGCCGACGAGCGCGCGCTCGGCGTGCTGCCGCCCGACCACGAGCCGCGCGCCACCGCCTACGTCGCGCAGATGCTGGCCATGATCGGGCGCCTGGTGGCCAAGGGGCTGGCCTACGCGGCGCCCAACGGCGATGTCTACTACAGCGTGCGCGGCTTTCCCGCCTACGGCCGACTCTCCGGCAAGAGCCTGGACGAACTGCGCGCCGGCGAGAGGGTGGAAATCGACCCCAACAAGCGCGATCCCATGGATTTCGTGCTGTGGAAGGCCGCCAAGCCGGGCGAGCCGGCGTGGGACTCGCCGTGGGGGCGGGGCCGTCCCGGCTGGCACATCGAATGCTCGGCGATGAGCGCCGAGCTCCTCGGCCCGCATTTCGACATCCACGGCGGCGGCCAGGACCTGCAGTTCCCGCACCACGAGAACGAAATCGCCCAGTCCGAGGGCGCGCACGGCTGCAAGTTCGTGAACTACTGGATGCACAACGGCTTCGTGCGCGTCGACAACGAGAAAATGTCGAAGTCGCTCGGCAACTTCTTCACCATCCGCGAAGTGCTGGAAAAATACGACGCCGAGGTGGTGCGCTTTTTCATCCTGCGTGCGCACTACCGCAGCCCGCTCAACTATTCCGATGCGCACCTCGACGACGCCCGCGGCGCGTTGACGCGGCTCTACACGGCCCTCAAGCACGTGCCCGTCGGCGACGCGGCCCCCGACTGGAACACGCCCGCGGCGCAACGCTTCCGCGCCGCGATGGACGACGACTTCAACACCCCGGAGGCGCTGGCGGTGCTGTTTGAACTGGCCGCCGACGCCAACCGGGGCGACGCCGCCGCCGCGCGGCAGCTGCGGCAACTCGGCGGCGTGCTGGGCCTGTTGCAGCGCGACGCCGCCGACTTCCTGCAGGGCGGGGCGGCGCCCGGCGGCATGGCCGAAGCCGAGATCGAGGCGCTGATCGCGGCGCGCCAGGCCGCGCGGCGCGCGCGCGACTTTGCCGAGTCGGACCGCATCCGCGATGCGCTCGCGGCCGCCGGCATCGTGCTCGAGGACGGCCCCGGCGGCACCACCTGGCGACGCGCCTGAGGCCGCGGCCATGAGCACCCCCTGGCTCGTGCGCGTCGGTGCCGTCGGCTGGCAGCACCCGGCTTGGCAGGGCACCTTCTACCCCGACGACCTGCCCGACGACTGGTTGTTGTCCTACTACAACACACAGTACCGCGCGGCGTACCTGCCGGCAGCGGCCTGGCAGGCCGTGCCGGCCGGGACCTGGTCGCAGTGGCTGTACGACACCCGCGAGGATTTCCACTTCGTGCTCGAACCGGGTGGCCCGGCGATCGCGCCGCCGCTGTCCGAGCGCGTGCAACTGGCCGATCCGGCGTGGGCGGCGGCGCACCTGTGGTGGCTCGACGACGCCCCCGACCTGCGTGCGCTGGCGCAGCGCATCGCCCGCCACGCCGCGCGTGGCGAGCCGCTCTATGTCATCAGCCGCAGCGCCAACCTCGCCGCGATGGAAGCGGCCGATACCCTGCGCCAGGTCATGGGTTATTGATCGCCCGGCGCCCCGGCGCGGGACCGAGACTTGCTAGAATGACGGCTTCCAATAACGACAGGTTCGATTCCGTGCAAGACGACGCACTGGTCGAAATCAGGGATGTGGTCTTTGGCTACGGCGCCCGGCCGGTTTTGCAGGGCATCAACCTGACCGCGCGGCGCGGCCAGGTCGTCGCCATCATGGGCAGCAGCGGTTGCGGCAAGACGACGCTCCTGCGCCTGATCGGCGGCCAGGTGCGCGCCACCCAGGGCACGGTGCGCGTGGCGGGCGAATCGCTCGGCGAGCTCGACGCCGAGGGACTTTACCGGCTGCGCCGCAGGATGGGCATGCTGTTCCAGTTCGGCGCGCTGTTCACCGACATCACGGTGTTCGACAACGTCGCCTACCCGCTGCGCGAGCATACCGACCTGGCGGAAGAAACCATCCGCGACCTGGTGCTGATGAAGCTCAACGCGGTGGGCCTTACCGGCGCGGCCGACCTGATGCCGTCCGCGCTGTCCGGCGGCATGGCGCGGCGGGTGGCGCTGGCGCGCGCGATCGCGCTCGACCCCATGCTGGTGATGTACGACGAGCCGTTTGCCGGCCTCGACCCGATCTCGCTGGGGGTGACCGGCAACCTGATCCGGCGCCTGACCGACACGCTGGGCCTGACCTCGCTGGTGGTGACCCATGACGTCCAGGAATCGCTGAAGATCGTCGATTATGTGTATTTCGTGTCGGCGGGCGTGATCGTCGCCGAGGGCACCGCGGCCGAGATCCTCGCCTCCGACCTGCCCTACGTGCACCAGTTCGTGCACGGCGAGGCCGACGGCCCGGTGCCTTTCCACTACCAGGCGCCAGCCTACGCCGAGGATCTTGGACTGAGGAGCAGCCGTGCTTAGACGGGCGATCGAAAATCTGGGCAGCCGCACCATCGACGGGGTCTGGCGCATCGGTTTCGCCGCGCGCTTCTTCGTCGCGGTGCTGCTGCATTCCGGCACGGCGTTCCGGCGCTTCGGCCTCACCATCCGCGAGATGTATTTCAGCGGCGTGCTGTCGCTCATCATCATCCTGGTGTCCGGCCTCTTCGTCGGCATGGTGCTCGGCCTGCAGGGCTACGAGACCCTGCAGACCTACGGCTCGGAAGAGGCGCTCGGCATCCTGGTGGCGCTCTCGCTGGTGCGCGAGCTGGGCCCGGTGGTCGCGGCGCTGCTCTTCGCCAGCCGCGCCGGCAGCGCGATCACCGCCGAGATCGGCCTGATGAAGGCGACCGAGCAGCTGACCGCGATGGAAATGATGGCGGTCAACCCGATCGCCCGCGTGATCGCGCCGCGCTTCTGGGCCGGCGTGATCTCGATGCCGTTCTTGGCCGCGCTGTTCTCGGCGATGGGCATCTTCGGCGGCTATCTGGTCGGGGTGCAGCTGATCGGCGTCGACGAGGGCGCGTTCTGGTCGCAGATGCAGAGCGCGGTCGATTTCGAGGAGGACATCCTCAACGGCATCATCAAGAGCGTCGTGTTCGGCGTCGCCATCACCGCGATCGCCCTGTTCGAAGGCTATGACGCGCCGCCCACCGCCGAGGGCGTCTCGGGCGCCACCACCCGCACCGTGGTGACCTCGAGCCTCGCCGTGCTGGCGCTGGACTTCGTGCTGACCGCATTCATGTTCCGGGGAGTCTGAACAAAATGAGCAAGACCGTACTCGACCTGTGGGTCGGCCTCTTCGTCATCGCAGGGATAGCCGCGCTGTTGTTCCTTGCCCTCAAGGTCGGCAGCATGACGGCCGTCAATGTCGGCAACAGCTATGAGGTCGTCGCCCGTTTCGATAACATCGGGGGCTTGAAGCCGCGGGCGCCGGTGAAGAGTGCCGGGGTGGTGGTGGGTCGGGTGGCGAGCATCCAGTTCGACAACGAAACCTACGAGGCAGCCGTGACCCTGCGCATCGACAAGCGCTACCAGTTTCCCAAGGACACCTCCGCCGCCATCATGACCTCGGGCCTTCTGGGCGAGCAGTACATCGGCCTCGAGGCCGGCGGCGACGACAAGATGCTGAAGGACCGGGACCGGATCTTCCTCACCCAGTCGGCCGTGGTGCTGGAGAATCTGATCGGACACCTGATTTATGGCAAGGCTCAGGAAGGAGCACCCCAATGACCCTCAAACCGCTTACGCACGCATTCCTGGCAGCCGGGCTGCTGCTGACGACGGTCCTGCCGGTGCAGGCCGAAACGATCAACCTCCAGCAGGCGGTGCAAATGAGCCTCGCCGCCGACCCGCGCATCAAGGAGCGCGAGCAGGTCGTCGAGGCCGCGCGCGGCCTGGTGCAGGAAGTGCAGGGCAACGCCGGCTGGCGCGTCAGCGCCAACGCCTTCATCGGGCTCGCGCCGCAGACCGAAGGGGGATTTTTCCGGAATCAAGGCGGGGACAACAATACCTGCGTTGCGCCCCCCTGTTCGCTGAACAATACCGGAGATAAGTGGAACGGTGTTTCTGACTGGACCCATCTCGATTTTGCACTGATTAAGCCGCTCTACACCTTCGGCAAGGTCGAGCGCTACACCGAGGCCGCGCAGGGCAACGTCGGCGTGAAACAGGGCGAGCTCAGGCAGACCCGCGGCGACATCGTCTACGACACCAAGCGCGCGTACTACGGCTTCCTCACCGCGCGCGACATCCGCGTCTTCCTCGAGGACGTGCAGGAGCGCCTCAATTCGACGCTCGCCCGCGTCGAGCGCAACCTCAAGAACGAAACCGGCGAATCGAAGCAGTCCGATCTCTACGCATTGCAGACCGCGCGCGGCCTCGTGGCCAAGTATGTGCACCAGGCGCGCGCGGTCGAGCAGGTCAGTCTCGACGGCCTCAAGGTGCTGACCGGCGCCGGCCTCAAGGCCGATCTTTCGGTGGCCGACAGCCGCATCGAGCCGGTGCCCTTCCCGCAGATCGAGCTGTCCGACCTGCAGGCGCGCGCGCTGCAGGACCGCCCCGAGATGGAGCAGCTGGAAGCCGGCCTGCGCGCCCGCCGCGCCCTGGTCGCCGCCAAGAAGGCCGACCGCATGCCCGACGTCTACGCCGGCGTGGTCGGCCAGTTCAACTACGCCTCGCAGCGCGAGCGTCTCGACAACCCCTATCTCTACGACCCCTTCAACGGCGGCGGCCTCACGCCGGTCGTCGGCGTCAAGTGGGACACCGTGTTCGGCGCGGCGAACGCGCGCGTCAACCAGGCGCAGGCCGAGCTCGAGGCGATCAACCACAAGAAGGCGTTCGCGCTCGCCGGCATTCCGTTCGAGGTGGGCGAGGCCTACACCAACGCCCAGGCCAACCTGCGCGCGCAGCAGGACCTGGCCGAGGGTGCCGCCGCGGCGCGGCGCTGGATGGTGGCGTCGCTGGCCGATTTTTCCGCCGGCCTGGAAAGCGCCGACCGCGTGGTCGATGCGCTGAAAAACTACGTGCTGGCGCAGACCGAATACCTGCGCACGGTCAACGACTACAACATGAACGTGGCGCAACTGGCGCGCCTGACCGGTGAACTCAAGTAAGGCGGCCGCGTCTACCCTGAGCCCCCACGACACACGGATACCGAAATGAACATCCTATTGCGTACCTTCGCCCTGCTGCTCGCGCTGGCCGGCGCGCCGCAGGCCGGCGCCGGCAACGACATCCCGCCCGACGTGCTGGCGCGCACCACGACGCAGGAAGTGCTGGAGATCCTGAAAAAGGACAAGGCGCTGCAGAACGGCAATACCGCCAAACTGTACCAGCTGGTCGAAGCCAAGATCCTGCCCAACTTCGACTTCAACCGCATGACCCAGCTCGCGCTCGGCCGTTACTGGCCGCGCGCGACGCCGCAGCAGAAGCAGGCGCTGGTGACCGAATTCCGCAACCTCCTGGTGCGCACCTATTCGAGCTCGCTCACCGCATTCACCAACCAGACCGTCGACTTCAAGCCGCTGGTCGCCCCGCCCGGCGCGACCGAGGTGACCGTGCGCACCGAAATCCGCCAGCCGGGCGGCCAGCCGATCCCGATCGACTACGCCATGTACAAGACCGATTTCGGCTGGAAGGTCTACGACGTGACGATCGATGGCGTGAGCCTGGTCACCAACTACCGCGCGTCCTTCGCCAACACCATCCGCCAGAGCGGCATCGACGGCCTGATCCAGACGCTCGCCGCGCAGTCGGCCCGCGCCGGCTCGGCCCCGACGCCGCGCCCCGGCTCGTGATCGCCTGCGAAGGCACGCGCTGCCGCATCGGCGGCGCGGTCACCGTCGACACTGCGGGCGCGCTGTTGCGCGAGCTTCTGCCGCAGATCGACCGTGGCGTCGACAGCCTCGATTTCAGCGGCGTGGACCAGGCCGATTCGGCCGCGCTGGCGCTGATCTTCAGCGCATTGCGCCGTGCCCGCCAGGCCGGGCGCACGCTCACCTGCAGCGGCCTGCCCGCGAGCTTCACCACGCTGGCCGAGCTCTACGGCGTGTCCGACCTCCTGCCTGCATGAACCCGGTCTCCGCGATCCGCGTCAGCGGCCTGATGAAGCGTTTCCGTGCCACCCAGGCGCTCGACGGCGTCTCGCTCGACATCCGGCCCGGCGAATTCTTCGGCCTTCTCGGCCCCAACGGCGCCGGCAAGACCACGCTGATTTCCATCCTCGCCGGCCTCACGCGGGCGGATGCCGGCACCGCGTCGGTGATGGGCCACGACGTGGTGCGCGACTACCGCGCCGCGCGCCGCGCGCTCGGCGTGGTGCCGCAGGAACTGGTCTACGATCCCTTCTTCAACGTGCGCGAGACGCTCGCCATCCAGTCCGGCTATTACGGCCTCAGGCACAACGACGACTGGATCGACGAGGTCATGCACCACCTCGCCCTCGCGCCGCATGCCGACAAGAACACGCAAAGCCTGTCGGGCGGCATGAAGCGCCGCCTGCTGGTCGCGCAGGCGCTGGTGCACAAGCCGCCGGTGATCGTGCTCGACGAACCGACCGCCGGCGTCGACGTCGAGCTGCGGCGCTCGCTGTGGGATTTCATCGCCGGGCTCAACCGCGAGGGGCACACCATCCTTCTCACCACGCATTACCTGGAGGAAGCCGAGGCCCTGTGCGGGCGCATCGCCATGCTGAAGCACGGGCGCATCGTCGCCTGCGACACCACCCGTCGACTCCTGCAACACACCAACGAGCACTGCGCGCAGCTGCGCGTGGACGCCGAGGCGCTGCCCGCCCCCTGGCAGGCACGCCTGCAGCGCGATGCCGACGGCAGCCTGCGCTTCGATTTTAGCGACTACGCCGAGCTCGAGAACCTGCTCGCCGACCTGCGCGGCGCAGGCGTGCGCATCACCGAACTCCACCTGCACGAGCCCGACCTGGAGGATGTCTTCACCGACATCATGCAGCGCGCATGAGCGGGTTCCCGGCGCTGTTTTACAAGGAAATGCTCCGCTTCTGGAAAGTGGTGGTGCAGACCGTGGTCGCCCCGGTGGTCACCGCGCTTCTCTACCTGCTGATCTTCTCGCACGTGCTCGAGGAGCACGTCGAGGTCTTTCCCGGGGTGTCGTACACGGCCTTCCTGGTGCCGGGACTGGTGATGATGAGCATGCTGCAGAACGCCTTCTCCAACAGCTCGTCGAGCCTCATCCAGTCTAAGATGCAGGGCAACATCGTGTTCGTGCTGCTGCCGCCCCTGTCCTACCTGGAATTCTTCCTCGCCTACCTTGGCGCGGCGGTGATCCGCGGCCTGGTCGTGGGGCTCGGCGTATGGGCGGTGACGCTCTGGTTCGCCCCGCCGCAGATGCCGCATCCGGGCTGGCTGCTGGCGTTCTCCCTGCTGTCCTGCGGCATCCTCGGGGCGGTCGGCATCATCGCCGGGATCTGGGCCGAGAAATACGACCAGCTGGCGGCGTTCCAGAATTTCCTCATCCTGCCGCTCACCTTCCTCTCCGGGGTGTTCTACTCGATCCACTCGCTGCCGCCGTTCTGGCAGGCGGTGTCGCATTTCAACCCCGTTTTCTACCTGATCGACGGCTTCCGCTACGCCTTCGTCGGCCAGTCCGACGCCGATCCCTGGCTCGGCCTGCTGGTCGGCGGGGCCTGCTTTGTGGCAATATCCGCGTTTACTCTGGCGCTGCTGAAAAGCGGCTACAAACTCAGACATTAGAGAGCGCATCTAACGATCATGGTGGTTAGCACCACCCCTGAAGATGAAAAAACGCGCTTGTCGTAGGTCGGCAACACCTTGCCGACATCCCGGCCGGGCGATCACGTCGGCAAAGTGTTGCCGACCTACGGTCCCTGCCTGCTTGTGTGTTTTTCACGCTAACATTCGTCACACCGGCGAAAGCCGGTGTCCAGTTCCATAAAAACGCTGGATTCCGGCTTCCGCCGGAATGACAAAATGTTAATTTTAAAAGTTGCTGGATTGATATAAACAAGCGAGGCACGGCGCGCATGGTTACCCCCGAAGACATCAAAGGCTGGATCACCGAGAAACTCCCCTGCGACCACATCGAAGTGGACGGCGACGGCCAGCACTTCCAGGCCGTCATCGTCAGCCCGGCGTTCACCGGCAAGAACATGATCCAGCAGCACCGCCTGGTCTACGACGCGCTCGGCACGCGCATGCACGCCGAGATCCATGCGCTGTCGATGAAGACCTACACGCCCGCAGACTGGGCCAGCCGCTAAGCCCGATGGATTCCCTGCTCATTCACGGCGGCAACCCGCTCGCCGGCGATGTCCGCATTTCCGGCGCCAAGAACGCCGCGCTGCCGATCCTCACCGCGAGCCTGTTGACCGCCGCGCCGCTCAAACTCGCCAACGTGCCGCACCTCAAGGACATCAGCACCATGCTGGCGCTCCTGGGCCACATGGGCGTGCGGGTGACGCTCGACGACACGAACCATGTCACCCTGAGTGGCGAATCCATTCCGCACAAGGAAGCGCCGTACGAAATGGTGAAAACCATGCGCGCCGCCATCCTGGTGCTGGGGCCCACGCTCGCGCGCTTCGGCGAGGCGCGCGTGAGCCTCCCCGGCGGCTGTGCCATCGGTTCGCGCCCGGTCGACCTCCACATCAAGGGCCTGCAGGCGATGGGCGCCGAGATCGCCATCGAGCACGGCTACATCCACGCCCGCTGCAAGCGTTTGCAGGGCGCGCGCATCGTGATGGACGTGGTGACCGTCACCGGCACCGAGAATCTCATGATGGCCGCCACGCTCGCCGAAGGCACCACCGTGCTGGAAAACGCCGCGCGCGAGCCCGAAGTCGTCGACCTCGCGCGTTGCCTGACGGCGATGGGCGCGAAAATCGAAGGCGCGGGCACCGACATCATCACCGTCCACGGCGTCGACACGCTGCACGGCGCCGACTACTCGGTGATGGCCGACCGCATCGAGACCGGCACCTTCCTCGTCGCCGCCGCGATGGCCGGCGGCCGCGTGCGCGCCACCCACACCCAGCCCGACACCCTCGACGCGGTGATCGCCAAGCTGCGCGAGGCGGGCGCGAAAGTCGTCGTGGGCGAAGACTGGATCGAGGTCGAGTCCGACGGCAAGCTGAAGGCCGTCGACGTCCGCACCGCGCCGCACCCCGCGTTTCCCACCGACATGCAGGCGCAGTTCATGGCGCTGAACTGCATCGCCGAGGGCGCGGCCTCCGTCACCGAAACCATATTCGAAAACCGCTTCATGCACGTGCAGGAACTGCGCAGGCTGGGCGCCAACATCGAAGTCTCCGGCCACACCGCCCTGGTGCGCGGCGTGCCGCGGCTCGACGGCGCCATCGTCATGGCGACCGACCTGCGCGCCTCCGCCTGCCTGGTGCTGGCCGGCCTGGTCGCGGCCGGCGAGACCACCATCGAGCGCATCTACCACCTCGACCGCGGCTACGAGCGCATCGAGGAAAAGCTCACCCAGCTCGGCGCGCGCATCAAGCGGGTGCACTGAGACACGACCATGCAATATCCCGGCATCACGCTGGCGCTCTCCAAGGCTTGTATCCTGGACATGGACCTGCCACTGGGTTGGGCAATGCGAGGCATCGATCAATGCGTTTGAGCGAGAATCAGGCCCGCGCCATTACGCGGATCGCGCATGAAATCGCGGGAAAACAGGCGCGGGTGCGGGTTTTTGGCTCGCGGCTGAACGACGATGCGCGAGGGGGCGATCTCGACCTCATGCTCGAATTGACCGAACCCGTGGACAATCCTGCGCTACTGGCCGCACGGTTTTCTGCCCGGGTCAGTCGTTTGATGCAGGGCCGCAGCGTGGACGTCCTGCTTGCCGGCCCCAACCTCATGCGCTTGCCTATCCATGACATCGCGTTCAAGGAAGGGAAGGTGTTATGACGATTGATCCAAAAACTGCACTGCGCCTACAGTTCCTGGCACGCGTCGTGCGGAAAGAGTGCCGGCACCTCGCAGGCACGGACCAGCGTCTTTTTGTCGACCCCTTCACACCGGAACGCGCCGCCCGACTTGAAACCGATGCGGACCTGGCCGAGCGGGTAGAAGCCTTCGTGGGGCGGTTCGGGCGCCTGCAGGACACCCTTGGCGACAAGCTGTTGCCTGTGCTGCTGGCCGCCCTGGGCGAAACGCCGGCCGCAGCCATCGATAACCTGGACCGGGCCGAACGGCTGGGGCTGATCCCTTCGGCCGACGAATGGATGACCGTGCGCAAGCTCAGGAACCAGATGGTGCATGAATATGTGGAAGACATGGCGGTCCTCGCCAGTGCGTTGCAGACGGCCCACGCGTTCGTGCCGATGCGCATCGGCGCGGCGAACAAGCTGCTCGCGGAGATCGGGCGACGCAACTGGGAGTGAACAGCCGATGAACCCTGGCATCCGATACAAACCGATATGACCTACACCGGAATCACGCTTGCCCTGTCCAAGGGCCGCATCTTCGACGAAACCCTGCCGCTGCTGGCGGCCGCCGGCATCACGCCAAGCGAAAACCCCGAATCCTCGCGCAAGCTCATCATCGGCACCAACCGTCCCGACGTGCGCCTCATCATCGTGCGCGCGAGCGACGTGCCCACCTACGTGCAATACGGCGCGGCGGATCTGGGCATCGCCGGCAAGGACGTGCTGAATGAACACGGCGGCCGCGGCCTCTACCAGCCGCTCGACCTCAGGATCGCCCAATGCCGCATGATGGTCGCCGTGCGCGAAGGCTACGACTACGAAGGTACCGTCAGGCAGGGCGCGCGCATCCGCGTCGCCACCAAATACGTCAACGCTGCGCGTGAACACTTCGCCGGCAAAGGCGTGCACATCGACCTCATCAAGCTCTACGGCTCGATGGAACTCGCCCCGCTGGTCGGCCTGTCTGACGTCATCGTCGATCTGGTTTCCACCGGCGGCACCCTCAAGGCCAACGGGCTGGTCGCGGTGGAACACATCAGCGACATCAGTTCGCGGCTGGTGGTGAACCAGGCGGCGCTCAAACTCAAGCGTGGGTTGATCCAGCCGGTGATTGATGGTTTTGCGGGGGCGGTCGCCGCACGCATGGCAGCCTGATCATGTCGCCCTATTATTCAATTCGTCCACCTCGGCAGTCTGCCGTCCTTGGCGGATTCAGGAATGAAGTGCAATTTTGAGTAACGCTGGTTGAGTGGGCGGGATGCGGTAGCATCCCCGCTTTTTTGACCGGCCAGCCGAAATTGCAGAAATGAGCTACACACACCTCAGCCGAGAAGAACGATATCAGATTTACGCCTTGAAGCAGGCAGGGCACAAGCAAAGCGAGATTGCCCACGTGCTGGAACGAAGCGCATCAACCATCAGCAGGGAGCTGGCCCGCAATCATCGGGGGCAGCGCGGCTATCGACCGAAACAGGCGCACGGTATGGCGCAAGCGAGGCGTGCGATGAATGCGCGGACGATTGACGAGGCGACCGTGGCCATTTGGGGCGCCGGCACTCCGCAGCGCGAGTTCATGCACTCGGATGACATGGCCGACGCCAACGTCTCTCTGATGAACCTGCCGGAGGAACGATTCGTCCCCACGCTGGGGCAAGACCGCGACAACGGCCTGCCTACCATCTTGGACATCGTAGTCGGCTGGGGTGTGTGCCTCAAGGAACTGGCTGAGACGGTAAGAAACGTCGTCGACTATGCAGGCGAGATCGTGTTTGATTCAACCAAGCCAGACTGGACACCGAGGAAGCTACTCGATGTGAGCCGACTGCAAAGACTGAGCTGGAATATTGGCACCGGATTGAGAGGAGGGCTGGCTGCTGTTTATGCCGATTTTCTTCATCAGTTACATGAAGAATGCTACTGAGAAGAAACATTCTTGCCAATTACCTTGGCACGGGTGCAGTAGTTTTGGCACCCATTCTCGCGTTGCCTTGGTATTTGTCAGAACTAGGGCCTAAGCAGTTTGGTTTGATCGGGTTCATGGCCATGCTGCAAGCAATTCTTGGCTTGCTGGATGCCGGCATGAGCCAGGCTTTGGTGCGTGAGGTGGCGGTTCGTTTTGATACAACTGATAAAGGCCGGTACAGGACGGCGTCTCTGCTTTATGGTTTTGAGCGAGTTTACTGGGCATTTGCTTTCTGCGCCGGATTTGTAGTCGTGCTGCTGGCTGACACTATTGCCACACATTGGCTTAACCTTGACGGATTGCCGGTTACTACAGGCCGGGAGGCAATTTATGGTGCAGCAGCCATCTTCGCCGCCCAGTTTCCCGGTTCCATTTATCGCAGTCTGTTGGTGGGAGGGCAGGCACAAGTTGCCCTTAATGGCATCATGGCAGGCGGCACTTTATTGCGTCACGTCGGTGGTGTGGCAGTGGTTTTTGTTTGGCCAACATTGTCGGCTTATCTGGTTTGGCATGCCACGATTGCGTTGCTCGAAACTCTGACTCGAGGTCGGTGGGCGTGGATCGTACTGCATGTAAAACGTGCCCAGGTCAAATGGGATGCTAATGAATTGCGTTCAGTTTGGCGTTTGGTTGCCGGTATGTCTGGCGCCACATTGTTGGGCGCGCTGACGGTGCAAATGGACAGAATCGTGTTGAGCCGGATGGTCAGCATTGAACAATTCGGCTATTACACGGTTGCTGCAACGGTTGCGTTGGGCTCACTTCAGTTAATAAATCCATTGACGCAGGCAGTATTGCCGCGCGCAATTCAAATGAGAAACAACCCTATTGCATTGCGCAGATTAAGTGTGAAATTGGCCGGGTTGATCGCCTTAATGGTTGGACTGGGTGTCATTATTTTTACCACCGTCGGCAAATGGCTGTTAGGTGTCTGGTTGAGAAATCCCGAAGCAGTTGCTGTAATTTATCCGATGTTGGCCGTCCTGCTTGCGGGGGTAGCCTTGAATGCCTTTTACAATGTGGGGTATGTGAATTGGCTGGCCCACCAAAAGGTTCGTCGAGTATTTCAAGTGAATGCATATGCTCTGGCGCTCGCCGTGGCGCTGATACCACCTCTTGTTTCATGGCATGGCACGATAGGTGCGGCGTTTGGCTGGTTGATGATCAATTTGATCGGGTTTGTGCTCAGTTTAGGATGGTTAAAACGGAAGCCGAATGAGAGAAGCCTTTAAAAAAATTTACTGGTTGTTATGTGTCCAGTTAGGATTTGATATCAGACGGTTGATCCGCTCGTTAAGGGGGCTTCCCCGTTATGTTGCAGGCTGGTTCCAATTTCGAAAGGAATATAAGGGGCAACTCGACCTCCTCCCCTGCTTGTACGACTGGTATGAGGAGGGCGGGGCTACGAAAAATGAATATTTCTGGCAGGACTTGTATGTGGCGCGGAAGATTTACATTGCCAATCCGGAAAAGCATGTGGATATCGGTTCGCGCATAGATGGCTTTGTCGCACACGTGGCCAGCTTTAGAGAAATCGAGGTATTCGATATTCGCCCCATCACCTCTCTGATCCCCGGGGTTCTTTTCAGACAGGCAGACCTGATGAACCCGACCGAGTTACTTATCGAATACTGTGACTCGTTATCTTGTTTGCATGCCTTGGAACATTTTGGTCTAGGCCGCTATGGCGATCCGATCGACTCGCATGGATATGCGGCGGGGCTAGGTAATATGGCCGGGATACTCCGACCGGGTGGGCTATTTTATCTTTCCGTGCCCATCGGCAGGGAGCGCGTTGAATTCAATGCGCACCGGATATTCGATCCGCTTTCGCTGGTTCGACTCGCCGCAGCAAACGGCTTGTTGCTCAGGGAATTCGCCTGGATAGGGTCAAGCCGGACGCTTGTTCAGTCCGCCAGCCCGGAGCAGGATATGAATGAGTTAAGCAAACTGCATTACGCCCTGGGTATCTTTACCTTCGTCAAACAATGAGGACAGGTAAGTGAAAGAGTCATTAAAAAAAATCATCGGGATTAATGCCAACGAGGAAGAGCGCAATCGGTGGCTGGCTCAGACCTTGGCAGCTATCCCGTCAGGGTTGCGTATTCTCGATGCTGGAGCGGGTGAACTGCGCAACAAGTCGTTGTGCGCCCACCTGATTTATGTGTCGCAGGACGTTTGTCAATATGAAGGCACGGGGGATGCCCTAGGTCTGCAAACCGGTACATGGGATACCAGCAAGATCGATCTGGTCTGTGACATTACAAGTGTCCCGGAAGCGGATTGTTCGTTTGATGTGGTTCTATGCAGCGAGGTATTCGAACACTTGCCTGATGCACTCAAGGCAATTGACGAGTTTGCGCGACTACTTAAACCTGGCGGAAAACTGATCCTAACCGCACCGTTTGCCTCCCTCGTCCACTTTGCGCCATACCATTACGCCACCGGATTTAGCCGCTACTGGTACGAATATCACCTACCTCCGCGAGGTTTTGAGATTCAGGAACTGGCACCGAACGGCGACTGGTTTTCCTATGCCAAACAAGAAATGTTACGGCTGCCCAGCATGGCTCGCCGTTCTGGTGATTGGTGCTGGCCGCTGGCCTATCTGGTGGCAGGGATCGGTCTAATTTATTTCTCGCTACGTGGAAAATCCCGAACAGCCGAGGATGTAGCGTGTTTTGGCTGGCACTGCGTTGCTGTAAAGCAGTAAAGGAATTGAGATGTTTTTCCCTGAGAAAATAACGTCGATTCGTCGGCAGGATAAGGTATTGGAAATTGGCCCCGGATCATCTCCGCATCCTAGAAGCGATGCATTTCTTGAGCTGAACTTTGATTCGAGCCAGGACAGAATTGCTCAGCGTGGTGGAGTGCTCAATAACGCGGATTTTGGTGATAAGCCAGTTCACTATTACGATGGAGGAAAATTTCCTTTCGAGGATGATCAATTCGATTATGTGATCTGTTCTCATGTCATAGAGCACGTCGCCGATCCTACGAGCTTCCTTGATGAAGTATTCAGAGTCGGAACGGGACGGGGATACCTTGAATACCCGTTGATTACTTATGAATACTTGTACGACTTTGATGTCCACCTTCACTTTGTAAAGTTTGATTTTGAGCAAAGGGTATTAAGATATCTGCCCAAGCGGGATACTGTCTTTCCTGAATTTTCCGTGGTGAGCGCGCTATTCAACAAAACGCTCGTGCATGGTTGGGATGACCTGTGCGCGACAAACAAAAAGCTTTTTTTTGAGGGCGTCGAGTTCAGTCAGCCCTTTGCCGTCGAAAAAACCTGCGAACTCGAAAAACTAGTACCAGATCAATCGTTAATCGTGCCTAAAAAAATCATACGCAAGCGTGTCGGTCAGATATTCAATAAGCTTGGGCTGTAAATGAGCGTGATCATTTCGCAAGTCATTGGCGGCCTTGGCAACCAGATGTTTCAATATGCCGCTGGGCGCGCCCTTTCTATTCTTCGCGGCGTGCCGTTGCACCTGGATGTAAGTGATTTTACCGGCTACGGCCTACATCAGGGTTTCGAGCTTGAGCAGGTATTTTCCTGTCCTGTGACGCTGGCGGAGCCACAAGAAATACGTGCCGTTCTGGGCTGGCAGTCGTCAAGGCTCGCTCGCCGAATATTCGCACGTCCAGCGCTACGTTTTTTGCGGAATCGCCATTTCATGGTGGAGCCGCATTTCCATTACTGGCCGGGCATCTGCAATGTGCCGCTGCCAAATTATCTGATGGGCTACTGGCAATCAGAGCGCTACTTTGCGGATGTAGCACAGACCATCCGCACCGATTTCACGTTCCGGCAACCTATGATCGGTCGCAATCACGAACTAGTAGAGGAGATCGGCGCGGTCAATGCGGTGAGCCTGCATGTTCGCCGCGGCGACTACGCCAATAATCTAAGGACAAAGGCCACGCACGGCGTCTGCCCGCTGGACTATTATGAAGCGGCGATTCGCTACATCGCCGAGCGCGTTGAAGCGCCGCATTACTTCGTGTTTTCAGATGATATGGAGTGGGTGCGAGCTAATCTAAGAATCCAACTTCCATGTAGCTATGTGGATCACAATCAGGGTGCGGAAAGTTATAACGATATGCGCCTGATGAGCCTATGCAAGCACCACATTATCGCCAACAGTTCTTTTAGTTGGTGGGGGGCATGGCTAAACCCTTGCGATGACAAGGTGGTGGTCGCGCCAAAAAACTGGTTTGCGAACAGCAACGATACTAAGGACCTGCTCCCGTTTGGATGGGCAACTTTATGAGTAGCAAAATCTTTTTTTCGATTTTCGCAACAACGCTAGCCGCAACCTTATTTGCAAATGTCTGGCTGGCCTGGCCCGGATCTGCGCTGAGCTATCTTCTATTTTCCTTTGCCTTCTCAGCTCTTCTCATCATCGGAATAACGAGACGTCCAAGCGTCGGTTATCTTTTGTTGTCGGTTGTGCTATGGATTGGTTTTTGGTTGAAGCTCACTCTCCACATGATTTATGGGACGATTAATGAGGCGTCCAAATGGGTGGAGCCGATCGGCCACTTCGATTTTTCCATTGCAGCCTGGGATGACGTTGCACTCGTATCCTCTGTCGGAGCTCTGGCCGTCCTTTGTGCTGGTCTGTTTTGGCGCCGGCGCATTGATAATTATAGCTGGCAGATAGGCGAAAACATCGTCTGGTACACGCCAGGTATGCGTATCCTTGGCTGGGTAATTGTCTTGGCGGCGACGGCTCTCGTCGTCGTGCTCAACGAAGTATTCCACATCTTTCATGCCGGCTTGCGCCCCGCGTTGGATATGCCGTGGCCTTTGCAAGGTCTTTTTGCTTGGTCAGTCAGTGTCGGCATTGTTCTGGGCGCAATGATTTTGATCCATCTCGATATTCGGGCCAACCGTCCGCTGTGGTTGTCAATAGCGTTGTTCATCGCTGTCAGTTCGGCTCTTTCGATCACAATATTTAGCCGCGGTACGTTGGTTCTTCACAGTCTCCCCTTTTTAGTAGCGCTCATTCTGTTTCGGGGCCATATTCCTTGGCTGAATAGGCGACGGCTAATGGCGATTATGGCGATGTTTGTTTGCGGCACACTTCTAATCGTATCCGTATCCGAACAGCGCCGCGCTAATCAATTGCCACAGTACGCTGAGGAGAGTGGCGGAAAGATCACAGCTACAGATGTCGCCTCATTGCTTCGGCGCCTTTCCGTTCATCGCTGGACTGGGCTGGAAGGTGTTATGGCGGTAAGTGCTTACCCAGGTAAAGGCAAAGACCTGATGATTTTCGCTGCCAAAGAGCGACGTGGGAAGGATCATGTGGATTTGTATACCGGCGATGTCAGCCAGTCAGGTTTTCAAGATACCTCTAAATATCATTACGCTACGTTCCCTGGTGTGTTTGCATTTTTCTATTACTCGGGGTCGCTTCTGATTATGTTTGTCGGTACGGTAATTCTGACCACAGTAGTGATTGCTGTCGAGCATGCTATCCGTCAAGTTACTCAAAATCCTATCCTGGCAGCGCAAGTGGGTAGCTACGCTGTGATGGTCTTGGCTGTTCAGCTGGGCGCTGGCGGGTTGATACAACCTGCCAGCGTTTTGGCCTTTACAGTTGCTGTCGCCCTGACTCTGGGATTGTTGGTGAGGCACCGCATGCCCCCCCTAAGGGTTTCACTTGGGCCCCTGCGATGACGTTACTGCGCACATTTTTAGACACGGCACGGCGAAAGTGCGTGGTGAATAAATTTGTTCTTATGTTTCCGCGAGAATTGATCGAGTGATCTTTGATCAAACAAATGCATGCCGAAGTGAGCCACTCGTGAGTGTGGTTATGTCATTTCACAACTCGCGCGATTCGCTCCCTTTCGCCATTAATTCACTTCTCTGGCAGACCTATTCTCACTGGGAATTAATTCTGCTGGACGATGGCTCCAATGATGGTTCCGCAGAGTTTCTAAAAGCAATTCATGATCCCAGAATTCGTCTTTATAGCGACTCGGTTTGTCGTGGACTGCCGGTACGGCTAAATATGGGCGTCAACTTGGCTCAAGGTGAATTTATTGCCCGCATGGATGCCGATGATGTGGCTTTCCCGGAACGTTTGGAACGTCAAGTTGCATATCTTCAAGAACATCCTGATGTGGACCTGTTGGCCACCTCGGCTTTGCTGGTAAATGGTAACAATATTCCTGTTGGTGTCTTGTCAACGAAACTATCCCATGAGGAGATTTGTCGCCGTCCATGGCTTGGCTTTCCGATGCCCCACCCAACCTGGATGGGGCGCACCGAATGGTTTCGACGAAATCCATACGACGAGTCAGCACGCAAAGGGCAGGATCAAGTTTTACTGTATGAGACATATCAAAACAGTAAGTTCGCGGGTTTGCCCGACACATTGTTGGGCTATAAATATGCAGGCTTATCTATGCAAAAAACTCTCATTGGACGCTATTGCTACTTGAAAGCAATGAGAGGCGCAAAGAATCGCCGCAACTGGTTACTGGGAAACGTTAGTCACGCTATCGCAGCGGCTCGTGATCTTCTTAGCCTTGCTTTAGGCGTGGAATCACATGTAATCAAAAACAGGGTCCAGATAGCTGATGCAGCGATACTAGCTGAATGGAAAGAGTTACAGCGGCGTTTGAAAGACATGAAAGACATTAGCAGGATGGCGGGGTCGTAACGCCATGTGCGGAATAGTCGGTTTTTGGTGTCAAGTTGGACATGCTGAAGCATACGACACAATCAAACGCATGGCCCGTACCATTGCCCACCGTGGCCCAGATGATTCCGGACTGTGGGTGGATGAGGCGGCTGGGGTGGCGCTGGGGCACCGGCGCCTTTCAATTCTGGATCTGTCGCCCGCCGGACACCAGCCCATGGTTTCCGCAAGCGGGCGATATGTGATCGCCTTCAACGGCGAGATTTACAACCATCTCGAGTTGCGCGCAGATCTTGAAAAAACCAACGCTGGCGGGACGGCAGCCATGGCCTGGCGCGGTCATTCGGACACCGAAACGCTACTGGCGGCGATAGAGGCCTGGGGTATTACGGCGACGCTGAAAAAATGTGTGGGCATGTTCGCTTTCGCGCTGTGGGATTGCAGTGAGAGAACTCTCAACCTGGCACGGGATCGCATGGGTGAGAAGCCACTGTACTATGGCTGGCAGGGCAGGGAGTTTCTTTTCGGTTCGGAACTGAAAGCACTGCGGGCGCATCCCACATTCTGCGGCGAGGTGGATCGCGATGTGTTGGCACTTTATTTGCGCTATAACTACGTGCCGACGCCGTATTCGATTTACCGCAACATCTTCAAGCTGCCGCCTGGCGCGTTTGCGACGCTGGCGGCACGCGACTCACCGGGCGTGACGCCGCGGCTGACTTTTTATTGGCGGGTTATGGATGCCGCCGCGCGGTCGGTGCGCGAGGAACTGGACGATGTAACAGCGCGAGATGAGCTGGATGCGATTCTGCGACGCGCGATTGCCGGCCAGCAAGTGGCTGATGTACCGCTAGGCGCTTTCCTGTCAGGGGGCATAGATTCCTCGACGGTGGTCGCCCTGATGCAGGCGCAGTCGAGCCGTCCGGTAAAGACCTTCACCATCGGTTTTCACGAGAAGGGCTACAACGAGGCTGCGCATGCCAAGGCAGTGGCGCGGCATTTGGGGACGGAGCATACCGAGCTGTACGTGACGCCGGAGCAGGCGATGGCGGTCATTCCGCGCCTGCCGGAACTGTATGATGAACCCTTCGCCGATGCTTCGCAGATACCTACCTTTCTTGTCGCGCAGTTGGCCCGACAGCACGTTACCGTGAGCCTCTCCGGCGATGGCGGCGACGAGCTGTTTGGAGGTTACAACCGCTACTTCTGGGCAGCGCGCATCTGGAGCGGGCTGGGTTTTGCGCCTTACGCTATTCGCACTGGCTTGGCCGCTGCGCTCAAGAGCTTATCTCCCGCCGTATGGAGCCGCCTGTTCGGAATGGCCGGATTCATGCTGCCGGCGCGCTTGCGCTATGCCAATTCTGGCGACAAGCTGCACAAGTTAGCGGAAATACTGCCCGCGCGCTCGCCAGAAGAGGTGTATTACTTTCTCGTCTCGCAATGGAAACACCCATCCCAGCTCGTGCGAGGTGCCATAGAGCCGCCTACCGTGCTGACTACACCCGAGGTGTGGCCAGCACTGGGCAATTTTGCATCACGCATGATGTATCTAGACCAGATGAGCTATTTGCCTGACGATATCCTGGTCAAGGTGGATCGCGCCTCGATGGGGGTGAGTTTGGAGACGCGCGTGCCCATGCTCGATCACCGGTTGGTGGAGTTTGCTTGGCGATTGCCGCTGCGCATGAAGATCCGCGACGGGCAGGGCAAGTGGCTGCTGCGGCAACTGCTTTATCGCCATGTGCCGAAGGCACTGATCGAGCGGCCAAAGATGGGCTTCGGGGTGCCGATTGAGCACTGGCTGTGCGGGCCGCTCAGGGAGTGGGCCGAGGATTTGCTCTCTACCCAGCGGCTTGTGCAGGAAGGTTATTTCAACCCGGTGCCGATACGCGAGAAATGGCAGGAACATCTTTCCGGTCGTCGCAACTGGGCGCACTACCTCTGGGCTGTCCTGATGTTCCAGTCCTGGCTGGAGCGGCAACGTGCCTAAGCTGCTTTTCGTCGTCACCGAAGACTGGTATTTCGTTTCGCACCGCTTGCCGCTTGCAGTGGCCGCGCAGGCGGCAGGGTTCGACGTGGCGGTGGCGACCCGCGCGGGACGGCACGCGGAGATCATTCGCAGCGCGGGAATACGGCTGGTTCCCTTTGCGCTGTCGCGGCGCGGCGGCAACCCGTTCGCCGAGGTAATCGCGCTGTGGCGCCTGTATCGCCATGAAAAACCCGATCTGGTCCACCATGTGGCGTTGAAACCGGTGATGTACGGCGCGCTGGCGGCGTGGCTGGCGCGTGTGCCCGCGCAGGTGAACGCGGTGGCGGGGTTGGGGTGGTTGTTCACCTCGTCCAGCGGCGTCGTGCGCCTGGTTCGGCCGGTATTGCGCGGGATGCTGGGGCGCCTGCTCGACCGGCCGCATAGCCTGACCATCGTGCAAAATCCGGAAGATCAGGCTCTGCTCGAACGCTCGGGCGTATCTGCCTCGCGCTTGCGGCTGATCAGGGGCGCGGGTGTGGATTTGCAGGTTTTTCATCCGGCGATTCCGCCAGGGGGGGCGGTTTGCATTGTGTTGGTTGCGCGCATGTTGTGGGACAAGGGGGTAGGCGAGTTCGTCGAGGCCGCCCGCCGGCTGACCGGGGCAGGTGTGAACGCGCGCTTTGTGCTGGTGGGCGATCCCGATCCCGCCAATCCGGCCTCGGTGCCCGAATCGACCTTGCGCCGCTGGCACGGCCAGCATGGCGTGGAGTGGTGGGGCCGGCGGGAAGACATGCCCGCCGTATTGCAGGCGGCGCACATCGCCTGTTTGCCGTCTTACCGTGAGGGCTTGCCCAAGTCGCTGCTGGAGGCAGCCGCCTGTGGCTTGCCGATCGTGACGACCGATGCGCCGGGGTGTCGCGAGGTAGTGCGCGATGGCGTGAACGGCCTGCTGGTGCCGGTGCGCGATGCGGCCGCGCTGGCGGCAGCGCTCAAGCGGCTGATCGAGGATGCCGAACTGCGGCGGCGCATGGGCGAAGCTTCGCGTGTGCGGGCTGGCGAAGAATTCAGCCAGGCGCGGGTGATCGAAGCGACCTTGGCGGTTTATCGTGAGGTCTTGGCATGACGGCGTTGATTACCGGCACCGTGAATTTGCTTTGTGTTAGCATCATTCCTATTAGACATGCCTACAGGATATGGGAATGGAAACGGTGAATGTGAGCGGTTTGAAGAACAATCCCAGCGAGGCCTTGCGCTTGGCGCATCGCGATGTGGTGGTGGTGATGAACCGTAATGTGCCGGATGCCGTCATGGTGGGCATCGATGCCCTGGGCGTGCTGGATGCCAAGGGGGTTCGTCCGGCCTTGGCCACCGCCTTGTTTCGTGACGGGAATTTGTCGCTGGCGCGCGCTGCGCATCTGGCTGGGATGAGCGTGTCGGAGTTTGTTTCGCATGTTTCCCGGCTGGGTATTCCTGTGATCACGCTTGCGGGTGCCGAAGCAAACCGGGATATGGATACCCTGGACGAATGGCTCGCCTCGTCCTGACCGACGCCAGTCCGTTGATCGGCCTGGCGCGCGTGGATGGTCTGGCTTGGCTGGGCGCTTTGTTCAATGCGGTGTGGATGCCGTTGGAGGTTCGACAGGAGGTCTTGTCGGGTTCCGGGGGGGGCGACGAGCAATTGATCCGGGCGGCTGAAGCTGCCGGATGGTTGCGTGTGTGGCCCGCGGTCGCGCCCGAACTTCCGGTCTTGCCCGACTTGGACGAGGGTGAGTCGGCTTGTATTCGTATTGGGGTGGCTCATGAGGGGGCGGCATTGCTTTTGATGGACGAGCGCGCGGGCCGGGCCGTGGCTCTCGAACATGGATTGCGCGTTGCCGGAACGGCGGCGGTGATCGGCATGGCGCGGTCGCGCGGCTTGATTTCTTCGGCACGCGAGGTGTTTGCCCGCTTGCATGCCTCTGATTTTCGCATCTCGGCAGAGGTGATCCAGACGATACTCCGGCGCGTGGGCGAATGAGAGCGGCGAAGCACAAGTCGTTGCTGGTCACCGGCGCCACCGGATTTGTCGGCCGAGCCTTGGGCGAACGGCTTGCCAGCGACGGAATTGACCTTGTTCCCGCGGTAAGGCGGGCAACGGGGCTGGCCGGCGAGCATGTCGTCGGCGACATGAGCGCCTCGACCGACTGGGCGGCCGTGTTGAATGCCTGCCACGCCGTCATCCACCTCGCCGCCCGCGTCCACGTCATGCGCGACACCGCAGCCGACCCGCTCGCGCTCTACCGCGCCACCAACACCGAGGCCACGCTCAATCTCGCCCGTCAGGCCGCTCAGGCCGGGGTCAAGCGCTTCGTCTTCATCAGCAGCATCAAGGTCAACGGCGAAGGGCGCGATGCGCCGTATCGCGAATCCGATGCGCCGGCGCCGGAGGACGCCTATGCCATTTCCAAGTGGGAGGCCGAGCAGGGCTTGCACCAGATTGCTGCGGAAACCGGGCTGGAAATCGTTATCCTGCGGCCGCCGCTGGTCTACGGGCCGGGGGTGAAGGCGAATTTCCGGCGTCTGCTCGACACCGTGGCGCGCGGCTGGCCGCTGCCGCTGGGGGCGATCAAGAACCGCCGCAGCCTGTTGTACCTGGGCAATTTCGTCGATGCGATCCGGGTATGCGTCGAGCATCCGGCCGCGGCGGGGCAGACGTTTCTGCTCGACGACGGCGAGCCGGTATCGACACCGGCGCTGATCCGGGCGGTGGCGCGGGCGATGGGGCGGCCGGCGCGTCTGTTGCCCGTGCCGGTGGGCATGCTCGAATTCGCCGGTGCGCTGCTCGGCAAGCGTGCGGCCGTGCAGCGCTTGACCGGCTCGTTGTGGCTGGACAGTTCGCTGATCCGGTCGCGCCTGGGCTGGACGCCGCCGTATGCGCTGCAGCAGGGGCTGGACGCGACGGTCGCGGCCCTGAAGCGAGCCTAAGGATGGCTGCCGGATCGGGGTATAACGGGTTTTGTTCGACCCGCCGCCGGTTGTCATGCTAAACTAAACTTAGTCAAGTTCGGAGCGCGCCATGCAAACCGTCAACATCCATGAAGCGAAAACACATCTCTCACGCCTGCTGGAACAGGTGGCGGAAGGAGAAGAAGTCATCATTGCAAAGGCGGGCAAGCCGATAGCTCGGCTGGTGCCGCTTGATGCCCCGCCAAAGAAGCGTCAGCTTGGCCTGCTCAAAGGCAAACTCCACGTTCCGGATGATTTCGACGCGCCGCTGACGGACGATGAGTTGACCCTGTTCGAAGGCCGCTGAATGGTTCTTCTGCTCGATACACATGTCCTGCTGTGGACGCTGGACGCTCCTGAGCGTTTGCCGCAGGACATTGCGGCGCAGATTGAATCCCCCGAAACCACGGTCTATTTCAGCGCCGCCAGTATTTGGGAGATCGCGATCAAGACAGCCCTGGGAAAGGTTGATTTTCAGTATTCACCCGAGGACATCGCGCAGGCGGCAAAGGATACCGGCCTCGTCGAACTGCCCGTCAGTGCGGCGCACGCTGCAAAGGTTGCCCGTTTGCCCCTGCACCACCGCGATCCCTTCGACCGCCTGTTGATCGCTCAAATTTTGCTCCTGCCTGCGCAACTGATCACCGCCGATTCGGTGCTCCCGCCCTATTCGGAACTGGTGCGGCTGATTTGAGCGATGGCATACGCAAATGCACTGATAAGCGACCTCGCCCATGGTATGCCACAGTCCCGCTTGCGCGGGAGATGTTCAACCTAACGATCATGGTGGTTGGCGCCACCCCTGAAGATGAAAAAACGCGCTTGTCGTAGGCCGGCAACACCTTGCCGACATCCCGGCCGGGCGATCACGTCGGCAAAGTGTTGCCGACCTACGGTCTCTGCCTGCTTGTGTGTTTTACACGCTAAAAATCTCAGTTGACCGCTCTTTGCCGTGGATAAACTGGATGGATGCTGACGTTCACGCCTTCGTTGAGCCTCACCCGGCGGGTGAGGCCGCTACGCACCCGAGGTTTTCAGGTTTGATCCGCTGGATTCCGGCCTGCGCCGGAATGACGGGCTGATGGGGATGATGCTTGTTGACTGGTTGGCCCCGTTTGCCGCATTTCTTGTGTGCTGGCTCGTGCTCGCCGCGCTGCTGCGCCGCCGCCACGTCCTGCCGATGGACCACCCCAACGCCCGTTCGCTGCATGAGACGCCGACGCCGCGCATCGGCGGGATCGGCCTCATGGCCGGCGTCGCCTTGGCGAGCGTGTGGCTGGCCGACGCTGCCTTGCTGCCGGTGATGCTGGGCGCGCTCGCGCTGGCTGGCGTGTCTTTGCTTGACGATGTGCGCGGCCTGCCGGTGCGGGTGCGCTTCCTCGCCCATTTCGTCGCGGCGACAGGCTGCCTTTATGCGCTGGGGCTCACCGGCTGGGGCTTGCTGGCCGGCACGCTGGCCGTGGTGTGGATGACCAATCTCTACAACTTCATGGATGGCGCGAACGGGCTGGCGGGCGGCATGGCGGCGATCGGGTTCGGCGCACTGGCGCTCGCGGCGTGGCTGGGCGGCGCGCCAGACCTGGCGACGTTCTGCGCGACGATCGCGGCGGCGGCGCTGGCCTTCCTGCGTTTCAATTTTCCGTCCGCGCGCCTGTTCATGGGCGATGCGGGGTCGATTCCGCTGGGCTTTCTCGCCGCCACGCTCGGCATCCTCGGGGCGCGTCAGAGTGTGTGGCCGTGGGCGTTTCCGCTGCTGGTGTTTTCGCCCTTCATCGTCGATGCCAGCGTCACGCTGGCAAGGCGCGCATTGCGCGGCGAGAAGGTGTGGCAGGCGCATCGCTCGCATTACTACCAGCGCGCGGTACTGCTCGGGGCGACGCATCGCCAGCTCGCGGTGGCGGCGTGGGGATTGATGCTGGGCATGGCGGCATTGGCATTCGCGCTGCGCGCGTGGCCGCAGCAATCGGGTGGGTTGCTTATACTGTCGGCCGTTCTCTACGCATCGATCTTCCTCGCCATCGACCGGCGCTGGCGCCAAGCTCGCAATGAATCTTAATCCGCGCACCCTCGTCATCATCCTGCACGACATCGTGGTCGCCGCGCTCGCCTGGCTGGGGGCGTACTGGCTGCGCTTCAATCTCAGCCTGCCGGCCGAATACCAGGCGGCGGCTTTCTCCACCCTGGCCTGGGTGGTGCCTTTGCAGGCCGTGGTGTTCTGGCGCTTTGGCCTGTACCGCGGGATCTGGCGCTTCGCCAGCCTGCCCGACCTCAAGCGCATCGTGCTTGCCGTCGGACTCGCGGCGGTGTTGATTCCCGTGGTGTTGATCCTGTTCCGCGTGCAATCCGTGGTTCCCCGCTCGGTGCTCATCCTCGACCCGCTGCTGCTCGTCATGCTGATGGGCGGCAGCCGGCTCGCCTATCGCGCGTGGAAGGAGCATCGCCTCGCCAGCGTGCTGCGGCCGGACAGCAGGCCCGTGCTGGTAGTCGGCGCCGGCTCGGCGGCGGATTTCCTGCTGCGCGAGCTGGCGCGCAATCCTACGGGCTTCCACGTGGTCGGCCTGCTCGACGACAAGCGCGACAAGCAGGGACGGCTGGTGCAGGGGATTCCGGTGCTGGGGCCGCTGGCGGACGTGGCCGCCTGGGCGAAGAAGATGGGCGTCGACGACATCGTGCTGGCGCTGCCGTCGGCCGCGCACGAGGTGCGCAAACGCGTGACGCAGCTGTGCACCGACGCGGGCCTGAACGTACTGACCATTCCCTCCCTGGAAGATCTGGTGGCCGGGCGGGTGTCGGTTTCCAGCCTGCGCCGGGTCGAGCTCGACGATCTCCTGGGGCGCGATCCGGTCGAGCTCGACGACAGCGGCCTGCATCGCCTGCTCACCGGACAGGTGGTGATGGTGACCGGAGCGGGCGGTTCGATCGGTTCGGAACTGTGCCGCCAGATCGCGCGCTTCGCGCCGGCCAGGCTGGTGTTGTTCGAGTTGTCCGAGCTCGCCCTGTATACGATGGAGCAGGAACTGCCGCTGCACTTTCCCGAGTTGGCAATCGTGCCGGTGATTGGCGATGTGAAAGACGCCGCCTGGGTGAACCGGGTCATGGCCGAGCAGCGTCCCGCGGTGGTGTTTCACGCCGCCGCGTACAAGCACGTGCCGCTGATGGAAACCACCAACGCCTGGGAAGCGGTGAAGAACAACGTGCTCGGCACGCAGGTGGTGGCCGCGGCGGCGCAGGCGCATGGTGTCGCCAAGTTCGTGATGATCTCGACCGACAAGGCGGTCAATCCGACCAACGTCATGGGCGCGTCCAAGCGGCTCGCCGAAATGGTGTGCCAGGCGATGCAAAAGCCGGAAGGCACGCGCTTTGTCTCGGTGCGCTTCGGCAACGTGCTGGGCTCCTCGGGCAGCGTGATTCCCAAGTTCCAGAAGCAGATCGAGGCGGGCGGCCCGGTGACGGTGACGCACCCGGAGATCACGCGCTACTTCATGTCGATTCCCGAGGCCGCGCAGCTGGTGCTGCAGGCGGGCCTGATGGGCGAGGGCGGCGAGATTTTCGTGCTCGACATGGGCGAGCCGGTGAAGATCGCCGAGCTTGCCCGGCTGATGATCCGCCTGTCGGGTGCGGACGAGGCGCGCATCCGCATCGAATACACCGGCCTGCGCCCGGGCGAGAAGCTCTACGAGGAACTGCTCGCCGATGACGAAACGACCTTGCCGACGCCGCATCCGAAGCTGCGCGTGGCGAAGGCGCGCGGCGCCGAGGGAGCATGGTGTGCCGAGTGCCTGGCATGGCTCGCGGATGCCGCGCCCAAGCACGAAGCCGAGGTCAAGCGCCGATTGAAAGCCTGGATACTGGAGTATCGGGAGGATTCCCGGCCGCCTGACGCGGCGGGGACATAGACCCCTTATAATCTGCGCTGCTTCGATTCACGGCCCGACGACCCTTGCCATCCGCCTGCGTCATTTTCTTTAGCGCCGCCTGTCCGGTATGTTTGCGCGACGCGATGCGTCGGCGCGCGTCATGAGCCGCGGGGCCAAGCTGCTGGGCTGGGCACTCCTGGCCCTGGTGCTTTACGGCGCGGCTGCGGCGGTCGTTTACGCCGTCAGCCTCGTCGCCCTGCAGCAGCGCGCGCGCATCGACCTGCCCTGGTTCGGCGCCACGCAAAAATCGCTCTACCGCAACGGCCACGTGAACGTGAGCAACTGGCTGGGCATTCCGGGCTGCATCCAGCCCGACCCGGACCTGATCTACGTGCCGTCGATCGGCACCTGCGCGTTCGACGACATCGAGTTCAAGACCACGCTCAATTTCACCGCCGAAGGCCGCAGCACAGGGCCGAAGCCCGCCGGCACCGGGATTGCGGTCATTGGCGATTCGCACGCCATGGGCTGGGGGGTGAACGACGCGGAAACCTTCGCCGCGCAGCTGCAGGCGCTGAGCGGACGGCCCGTGTACAACCTCGGCGTGGCGAGCTACGGCACGGCGCGCGAACTGATCCGCCTGAAAAAATCCGGCGTGCTCGACAAGGTCGACACCGTCATCGTGCAGTACTGCAACAACGACAGGAGCGAGAACCTGCAATTCGACACGGCGTCGAAACAGGCGCTGCACGACAAGGTGTTCGGCCCTCGGCCGGCGCCCGTGCCGCCCAACCGCCTCGCGCAGCTCGCCGAAGGCTACGGCTACGCGCTCGCCGCACCCTTCCGTTCGCTATCCGAAAGCCTGCGCCGCAGGAATTTCGAACCGCACTATGCTGCGCTGATGCCGGTCCTCCAAAAGCACCGCGCTCTCCTCGCCGGCAAGCGCGTGATCGTCTTCTACGCCAACCCCTACGGGCAGCGCTACCGCAACTTCCCCTCGGGGCCGGACGCGACCCTGCCGAACGTCGAATTCGTCGATCTCGGCCTCACGCCGGCGGACCATCGTAAACTCGACAACCACATGACGCCGGCAGGCCACAGGAAGGCAGCCGAACGGCTGCACGCGTATCTGCAAACCCAGCCGGCCAGGCAACAGGACTAATGACCATGCAAATCCACGAGGACCTGCGCCGCGACGAAACCGTGAAGACCAGCTCGGATCGCGTCTTCGGCCTGCTTTTCTTCGTCGTCTTCCTGCTGGTCGCGTTGTGGCCGCTGCTCAAGGGCAAGCCCGTGTATCCGATCCCCCTGGGCATCGCGCTGGCCTTCCTCGCCGTCGCGCTGGTCGTTCCCAGGTGGCTCGCGCCGCTCAACCGGTTGTGGATGAAATTCGGCGAGCTGCTGCACCGCATCGTCAGCCCGGTCATCCTCGGCATCATGTTCTTCGGTGTCATCACGCCGGTCGGCTGGCTGATGCGCCGCATGGGCAAGGACCTGCTGCGCACGAAGTTCGATCGCGATAGCGACAGCTACTGGATCCGGCGCGAACCGCCCGGCCCCGAACGATCCAGCCTGAAACGACAATTCTAGGAGCCCTCATGTCCCTCTTCCGCGAACTCTGGGAGTTCATGCGCGCGCGCAAGAAATTCTGGCTGCTGCCCATTTTCCTGATCATGGTGCTGCTGGGCGGCCTCCTGGTGCTCGCCAAGGGCTCGGCCGTCGCGCCTTTCATCTACACGTTGTTCTGACGCGATGTATACGCTGGGCCTGTCGGCCTACTACCACGACAGTGCGGCCTGCCTGTTGCGCGATGGCGAAATCGTCGCCGCCGCGCAGGAGGAGCGCTTCTCGCGCAAGAAGCACGACGCGCGCTTTCCTGTCCATGCATTGAACTACTGCCTGGCCGAAGCCGGCATTCCACTTGCCCGGGTGGATCAGGTCGCGTTCTACGACAAGCCCTTCCTCAAGTTCGAGCGCTTGCTGGAGACCTACCACGCCTTCGCGCCGAAGGGATTCACGTCCTTCCGCATGGCGATGCCGCTGTGGCTGCGCGAAAAATTGTTCCAGAAAGACTTGCTGGCGAAGGAGCTCAAGGCCATCGAGCCCGGCGTGAACTGGGCCGAGCGCCTGCTGTTTTCCGAGCACCACCTGAGTCACGCCGCCAGCGCGTTCTTCCCCTCGCCGTTCGACGAAGCCTTGGTGCTCACCATGGACGGCGTCGGCGAATGGACGACCACGTCGGCTGCGGTCGGTCGCGGCAACAAGCTGGAAATTTTCAAGGAAATCCATTTTCCGCATTCGCTCGGCCTGCTCTACTCGGCCTTCACCTACTACCTCGGCTTCAAGGTGAACTCGGGCGAATACAAGGTCATGGGACTCGCGCCCTACGGCGAGCCGAAATATGCGCAGACCCTCCTCGACCACCTGATCGACCTCAAGCCCGACGGCTCGTACCGGCTCGACCAGTCGTACTTCGACTACTGCACCGGGCTGACCATGACCAACGCGAAGTTCGACGCGCTGTTCGGTGCGCCGCCGCGCAAGCCGGAAGACCCGCTGACCCAGCGCGAGATGGACCTCGCCGCCTCGCTGCAGGCCGTCACCGAAGAAGCCGTGCTGAGGATGACTCGCGCGCTGCACGCGGAAACGGGAATCGACAACCTTTGCCTTGCCGGCGGTGTCGCGCTCAACTGCGTCGCCAACGGCAAGGTGCTGCGCGACGGCGCGTTCAAGCGCATGTGGGTGCAGCCCGCCGCGGGCGACGCCGGCGGCGCGCTCGGCGCGGCGCTGGCGGCGCACCATCTGTATCGCGAGCAGCCGCGCGCGCCAGGCACGGGCCGCGACCGCATGCGCGGCAGCTACCTCGGCCCGGCGTTCGAACAGGCCGACATCGAGGCGCGCCTGACGAAAGCCGGCGCGAAATTCAGTGTGCTCTCGGATGCCGAACTCATCGACCGCACGGCCGCGCTGCTGGCGAGCGAACACGTCGTCGGCTGGTTCCAGGGGCGCATGGAATTCGGCCCGCGCGCGCTCGGCGGCCGCTCCATCCTCGGCGACCCGCGCTCGCCGCAGATGCAGTCGGTGCTCAACCTCAAGATCAAGTACCGCGAATCCTTCCGCCCGTTCGCGCCGTCGGTGCTGCGCGAGCACGTCGCCGACTGGTTCGAACTCGACCAGGACAGCCCCTACATGCTTATCGTTGCCGACGTCGCGAAGCGGCGTCGCGTCGAAACCAAAGCCGACCAAGGCCTCTTCGGCATCGAAAAGCTCAAGGTGCCGCGCTCGGCCATTCCCGCCGTCACCCACGTCGACTATTCCGCCCGCATCCAGACCGTGCACGCCGACACCAACCCGCGCTACCACGCGCTGATCTCAAGCTTTCATGAAAAAACCGGCTGCCCGGTGCTGATCAACACCAGCTTCAACGTGCGCGGCGAACCCATCGTCTGCACGCCGGAGGACGCCTTCCGCTGCCTGATGGGCACCGAGATGGACGCGCTGGTGATCGGCAACTGCGTTCTGATGAAGGCGGATCAGGATCCGGCGCTGAGGCTGGATTACAAGAACGCGTTCGAGCTGGATTGAGGTGCCGCCGGGGCGCGCCTCGCGCAGCCAGGGAGAATCAACCGCCGCGCGCAAAATGCACTGCCAGCGCGCGTGCCTTCCCGTACACGTTGTGCAGTCCATGCAGCAGGTTTTTCCTGCGCAGGGCGTGACGCGAATGAATCACGACCTGCGCCTGCATCGGCAAATCCGGATGGTGGCGCTTTTCGATTTCGCGCGAGACGATCGCGAAGAAGTTGTGCTCGTACAGCACGCGGCGACGCGCCTCGATGATCGCTGGCAGGCGCTTCTCATATTCGCCGTCGGCAATCGCCTGGCGGATGATGCGCGCCGCCCCCGCAGGATCCCTGATGTCGATGGGAATGAAGCTCTCCGCCGGAAAATAGTCCGATGCGTTGGTGCAGCCCGCATAGAACGGCAAGGTGAGCCCGAGAAAGGCATCCGACAGTTTTTCGGTCCAGTGATGCGGGCCGATGTAGTTCTCGATCGCAATGTGATAGCGGTAGACGTCCAACGCTTCCGCCTTGTCGTCGAGCGGCCGTGCGCCGCGCCCGTAGACGTGCATGTCCGGCAGCAACTGCATCAGCTTGCGCATGAAATTGAAGCGCCGATGGTGCAGGGTGTGACGCATGCGCTTGGGCGAGAAGACCATCGACAGATCGTGGGTCTTGGTCAGCGGCGGGTGCGCGACCATGTGGCTAAAAGGAATTTCGTGTTTTTCTCCAACACCGTATATCCAGACCATGCCGGTCTGAGAAAAAATTCTGTCCTGATGCGGCAGTGCCCATGCTTCCTGACTAGTCAACACGCAACCAAACTGGCGGGCATAGGCGTTGCCGAAATGCTTGATGGTAGAGGGCTCGCTCGTTGTGAGCATGGTATGCGCGCGTGGGCACGCCAGTTCCTCGTGGCGCTTATTTCGCGGCTCGCTGTCTTTCGCAGGCAGGTCGTCATAGACTACCAGCCAGTCATATTCCCTGTCCTTCGGGTCAAAACTGAAATGACAATTTCCCCATTGCAGATTGCCATCAGGAACCTGGTGCAGAAAATAGCGCCGGGGGATGGTGGATAGCACCTTGACTCGAATCGTTTCGGGTGTGAGAACGTGCTGGGTGGTCATTGAATAGAGGATCGAGGCTTGATTGGCTTAAGTATAATGAACAAGTCAACTGCACCGCAGGATTTGCGGCGGCGCTCCCGCTTCAACAAAGCCGACCCGACCAGAACAAGCTTCAAGATGAAGAAACTACATTGGAGTCTGTTGAAAAGACTTTATCGGCTGCATCGTCGGTTTGGCATCTATTCGCGGCTGAATCGAAAATGGATGCTGGACAATCACAACTGGATCGATCAGCAACTCATCATACGTAGGCCCTATGAGGTTGATCGGATCGTACGTTGTCGACATCTTATTCGCGAGCATCACCTGCAATATTTCTTTGACATAGGTGCTAATTTTGGCCTCTATTCGATGCTCCTTGCCGACGAGCAGGATTTGCTTTATCTCCATGCCTTTGAGCCTTTGCCACGCAATGCGCACCAGTTTGGCGCCAATCTTTATCTCAATGGTCTGGATAACCGCGTAAGCCTTCACAATTACGCGCTGAGCGATCGAAGCGGCCAGATCGATCTCTTTGTCGATCCGAATTCAACAGGGGTTTCCACGCTGTTGCCGACCGAGTCGCGTAATAGGCGGAAAGCTTATAAAGCATCGATTCAGATCGAGTCGCGGGTATTTGATGAGGCGTTTTCTTTCACAGGGATCCGCGCTTTGGTCAAGATAGATGTGGAAGGCGCTGAACTTTTGGTGCTTGCGGGAATGAGCCGTTTTTTGTTGAGTAACCATGTTGTGCTGCAAGTGGAAACCATGCCGCAGACCATTGATCAGGTTGACTTGCTTATGCAAAAGGCAGGCTATCGCTCGCTTGGACGCTTGGGTGCCGATGCCTATTACGGAAACATTTGAGCGCATGACTCCGATTTCCGTATTCATCATCGCCAAGAACGAGGCGGACCGCATCCCCGTCGTCATCCGCGCCGTGCGCGACTGGGTGGACGAGGTCATCGTCATCGACAGCGGCAGCAGCGACGACACCGTGGCGGTGAGTGAGTCGCTGGGCGCGCGCGTGGTGTTCAACGCATGGCGAGGCTACGGCCCGCAGAAGGTTTTCGGCGAGTCATTGTGCAGGAACCGATGGCTGCTGAACCTCGATGCCGACGAGGAAGTGTCGCCACAGCTGGGCGCCGAAATCCGCGCGCTGTTCGAGCAAGGCGAGCCAGCCTGCACCGCCTATACGCTGCCCATCCTGCCTCTGTATCCGTTCCAGCAGTCCGGGCATCCCTGGACGGCCTTCCACCATCCGGTGCGCCTCTACCGCCGGGACAAGGCCGGTTTCAAGGATGAGCTCGTGCACGATTCTGTCGTCGTGCACGAAGGCCCGGTCGGGCACCTGAAGGGGATGGTGCTGCACCGCTCGTTCCGTTCCCTGGCGCACCATGTCGACAAGGTGAACGGCTATTCCAGCGCCCAGGCCGAAGTGCTGGCTGCAAGGGGGCGCGATCCCGGCCTGCTGGCGCTGCTGCTGGTGCCGGCGCTGGCCTTCTTCAAGCAGTATGTCCTGCGCCGCGAGTTCGTGAACGGCGTCGACGGCATCGTGGTGAGCCACATGTACGCCTTCCAGCGCTTCATACGCCT
The DNA here is from genome assembly GCA_020725005.1 of Thiobacillus denitrificans. Classification (GTDB taxonomy): domain Bacteria; phylum Pseudomonadota; class Gammaproteobacteria; order Burkholderiales; family Thiobacillaceae; genus Thiobacillus; species Thiobacillus denitrificans_G. The sequence continues at coordinate 54,572 of DYFW01000002.1, forward strand.
GGCCAAGACGCGCGAAAAGCGGCGCCTGATGCGGCAGGGGAAATAATGCCCAGTGTTTTATGGTGGGGGCGCTTTGATCCCGACTATTCGCGCAATCGCATTCTGCGCAAACTCCTGCCGGAGCTGGGCTGGCACATTGTCGACTTTCACCCGCGCTTCAGTTCGCTGGCGGATATCGAAGCCCTGCTCAAACGAATCGGCAAGGTGGATCTTGTCTGGGTGCCTTGCTTCCGGCAGCGCGATCTTGCCGCGGCCAGCCGCTGGGCGAAGCGGCACGGCCTTCCCCTGCTGTTCGACCCGCTGATCTCCGCCTACGACAAGCAGGTTTTCGAACGAAAAAAATTCCCGCCACAAAGCCGGCAGGCCCGGCGACTGCATCGATGGGAGCAATCCCTGTTCCAGCGGGCCGACATGCTGATCGCTGACACGCAAGCCCATGCCGACTACTTTTCCGAGGCGTTCGACGTCCCGTCAGATCGTATCGAAGTTGTGTACGTGGGCGCGGAAGAATCGCTGTTCCACCCGGCGCCGATGCCCGACCATGCGGACGGGCGCCCGGTCGAGGTGCTTTTCTACGGGAGCTTCATCGAATTGCAGGCCCCGCAGATCATCGTCGAGGCAGCCCGTATTTACACCGGCCCGCCCGTGCGCTGGACCCTGCTCGGCAAGGGACCGCTGCGCGCCGGGTGCGAGCGTTTGGCCCGTGGGCTCGGCAACGTCCACTTCGAGAACCCGGTCCCGTACGAAGCGCTGCCCGCCCGGATTCACAAGGCCGATATCCTGCTTGGCGTGTTCGATGCCGGCGCAAAGGCCGGGCGGGTGATCCCGAACAAGGTGTTCCAGGCGCTGGCGTGTGGGCGGCCGGTGGTGACGCGGCGCGCGGCAGCCTACGCGGCTGCCTGTCGCGGCGACGGAGAGCGTGGCCTGGTCTGGGTCGAGCCGGGCAACCCCGGCGCGTTGGCCGGGACCGTGGCGAAATGGGCGCAGCGAATACGCGACGACCCGGACATCGGGCGACGCGCGGCCGATCTTTACGAGGCGGTTTTTTCCAAGGCCGTTATCGAGGAACAACTGCGCAGCGCGCTGGCCGCTGCGCAGGCTTTGCGGCGTCGTTATTGATGCGGAAATTCAAGTTCTTGTATTTCCCGTCAATATCGATCATTCCCAAAAACATGACACCCTCAGCCGTCATTGCGAGGCGTCGCCGAAGCAATCCAGTCGTGGCCTGAGCGCGCTGCCGGATTGCTTCGCCCTGCTCGCAATGACCACGGCATACGACGAACCCAGGATGGTGCAGGGGTCATGTTTTTTTGAAAACCTCAATAGATTACGCTTCGGGCACGCGCAGCAGGCCGATGCCGAACCCGCACTGATCAGGATCGGCAACGAACTCCTGCACGTCGGCCCCGACCTTGAGACGCTTCCAGAAATGGAACACCTGGTTGGTCGGCAGGGGCTGCTTCTCGACGATGTCGTGGAAGGCGATTAGACCGCCGGGGCGCACGAATTCCTTGTAGTCGTTGTAGTCCGCCTCCACACCCGATTCGGTATGATCGCCGTCGATGAACATGAAATCGGCCTTCTCGCCGCCCAGTTCCTGTGCAAGTCGGGCCTTGAAGCCGGCCTCATGTGAGTTGCCTGTCAGCAGCGTGACCTTGCACGCCGATCCGGGGGGCGGGAACTGGCTGAACAGGGGACGCTGGCGGCGCATGTCGTTGAGGTCACAGGTGATGACCCGCCGGGACGCGAGATAGGACCAGATCAATAGCGTACCGCCCCGTGCGGTGCCGATCTCGACGATGATCTTCGGTTTGATCGCCTGCACGGCCTTGGCCAGCTGGAGGATTTCCGAGGGGATTTGCAGGGTCTTGACTGTCATGTAGCCGCCCCCGCCAAAATGCATCGCCCAGTCGACGACTTCTTCGAGCGAGCGAGCTTGCGAGTGGTATTCCCGCAGGCGGCGTTGCGCATAAAGGCGATTGAAGGGTTGGCGCAGGGCGCGGCTCAGGGATTTGAAAGGTCTTTGCATGATATTCAGCGTTAAGTAGATGGGGGCAGTTCAGGTTTTTCTCGGTTGCAGGGCAATGATGAATCCACTCAGCAACAGAAGCACGACCGGAAACCACCAGGCCCGATAAAGCACCGGCTGCGACTGGAGCGGAAAAGCGATGACGGCCAGCGAAGCCGCATAAGGCGCGGCCCGGCTGCGCAGTTCCGGCGCGGCCTGCCGGTACCACCGGACGAGCAGGAAGATGGCCGCGAGCAGGCCGGCAAGGCCGATCAGTCCGGATTCGGCGGCAATCGAAACGTACATGTGGTGGGCGTGGTAGACGCCGCCTGGATAGTCGCCGCCACGGCGGAAGGGGTCTTCAGGCCGGGTCGCGTAGCGGTCGTAGACATCGGCGAACGCGCCGGCCCCGACGCCGGTCAAGGGCCTGTCTTTCAGCATTTCGACGGCAGTCTCCCAGATGATCATGCGCCCGCTTAACATGTGGTCCAGTTTCTTGAAGAGCGACTGCTCGCTCGGCGCGTCGAACTGCCTGAACTTGGCGGCCGTGGTTTCGGACTGGCCGATGGCGGCAACCACTCCGACGACGATGGCCGCGAGGATGAACGCGCGATGCCACCAGCCGAAGCGGGGCAGCAGGATCGCGACACCCAATAGATAAAACAGCACATTGCTGCGCGCGCCGCTCATGCCCGCCACGAAGCCGATCAGCGCGATGCACGCGAGGGCGGCGAGAGGCCGGGATCGGGTCATGCGCCAGAGCATGATGGGCATCAGCACGGTCATGAACAGGCCGAAGTGCAGGTTGTCGGGGAAGGGGCCCATCATGCGGCCGTCGCCGCCCATGGGCACGCCGAGCAGGTCGCGCCCGAAGCCATACTGGATGTACCCGTCGGCGAGCCAGATCGCCAGGACGATCGCCAGCCAGCGCTGCAGCCAGGCGTGATCGCTTTCCGTCTTGAGTCCTTCCATCAATGCCAGTCCGACGACGAAAAACAGGACCAGCACCAAGGCCACGCTCGCCGTGCCCGCCGGATTGAACGAGCCGGGCAGCGAAATCAGGACGGGTACGAGCAGCAGGGCGAAGACGGTGGCGAGGCGCCGGGCAGCCGTGCCGGACAGGTCGATGCGCTTATGGAACAGCAGCCAGAGGCCCAGGAACAGGAGCAGTATCGAGGGCAGGCGTGCGCCGCCGGTGAAGGGCTGCCAGGCGATCAGCATGAGCCCCAGGAAGCGGGCGGCCAGTTCAGGCGTGATCGATCGAATGAAGCTCATCATAGACTTCCAGGGTTTTGCCGAGCATGCGCTCGAGAGTGAAGGGGTGCTCGGCAGGGACTTCGGGGGGGTGCTCCAGCCAGCGGAGGGCCGTCTCCGCAGCTTCGCGGATGTGGCCAGCAGGAACGCCGCCGGCCGGCAGGATGGCCTGAAGCTGCTCGCGAACACCGCCGTGATTGTATCCAATGACGGGAACGCCGAGGCTCAGGGCTTCGACCGTGGTGCGCCCGAACGCCTCGGGTTCGCGCGACAGGGAAAAGACGATGCGCGAGATCGCCATGATCTCGCGCAGGTCGCTGCGGTGGCCGGCAAAGCTGATCCGGTCGGCGACGCCAAGGGCTTCGGCCTTGCTGCGCAGTTCGGCCAGAAAATGATCCTTGCGGTCCTTGGTTTCCCCGACGATGAGACCGTGAATATCGGGCGCGCTGTCCTTGATCAGGGCGAGCAGGTCGATGAAGTCTTCCTGGCCCTTCCAGCGCGTGATCCGGGCTGGCAGGGTCAGGAGCCGCTTGCCTTGCGTCTCGGGGTGGCGGGCATACCAGTTGTCGAGCCAGGCCTGCGACGGGCGATGGCGATAGGGGAATGCTGCCGGGTCGACGCCGCGGTAGATCAGGCGAAGCCTGGCCGGGTCGGTTGCCGGGTAATTCGCGAGGACGTAATCGCGAATCATCTCGGAAATGACGATGACGCGCTCGCCCCGCGTCATGACGGCGCTGTAGGCGCTCACCGAATATGGGCCGTGCACGGTGGTGACGAAGCGCGGCCGCGTCATGGGGTCCATGCCGCGCCACGCGAGGTATGCGATCCACGCCGGGACGCGCGAGCGCGCGTGCACGATGTCGACCTGGTGCTCGATCAGGAAACGCCGCAGCCTGCCGACGAGCAGCAGCGTTTTCAGTGATTTCCTGCCGATCGGCCACTCGAAGTGCTCGGCACCGCTTGCGACCAGCGCGTCGACCAGGCGTCCGCCGCCCGACATCACCAGCGCGCGATGGCCGCGCTCGACCAGCGCCTGCGCGACTTCGAGCGTGCCGCGCTCGACGCCGCCGGACTGCAGCGCAGGCAGCACCTGCAGCACGGTCAGTTTGCGGGCTTCAGCCATTGCAGGATCCAGGCGGCGCAGCGGTCGGCCTCGGCGAGCGGCTGCGTGTTGGGGTGGAGCGTGCCGTGGGCGCACCAGGTGACGAAGCGGGTGACGCGCGCAGCGTCGGCGAGTTCGGCGATCGCCCACCCGACGCGGCTCCGGGGATTCACCGGCAGATCGAACACGCCGACCGCGGCGCCGGCGGTGAGCGCCTCGTACACCATCGAGGCGCTGTCGGGCGTGACCCAGGCGAGGCCGCAGCCGGCGAGTTGCTGCGGCAGCCAGTCGGGGCCGGTGGCGGTGTGCGGCGCCACGGTGAGGTTTTGCGCGGCGGGCAGATCGGCGAGGAATTCCGCCGGCGTGCGGCGCGAGGTGGTCAGCGTCCATTGCACCTCGGGCGTGCGCGCGAGCACGCTTCTGATCTGCACCTGGACCGCGTCGCCGTCCCACTGGAAATGCGGCGATTCGCCGCCGATCAGCATGAGTCCGCGCTGCGGGTCGCGTGCGGCGGCCGGGCGGAGGCGGTTGAGCGCGCCTTCGGTGACGAGGGTGCGCGCGTCGGCTGCAAGGCCGTCGTGGCGCGGCACGATGACGAGGTCGAAGCAGCGACGCGGCAGGCTGGGTTTCATCAGCACCACGGTGCGGCCGCCGCCGGCGCGACGGGCGGCGAGCAGGGTGAGATGGGTGGCGTGGCCGGCGCCGACGATCAGGTCGGGCGTGGGTGGCGTCCTGCCCGGCATGCGCTTCATGAGCCACGCCAGCGCGGCGCGCCAGAGGGGCAGGGCGGGGAGGCGGTGAATGTCGGCAGGCGTCGCGCGCGAGAGCGCTTCGGCCAGGCCCAGCGACTGGTTCAGATGCCCGGGCTTGCTGTCGCTGACGACCCAGACCACGAGCGGACGGGGGCTACCGTTCACAACGCACCCGTCCAGCGCCGCGTGAGCGCCGCTTCCCAGCGATACGGCGTGGGGTCGAGCGCGGGAGGCTTGCCCGCGATGAGGTCGGCGAGCAGCTCGGCCGCCGCCGGGGCCAGGGTCACGCCGTAGCGGTAGTGGCCGGTGTTGACGAAGACATTCTCGAAATCGGGGTGGCGGTCGATGACCGGGAAGTTGGCCGGTGCGCCCGGGCGCAGGCCCGCCCAGTGCTGCACCGGCGCGATCTTGGCCAGCGCCGGCAGCAGTGCGGCAGCTTCCGCGTGCAGGCGCGCGGCCGTGTCGCGGTTGGTCGACTTGTCGAACCCGGCGTCCTCCAGCGTGCTGCCGACGAGGAGGTGACCGTCGCGGCGCGGGATCAGGTACAGCCCGCGGCGATACAGGATGGTGTCGAGCGCGCCGGGTTCGAGCCTGAACAGCAGCATCTGGCCGCGGATCGGGCGGATATTGGGCGGCGGCACGAGCCCCGCCAGCCCCAGTCCCGACCAGGCGCCGGCCGCCAGTACCACGGTGTCGGCCGGCAAGGTGCCGGTTTCGGTCTGCACCGCGGTCACGCGTCCGCGCTCGCTGAGCACGCCGGTCGCCGCGCAATGCTCGCGCAGCGTGCCGCCGGCGTTCAGCACCGCGGCGCGTAGCGCGGCGATCAGGCGCGGGTTGCGCACCTGCGCGATTTCCGGCAGCCACAGGCTGCCATCGGCCCGGGGCTCGACCGCCAGGCCGTGCGCGGCGCCCCAGGCCAGCGCCGCGTCGGGCGCCTCGGCGTCGAGTACCCGCATGCCGCAGCGCCAGTATTCGGCGGCGAGGCCTGAGCGGGCCTCCACGTCCGCCACCCAGCCGGCAAAGGCCTGCATCGAACGCAGCGCCAGCGCGCTAACCGCCTCGGCGTAGTCCCAGGGCAACAGCGGCGACAGAATGCCGCCGCCCGCCCAGGATGACTCGCGGCCGGCCTCGCCCCGCTCCAGCACGCTGACCGCATGGCCGCGACCGAGCAGGGCGAGCGCCGTGCTCAAGCCCGAGACGCCGGCGCCGATCACGACGGCCGTCGCTTGCCCCCGCCGGGGTAACTTATCCACAGGCGGCGCCTACGACTAAAGTCGTATGGCGGTGCGCCCGCCGCTGGTCCAAGCTGGAAATCCTGGCTTGGAGGAAGGGGGGGCGGGATATGAAAAATACAGGCGTCACGCTGGTCGAGTTGCTGGTTGTGCTGGCAGTGGCCTCGATTTTATTGGCGATTGCCGTTCCGGGCTACGCTTATCTCGCTGGCACCAGCCGGCTCGCGGCAGTGACCAACGATTTCGTGGCCGCGCTTCACCTGGCGCGGTCCGAGGCGATCAAGCGGGGCATGCGCGTCACCGTCTGCAAGACACGCAACCCCCAGGCTGCCGCGCCGGCCTGCGACGCTGGCGCTGCCTGGGAACAGGGCTGGCTGGTCTTCGTCGACGGCGGGACACGCGGCGCCTTCGATTCGAACGACATCCTGCTGCGGACGCAGGGACGCGTGGCGGGCGTCATTTTTACGCCGCCGCAAAACTACAGCCGCTACGTCAGCTACCTGCCGAGCGGTACCCCCCAGGGGTCGGGCAATCTGGCAAACGGCACCCTGAGCCTCTGCGCCACGGGCAGCCGGCGCGACATCGTGATCAACAATGCGGGCCGCCTGCGGCTCGTCACCGGTACCTGTTGACCGCCTCAAGTTGGGCGCCAGCCAGACGTTATGACGCATGAGGTCGAAAACGGCCGGGGTGCGCGCCAACCGTTCGGCAAGCCATTTCCGCCGCCTGTCCCGCAAGGGTGGACACCACCCGCGGCGGCTGCGTACCGTGTAAAACGTGAAAACAGGAAATTGAACATCATGCCCGCTGCCCCCGTCGCATCGCGTGGTTTTACCCTGGTCGAGCTGATGGTCGTGCTCGCCGTGCTCGGCATCGTGCTCGGCATCGCGATTCCGAACTTCCAGCGCGTGGTCGTCAGCAACCGCATGGCCGCGCAGGCCAACGACGTGATCACAGCCTTCAGCCTGGCCCGCAGCGAGGCGGTCAAGCGCGCCGCGCAGGTCACCGTGTGCGCCAGCAGCGACCGCGCCACCTGCACCGGCGGTTGGGCGCAGGGCTGGATTGTCCGCGACGCGGCCGGCAACGTGCTGCGCGTGTTCGGCCCCCTGTCCGGCAACAGCACCCTGGCCGGGGCGCCCCAGATCGTTTTCACCGCCACCGGCGGGACCACCTTGCTTGCGGGCACCATGCTGCTGCTGTGCCCGCCCGCGCCGGCAGTCGTCGAGGGGCGGGCAATCGAAATCGAACGCTCGGGCCGTCCGCGCGTTGCCAACACCAACCTCTGCCCATGACGACGATGAAGACGCAATCCGGATTCACCCTCCTCGAAGTGATGGTCGCCATGGTCGTGCTGTCCATCGGCCTGCTCGGCCTCGCCGGCCTCATGGCCTCCAGCATGCGCAACAACCAAGGCGCCTATCACCGCACCCAGGCCACCTGGCTGGCTTACGACGCGCTCGACCGGGTGCGGGCGAACCGTGCGCCGGCGTTGGCGGGCGCCTACGCGGGCGCGGCGGCGCTGGGCAACCCGGCGGTCTGCGCGCCGCTGGCCGCGCCTGCTGGCGCCAGCATCGCCGCCCAGGACATCGCGGCCTGGAAAAACGCGCTCAATTGCGCCTTGCCGGCCGGGGACGGTTCCATCGTCGTCGACGCCGCCACCGGGCGCGTCACCGTCACCGTGCAGTGGGACGACGGGCGCGGCACCGGCGGCGCGGCCGCCCAGCAATTCATCGTCCAGAGCGCCTTATGAAAACGACACACCGCCCCCCCTCGCATGCAAAGCCGGCCCGGTCGATGGCGGGTTTCGGACTGGTCGAGGTCATGGTGGCCCTCGTTATCGGGCTCATCCTGCTCGGCGGCATCGGTGCCGTGTTCCTGGGCGCCAAACAGACCTTCCGTACCCAGGACGACTTCTCGCGCATCCAGGAAAACGTGCGCTACGCCCTCGATACCATCGGGGTCGACGTCAGGATGGCGGGCTACGCCGGCTGCGTGAACCTCGCAGCGATCGACCCGAACAACCCGACGGCGCCCCCACCGATCGGCGTGATCGCGAACAACCCGCCGGCGCTCGGCCTGGATCAGGGGCTGCGCGGCTATGTCGGCGGCGTCTGGGCCGCGACGGGCGCGGCGCCGGCCAACTGGGTCGCCGGCACCGGCGTGCTCGAGGTCATTCGCGCAGCCAATGCGGGCGTCACGCTCACCGGCAACCTCACGCCGACCAATGCGAACGTCCAGATCACCGGCAACCCCCATAATTTCGTCGCCGGCGAGGCCCTTGTTGTGTCGAACTGCGAGACCGCCGACCTGTTCCGCGCGACCACCGTATCCAACAGCGGGGGCATGGTGACCATCGCGCACAGCAATGCCCAGAACACCGCGAACTTCACTGTCAACCAGTACCAGAACGGCGCCGAGGTGTTCCGCATCGCCAACACCGTCTATTTCATTGGCACCAACCCGGCCGGCAATCCTGCGCTGTACCGCAGGAACTTCGACGGCGCCACCGAGGAACTGGTCGAGAACGTCGAGGACATGGTGATGCGCTTCGGCATCGACACCAACAACGATTTCATCGTCGACAACTACGTCGCCGCCGCCGGCGTGGCCAACTGGCGCCAGGTGCTCACCGCGCGCATCAGCTTGGTGTTCCGCAGCAACAATGCCAACGTTGCCACCCAGAACCAGGCGTCCTACGTGGTCGAGTACACCACGGTGAACCTGCCGGTTGCCGATCGCCGGCTGCGCCAGGTCGCCACCGCCACCTTCGGCGTGCGCAACCGCCTGCCTTGAGGATGACCATGAAAACCCGCCGTAGACCGCTTCCGACATCCGTCCGCCAGCAGTCGGGCGCTGCGCTGATCACCGGCCTCGTCCTGATGGTGGTCCTTACCCTCATCACCATCGCCGCGCTGCGCACGACCACGCTGGAAGAACTCATGGCGCGCAACGCGCGCGACCGCGATCTGGCTTTCCAGGCCGCCGAAGCCGCCCTGCGCGCGGGCGAGTTGGAATTGCAGGGCGCCGTGGCGCCGGCGCTGGCGCCGAACACGGGACGCACGCCACGCATCACCGACGGCTCGCGCCCGGAATACTGGACGGGTACCCATCCGTGGGCCACGCAGTCGGTTGCCATGACCTGGCAGCCGCAGGACACCAGCGCCCCCCCGCGTTACGTCATCGAATTGCTGCAGACCGGCGCCATGGGCGGCGGCACCCTCGGCTTCGGGCCGCTCACCGATCGCGGCGTGTACCGGGTCACCGCGCGCGGCGCGGGCAGCAGCGCGAATACCTTCGTGATTCTGCAGGCGGTCTATCAACGATAGGAAGGAACGAACATGTCGCTCAAAGGGATTCTTCATGCAGCCGCTGCGGTCGGCTTGGGAACGCTGCTGGCGGGATCGGTGGCTGCCGCCGGCATGGTCGTTGGCAAGGTGACGGCCGTCGATCCGTCGCGCGACACGATCACGATCAACGGCATCAGGTTCGAACTGAGTGACGCGGCCAGGCGCGAATTGCTCAGCCGCTTCATCGAGGTCAAGCCGGGGCTGGCGGTAAGTTTCGAGTCGAACGGCGATCAGCTGTTACGCATCCGGCCTGTGCAGGGCGGCGCGGATTTTCCCGTGCTGGCGCCGCCGGGCCCGGCAGGAAGCCCGGGCGCGCCGGGGCGGTAGCACGGGCATGCGACGTCAGTCCATTGCCGACGACCACGATTCCAGGAGCAGAACATGCAAACCCAAACCGAATCCCTGAACACCGCGCGCCATGGCGGCGGCCGCAAGGCTGTCGCTTATGGCGTCGCGCTGTCCATGCTGGTTTCTCCCATCCTGTCGACGTCGGCCTACGCAGCGCTCGCGGACTCTCCCCTCTACCTCACCAGTGCGGCCGAGCCCAACATCATGTTCGTGCTGGATGATTCGGGTTCCATGCAATGGGAAGCGATGCCGGATGACATCACCAGTTTTGCGTATCTTTATCCGCGCCCGGCCGGGCTCTATGGTAGTACCGATTATGGAAATTATGTTCCCGATTTTGGCAGTGCCAATATCTACAACGTCCGGATGCGTTCCCCGCACATCAACAAGGTGTACTACAACCCGGCGGTGACGTACACGCCCTGGGTCGATGCGAACAACGTGTCGCGCGGCAATGCGACGCCGACGTGCGCGCGCTACAATCCGGAACTGACGTTGTCACCCAATTGCCTGGACTTGACGACCAACCAGACGGTCAACCTGAGCGGCTCGGACTGGTGGTACGGCAGCACTGGCTGGTATCAGGGCAACCACACGTTCTACCCGGCAACGTATTATCGCTACGACGGCGGGAACGATTCGAACCTGTCCAGCTATACCGAAATCAAGATCATCAGCAGCACCCCGACCTACACGGGGGAGGGCCGCACCGCGCGCACCGACTGCACGGCGGGCATCTGCACCTACGCGCAGGAAATCCAGAATTTCGCCAACTGGTTTACCTACTATCGCTCGCGCGTCCTGTCGGCGCGCGCGGGCATCGGCAAGGCGTTCGCCCGGCTGGGCACCAACCTGCGGGTGGGGTTCGGCGCGATCAACAAGGGGGCATCCACGGTCGACGGGGTTTCCACGTCCACCATCATCAACGGGGTGAGGCCGTTCTCGGGCTCGGATCGCACGGCCTTCTTCAACATCCTTTACGGCCATCCGATCCCGGCCGCCGGGACGCCGCTGCGCAGCGCGCTCGACGATGCCGGCCAGTATTACTCGCGCACCGACAATCGTGGCCCCTGGGGCAACACGCCGGGGACCGACGACGGCGTGGCGACCAACACCCACGCGCAGTGCCGCCAGAGCTACACGATCCTGATGACCGATGGTTACTGGAACGGCGCCCAGGCAAACACCGCCGCCGCGCGGGCGAACGTCGACGGCACCGGTGGCCCGACGCAGACTCGCCCGAGTGGTGCGCCGTATACCTATGCAGCCATATCGCCCTTTGCCGACGGCCACAGCAACACGCTGGCCGACGTGGCGATGTACTACTGGAAGAACGACCTGCGCAGCGACCTCGACAATTCGGTGCCGGTGAGCACGATCAATCCCGCCTTCTGGCAGCACATGTCGACTTTCGGCGTCGGCCTCGGCGTGACCGGCTCCGTGAATCCGAACGACGCCTTCAATGCGATTACCTCGGGGGCCAATATCACCTGGCCGGACCCGACCACCAGCAACGCGGCGAAACTGGACGATCTCCTGCACGCCTCGGTGAACGGACGCGGCGGATTTTTCAGCGCAGCCGATCCGGTGGCGTTCGCGAACGAGCTGGCCGGCGTGCTGAATACCATCCAGAACCGCGCCAGCGCGTCATCGGCCGCGGTCGCGTCGAACTCCTCCCGCCTGACCTCGACCACGCATCTCTACCAAGCCCTGTTCAGCCCGCTCAACTGGAGCGGCCAGCTGAAAGCCTTTCCTCTGCAGACGGGTGGCGTGGTCGGCGCGGCAGTATGGGATGCGGCGGATGTCATT
>DYFW01000110.1:0-5041 GCA_020725005.1 Thiobacillus denitrificans
CCGCGAAACCCCAGCGCCGCCTCGGTGCCGACATGCGCCACTGCCTCGAGCTGAAAGACGACAAGTCGATCATTCGTTGTGCCGAGCGCGGGCGCAAACCCTGAGCGGATAGGAGGCGGGCCGGTAAGGGGCCGGGGTTATCCAAAGTCTGCGGGCATTGGGCCGCTGATGGCCCGCGCGACGAAAAGCAGTTTGCGCGTGTGGCGCGAAAGCCTGTGAATTGCCCTTATTGCACCGGCATCGGCTTGTTGTCGTTGAGGTTGAGCCAGCCCTTGGCGATGCGATAGATGAACCACACGCACGCGACCGCCCACACCACCCAGCCGATCAGGATGAGAAAGGTGAGCCAGCCCACGACGATCCACAGCAGGCCCCACCAGAAGGTGCCGATCTGCCAGCGGATGTGGCTTTCGAGCCAGGTGCCGCGCGCGTCGTCGCGCTTGATGTAGTTGAGCACGACGGCGATCACGGCGGTGATGCCGAAACCGAACAGCGACAGCGCGTAGAGCGCATAGGTGACGTGATTGAGGGTCTTGAGGCTGGCGATCTGTTCGTCGGTGGCGGCATTCATCGGGCATGGGCCTTCTCGTAGAGGGGCATCATCTGCGGCACCAGGGCGTTGAGCGCCTGTATGCGGTTGGCGGGCGAGGGGTGGGTGCTGAGGAACTGCGGCGGACCGCCGCTGTTGGCCGCGCTCATTTTCTCCCACAGGCGCACCGCGGCGCGCGGGTCGTAGCCGGCGCGCGCGGCGAGCTCGATGCCGTAGCGGTCGGCTTCCGACTCGCCTTCGCGGCTGTTCGGCAGTGTCAGTGCGATGTCGGCGACCGGCGTGAGCACGCTGAGGTCGCGCCCGGTGACCGCCGAGCCGAGGAGGATACCCCCCTGCATCGCGATCGCGCGCGACATGCGCTCGCGTCCGTGGCCGAGCAGCGCGTGCGCGATTTCATGCCCCATGATCTGGGCGATCTCGTCGTCGGTGAGGTCGAGCTTGCGGACGATGCCGGTGTAGATCGCCATCTTGCCGCCGGGCATGCACCAGGCGTTGAGCTGCGGTTCGTCGATCACCGCGACCGACCATGTCCAGTCGCGGCTCGGCGGGTACATCCGCTTGGCCTCGGCGACGAGGTCGTCGGTGATGCGCTTGACGCGCGCGTTGAGCGCGGCGTCGGTGCTGAGCCTGCCTTTCTTCTGCGCCTCGGAAATCGTCTGCGCGTAGGCCTGCGCCGACGAGGCCTGCGCCTGTTCCTCCGACACCAGCACCAGCTGCGTGCGACCGGAAACCGGGTTGGTCTGGCAGCCGGCCAGGCCGGCGGCGAGGGCGAGAGCGAGGAGTGTGTGCTTCATGCGCATTCCTTTCGGGAGGCTGCGGGGCGGCCAGCCGGTGTCGGACTCAAATGCCGCGCAGCAGTTCGTTGATGCCCACCTTGCCGCGCGTCTTTTCATCCACCTTCTTCACGATCACCGCGCAGTAGAGGCTGTACTTGCCGTCCTTGGACGGCAGGTTGCCGGACACCACCACCGAGCCGGCGGGCACCCGGCCGTAGTGGATCTCGCCGGTCTCGCGGTCGTAGATCTTGGTCGACTGGCCGATGTAGACGCCCATCGAGATCACGCAGTTGTCCTCGACGATGACGCCTTCGACCACTTCGGAGCGCGCGCCGATGAAGCAGTTGTCGCCGATGATGGTGGGGTTGGCCTGCACCGGCTCGAGCACGCCGCCGATGCCGACGCCGCCGGAGAGATGCACGTTCTTGCCGATCTGCGCGCAGGAACCGACGGTGGCCCAGGTGTCGACCATCGTTCCCTCGTCGACGTAGGCGCCGATGTTCACGTAGCTCGGCATCAGCACGACGTTCTTCGCGATGAAGCTGCCCTTGCGCGCCGCCGCGGGCGGCACGACACGGAAGCCGCCCTCGCGGAAATCCTTGGAATTGAAGTCGGCGAACTTGGACGGCACCTTGTCGTAGTAGTTGGTGTAGCCGCCCTTGATGAAGGCGTTGTCCTCGAGCCGGAACGACAGCAGCACGGCCTTCTTCACCCACTGGTGGGTGACCCAGTTCTGGCCGTCGGTGCGCTCGGCGACGCGCAATTGGCCCATGTCGAGCAGGTCGATCACCGCCATGACGGCGTCCTTGACCTGCGGCGGCGCGTTGCGGGGGGTGAGTTCGGCGCGGCGCTCGAAGGCGTCTTCGATGATGGCTTGCAGTGCTTGCATGATGGGTTTCCGTGGTGTGAAAAAAATGAAAACGGTTTGTGCTCAGGGGGCTTTGCAGAAATCGTGGTCGACCTGCGTGTAGTTGACGCCGCGGATGGCGGGCTCGCGTTTCAGACGCATGACGACCGCCTCGATGAAACCGGGGCCGACGCTGCGACCGAAGATAACGGTGACGACGCCCTTCGAGTTGGTGATGTATTCGGCGTTGAGCATTTCCGCCTGCAACAGCGCGCGCCCCGCCGCGATGTCTGCGGCTTCCTCAACGGAGTCCGCCCAGGCCAGCGCCGGAAGCAGCAGGCAGAGGGCGATCCAGCGTGTCATTTCTGGCAGCCCGAGAAGCGCACGATGCGCTCGGCCGCCTCGACACAGGCGTCCAGCGTGTCGACCAGCGCGATGCGGACGAAGCCGCGGCCGGGGTTCGCGTTGGCGGCGTCGCGCGCGAGGTAGCTGCCGGGCAGCACGGTGACGTGCTCGGCTTCATAGAGGCCGCGTGCGAACGCGGTGTCGTCGCCGCCCGGCACCTTCGCCCACAGGTAAAAGGCGGCGTCGGGCGCGTCGAATTCGAGCACGGGTTTCAGGAGGGGCATCACGGCGGCGAACTTGGCGGCGTACTGGCGCCGATTGTCGACGACGTGCGCCTCGTCGTTCCAGGCGGCGACGCTCGCCGCCTGCACCGCCGGGTTCATCGCGCTGCCGTGATAGGTGCGGTAGAGCAGGAAGGCTTTCATCAATTCGGCGTCGCCGGCGACCATGCCGGAACGCAGGCCGGGCACGTTGGAGCGTTTCGAGAGCGAATTGAAGACGACGAGATTGCGGAAGCCGCGGCCGAGTTGCTCGCTCGCGGTGAGCGCGCCGAGCGGGGGGGCGCCTTCCTCGAAATAGATTTCCGAATAGCATTCGTCGGCGGCGACGACGAAGCCGTGGCGGTCGGACAGCGCGAACAGTTCGCGCCAGTCGTCGAGCGTCATGACGCGGCCGGTGGGGTTGCCGGGCGAACAGACGTAGACGAGGTTGACGGTCTGCCACAGGTCGTCCGGCACGCGCGACCAGTCCATGGCAAAGCCGTTCTCCGGCAGGGTATTGAGGAAGAAGGGACGCGCGCCCGCGAGCAGCGCGGCACCCTCGTAGATCTGGTAGAAGGGATTGGGCGAAATGATCGTGCGGCGGCCGTGGCGGCTGGAATCGACGCTCGCCTGGGCGAATGCGAACAACGCTTCGCGCGAGCCGTTGACCGGCAGCACCTCGGTCGCGGGGTCGAGCGTCACGCCAAAGCGGCGCCGTGCCCACGCGGCGATCGCGCCGCGCAGCGCGTCCGAGCCCTGGGTGATGGGATAATGCGCCAGCCCATCGAGCCCGGCGACCAGCGCATCCTTGATGAAGCGGGGGGTCGGGTGCTTGGGTTCGCCGATCGAGAGATTGATCGGCGTGCGCCCGGGATTCGGCGTCACCCCCGCGAACAGTTCGCGCAGTTTCTGGAACGGATAAGGGTGGAGGAGCTGGAGACGCGGGTTCATTGCCGTGTGGATTTCAAACGAGCCTCGCATTATAAAGCCCCATGCCTTCCCTTGCCCTGCAACGCGCGTTTCCCCTGGCCAGCCTGCTGTACGCGGCCACCCTCTGGGGCCTGATCTGGTATCCGTATCGCCTGCTCGAGGCGGCCGGCGTCGGCGGGGTCGCGTCGAGTTTCTTCACCTACGCCGTGCCGCTGCTGGCGTTCGGCTGGCTGCATCGCCGCTCGCTGGCCGTGGCGCGTGGCCGCTGGCGCTGGCTGGCAGCGCTGGCGCTGGTCGCGGGCTGGACCAACCTCGCCTACGTCCTCGCGATGCTCGAGGGCGAGGTGGTGCGCGTGTTGCTGCTGTTCTTTCTCTCGCCGTTGTGGACGGTGCTGTTTTCGCGTGTCCTCTTGGGCGAGAAGCTCAACCGCGTGGGGGTGGGGGTGATGGCGCTCTCGCTGGGGGGAGCGGTGGTGATGCTGTGGCGGCCCGACGGCGCGTGGCCGCTGCCGACCAACCGGGCCGAATGGCTGGCGCTGTCGGCCGGCGTCGCGTTCGCGCTGAGCAACGTGATCAGCCGCCATCTCGCCGGCGTCGCCGACGGCGCCCGCTCGGTCTCGATCTGGTTCGGCGTGCTGTTGCTGACCCTGGCCGGGCTTGTGGCCTTCCCCGGTGATCTCGACTTCGTCGCCGGGGCTGGCGGGCACGTCTGGCTGCTGCTCGCGGGCGTGGGACTCGCCATCGCGAGCGTGACTTACGCCGTGCAATATGGTCTCGCGCGGGTGCCGGCCAACCAGGCCATCGTCATTTTCCTGTTCGAACTCGTGGTCGCGGCGGTCGCGTCGTATTTTCTCGCGCACGAGCACATGGACCGGCAGGAATGGATCGGCGCGCTGATGATCGTCACGGCCAGCCTGTTTTCCGGCCACATGGAGGACGCGCAGCGCAAGGAGGCCGCCGATGCCTGAGATCACGGCGCTGCTGCACGCGTCGCTCCTGATCGCCGACCTCGAGCGCGCGCGTGCCTTCTACGAGGGCGTGCTCGGCCTCGCCCCCAGTCCGGCCCGGCCCGGGATGGATTTCGACGGCGTCTGGTACGACATCGGGGGTTGCCAGCTCCATCTGCTGTGCCTGCCCAACCCCGATCCGGTCGAGGGCCGGCCCGCGCACGGCGGCCGCGACCGCCATACCGCCCTGGCCGTAAAGGGCTGGGATGAACTGAAGGCCGGGCTCGACGCCGCAGGCATCGCCTACACGCTGAGCCGCTCGGGCCGGCGCGCGCTGTTCGTGCGCGACCCGGACGGCAATGCGCTGGAGCTGGTGGAAGCGGCCT
>DYFW01000110.1:5141-8624 GCA_020725005.1 Thiobacillus denitrificans
GGCCCATGCGCACGGCGAATGGATCGACGTGCATGTGCACCCGGTCGTGGGCAAGGGCGCCACGCCGGAGTCCGTCGATCAGACCGCCCAGACCCTGCTGCAGATCATGGACAACCACGGCATCCGGCAGGCGGTCATCATGCCGCTGCCCAGCCCCACGCAGGCGGCGGCCGTGCTCAACGAGCACGTCGCCGGCATCGGGACGAAACACGCCCCGCGCCTCGCCTTCCTGGGCTCGGGCACCCTGAACATGCTGCTGGACAAGGCCAGCCGGCTCGAGGCGGTGCCGGACGAACTGCGGCAAAAATTCGAAGCCGTGGCCGAGGCCCAGATCGCCCGGGGGGCCATCGGTTTCGGCGAGATCGTCGCCCTGCATGTCTCGCATACGCCGACCCATCATTTCATCCAGACCCCGCCGGACCACCCGCTCATGCTGCTGCTGGCGGACATCGCCGCTCGCCATGGGGTGCCGATCGACCTGCACTGCGACCCGGTGGCCGAAGACATGGCCACGCCCGGCAAGTTCATTTCGCCGCGTAACCCGCCGCAGCTCAGGGGCAACCTCGCGGCGATGGAACGCCTGCTCGCCCACAACCGCAAGGCGGTGATCGTCTGGGCGCATCTCGGCTCGCACCCCACCGACGCCCTGTCGCCCAAGCTCGCGGGCGAACTGCTCGAACGCCACCCGAACCTGTATTTCAGCATCCGTCCGTTCGGCGGCAACGAGGCGACCGATCTGGTCGGCTCGCGCGGCGGCGTCAACCGCGACTGGCTCCCGCTGCTGCACGCCTACCCGGAACGCTTCGTCATCGGCACCGACAGCTTCATCGTGGCGCATGATTTCGCCGGCAACGATGCGCCAAGGACGCTCTCGATAGGGGGGAGCAAGAACCGGGACGGCGTTTCCACGCTGCTCGCCGCCTTGCCCGATACGCTGGCGCGCAAGATCGGCTATGAGAACGCGATCCGGATCTACAAACTGAAGCCGGTCGGCCCGCGCGGCGCGGCTCTGCCCTGACTCGGATCGCGACACGCGCGAATTCGTGAGATCAGGCGGCGGGCGTCTCGAACAGGCGCCCCCCGTCTCTTGCGAGCCGGGCCGCGCCGTAGGCGGCTTCGGTGTGGGCCGCCCGGGAAACCGGCACGCCGAGCAGACGTCCGCGGATGCGCGTCCAGGCAGGATTCTGCGCGCCGCCGCCGGCGGTCTGGACGCGTCGCAGCGGCGTGGCGCCGAGTTTGGCCAGCAGGGCGTAGCCGCGCGCCTCGATGCGCGCGAGGCTCTCCAGCAGGCCGTGCAGGAATTCGGCGTCGTCGGCCGGTCGCGGGGCGAGGCGCGGCGCTAGCGCCGGGTCGCTGAGCGGGAAGCGTTCGCCCGGTTTCGGCAGCGGCACGTAGTCGAGCGGGCTTTCGACGGCGGGGTCGATGCGCGCGGACAGCGCGGCGAGCTGGCCGTCGTCGAAAAACTGCCGCAGCACCGCGCCGCCGGCGTTGGACGCGCCGCCCGCGAGCCAGCGGTCGCCGAACCAGTGCGAATACACGCCATGTGCGGTCGACTCGACCCGGCTGTCGGAGAGGAGCTTCAACACCAGCGTGCTGCCGAGCGAGGTGACGGCCTCGCCGCTGCCGCGCACGCCGGCGGCAAGAAACGCGGCGATCGAATCGGTGGTGCCGGCGTGCACCATGCAGCCGGGGTAAACGCCCAGATAGCGTGCGCGCGGACGCGACACGGTGGCGAGCCGGGCACCCGGCGCGATCGGCACCGGCAGGTAATCGACGTCGGCGAGGTAGTCGACCCACGCCGGCCAGGCCAGTTCGTCGAGGTCGAGCCCCAGCTTGAGGGCGTTGTGATAGTCGGTCATGCCGACGCGGCCGGTGAGCAGGCCGGACAGCCAGTCGGCCTGGCTGACATACAGCCGCGCGCCGGTGAGCCCGAGCCGTTTTTTCAGCCACAGCACCTTGGCGAGCCCCGAGGTGACGGCGGCGGCCGGATGGCCGGGCTCGGCGGTGCGTGCGATCAGCGCGGCCTCCTCGACGGCGCGGTCGTCGTTGTAGAGGAGCGGCGGGTGGCGCGGGCTGAGTTCCTCGTCGCAGGCGAGCACGGTGCCCGAGGTGCCGTCGAGCGCGATGTCGGACAATCGCGCCCGGATCGCGGCAGGCAGGGTGGCGACGAGATCCCACAGCGCCTCGCGCCAGATGCCCGCGCGTTCGTATTCCGACAGGTTGCCGAAGTCGCGCTGATCCGTGTGCACGATCTCGCCGTCGGCGTCGATCACGCAGGCGCGCGCGCCGCTGGTGCCGAAGTCGATGCCGAGGAAACAAGGTCCGTCCATCGCCCGCATTCTAGCCCTGCGCGACGCGTCTGCCCTATACTCGCGCGACACGAAACGCGCGGACGCAACCGCGCCACAGGGGAGAAGCGTGGACGAACTCGGTGCATGGCAATGGGGACTGGGGGCCGGCGTGATCGCCGTGGCGTATCTGGTGCGCGGCATCGCCGGGTTCGGCTCCGGTCTCATCGCCGTGCCGCTTTTGGCACTGATATTGCCGTTCGCCCTGGTGGTGCCGCTGGTGGTGGTGCTCGACTACATCGCCTCGGCGAGCCAGGGCGCGGCCAACCGTGGCGACATCCGCTGGCGCGAAATCCTTCCCTTGCTGCCCTTCAGCGCCGTCGGCGTGCTCCTGGCGCTGTTCGCGCTGTCGCGCGCCGACGCCGAACTGCTGTTGCAAGGGCTGGGCGTGTTCGTCATCGCCTTCGCGCTCTACACGCTGTCCGGCTACACGCCGAAACAGGGCGCGGCGCGCGGCTGGGGCGCGCTCGCCGGCACGTCGGGCGGCCTCATCGGCACCCTGTTCGGCACCGGCGGTCCGTTCTACGTGATGTATTTCAAGGCGCGCGGCCTCGACAAGGCGGCGTTTCGCGCCACTTTCGCGACGGTTTTCCTGATCGACGGCGCCGGCCGCCTCCTGGGCTACGCCGGCGCCGGCTTCTTTACCCGGGATTTCCTGGGCGTGGTCGCGCTGGCGCTGCCGCTGATGGCCGTCGCGCTCTACCTCGGCGGGCGCATCCACACCCGCCTGTCACAGCAGGCTTTCCAGCGCGGCATCAGCGTTCTTCTCATCGTCAGCGGCGTCGCGCTACTGTTGAAGTGAGGCATCGAAGCGGTTGGCGAGGGTGCCGACGCCGTCGATGACGATTTCGACGGTGCAGCCGGGCGGCATCGGCTCGGTCCCGACCGACGTGCCGCAGGCGATGATGTCGCCGGGCATCAGCGTCATGTCCCGCGAGAGCAGGCTGACGATCTCGCGCGGCCGCACGAACATGTCGGCGACCGGGTAGTTCTGCTTTTCCACCCCATCGACGACGGTGCGCACGGTCAGCACGTCGGGGTCGATGCCGGTCACGATGGCGGGGCCGAACGGCCCGAAGGTGTCGTAGCTCTTCGCCCGCACCCACTGCACGAAGGACGGATCGGCCTTGAGCAC
>DYFW01000111.1 GCA_020725005.1 Thiobacillus denitrificans
TCAGCAAGGACGACGTGAAGCACTGGCCGCTGATCGGCTGGCTGTGCGCGCATACTGAGACCATCTTCCTCGAGCGCGGCTCGCGCGCCGCCGCCCAGCGCACGCGCGAGACGATGATCGGCCACCTGCAATCCGCCGTCCACGTCGCGGTTTTCCCGGAAGGCACGACGACCGGCGGCGACCGCGTGCTGCCCTTCCATGCCGCGCTGTTCCAGAGCGCGATCGATGCCGCGGTGCCCGTCGTTCCGCTGGCATTGCGCTACACCGATCACGCCGGCAACCCGAGCCGCGCGCCGGCCTACGACGGGGACATCACGCTGTGGCAATGCCTGCGGGCGATCGTGCGCGCGGAAGGCGTTACCGCGGACCTGCGCGTGCTGGAGGCGATCGGAATACAGGGGGCCGGCCGGCGCGAACTGTCGGCGCATTGCCGGGACGCGATTGTCTGGCACCTCGGGCAGCGCAGCTTCATTCCGCACCCTGATGAAGGCACGGCATCAGATATCGAGATGCAGCCTGTCTTCGCTGAGAAATCATGAACCCGCCCTACTGTAGCTACTGCCTTGCTCCGCTCAGCTATCGCGAGCGTCTATTCGATTCCCTGCTGTGTGTGGCATGCGAACAGAAACTGACCGCTTATGAGGGGACACTGCCTGATCCGAACCTGTCATTCGCCGGGCGAACTTCTGGCGCGAAACAGCCAGACAATACTAAATCGTTCTCCGATCACCAGACAGTCTGAAGCCCATTTCGATCACTCATTGCTGGAGAATTGCATGAACACGCAGAAATGCAGGATCGCCTTGTCGCTGGCAGTCGCTCTTTCAGCCGGTTTGCCCCTTTCCGTCGTTGCGGCGGATCACCCTACCGCAGTCAAAGTCGAATTCACCGCCACGCCAGCGCCTACCTCCGGCGACGACCTGCTGAAGACCTACACGACGTCCGTGGCGAAAGTGACTTTCGCCGACGGCAAGACGCGCGACTATCCGCTCTCCTACGTTTCGCTGTTCAAGAATACCGACAAGCTCTCGACGGTGAAGGGCAAGAAAGTCGCCGCCGCGCAGATCTTCGACAAGGACATGAACCCGGTCATGGAGCCGAAAGGCGATCCTGCGATCGCCGAGACGGCGGATGCCAACAGTCTGCTCAAGGTGGGCGACAAGTTGTATCTGGTCAATCACTGGGAATACGACGACGTGCTGGCCGACGGCCAAACCGCCAACAAGGTCAGGGACTGGTACAGCCGCATGCCGATGCACATGAGCCTCTCCGAGATTGCGCAGCGCAAGGACGGCAGGCTGATGGTGAAAGCGCAACGGCCGATCGATTTCTCGTCGGTCAATGGCAGCTGGATCCTTTGCTTCGGCTCGCAGACGCCGTGGAACACCCACCTCGGCGGCGAGGAAGATTACGACCTCTACTTCGTGCCGGGCGAGAAGGAGTTCAAGAAAACCAGCGCCGGTCTCAAGGCGATGAGCGAAGTCTATTTCCGCGGCAAGCAGCAGGCGAATCCCTACCATTACGGCTACGCACTGGAAGTCAAAGTAAATGAAGACGGCAGCACCGAGGCGACCAAGCATTACCAGATGGGCCGTGGTACCTGGGAACTGGCGATCTTTGCCAACGACGGCCGCACCGCCTTCTTCGGCGACGACGGCAGCTACTCCGGCCTGTTCATGTTCGTTGCCCACAAGCAAAATCTGCCCAAGGCCGGCGGCACGCTCTACGCCGCCAAGTGGCAACAGACCTCGCCGGATGGCAGCGATGGCGGTACCGCCGATTTCAAATGGGTGAAGCTCGGTTCCTCACACTACAACGAGATCAAGGCGCTGATCGACAAGGGCATCACCATCAATGACATCTTCGAGTTCTCGATGAGCGAAAAGCCTGGCTTCGTGCCGACGCGCGCCGGCTCGGCCGAGACGATCTGGCTCAAGCTCAAAACCGGCATGGAGACGGCGGCGGCCTTTCTGGAAACGCGCCGCTACGCCGCCTATCTCGGCGCGACGACGGAGTTCACCAAGGGCGAAGGCGTGGCGATCAACCATGCCGACAAGAAGCTCTACTACGCGATGAGCTACATCCAGGGCTCGATGAAAGCCAAGGATGGCGGCCCGGCTGACGACATCCGCCTCAGGGAAAACAACGCCGGCGCCACCTATACCTTCGACCTGGCGGGCCAGCAGATGGATACTGCCGGCCAGCCGATTGCCTCCGATTTCGTGCCGGTGCGCGCCTATGTCGAACCGGCGCTGCTGGGCCGGCCGATCAAGGCCGACGCGCTCGGCAATACCGCCGATCCCGAGTTCGTCGCCAACACCGACAACGTGTTCTTCTCCGAGAAAATGCGCACGCTGTTCATCGGCGAGGATTCGGGCACGCACCAGAACAATTTCGTCTGGGCCTACAACGTCGATAGCAAGAAGCTGACCCGCATCCTTAGCCTCGCTGCCGGTGCCGAATCGACCGGCCTGCAGGTCGTCGACAACCTCAACGGCCACGCCTACATCATGAGCAACAACCAGCACCAGGGCGACTGGATCAAGAGCACGCCGCAGGCGCTGAAGGAGCGAATGGAGCAGCGCGCCGGCGAGTTGTGGGGCAAGAACCGTCACGGTGTGAACAACTTCCGTCTCGAGGCGCATGTCGGCTATATCGGTGGCTTGCCGGGCTTTTAAGGCCGGCGCGGCACTGGCACTCTGCGCAGCGGCCCTCGGTGCCTTGGCGGCGCCGCCTTATCCGGTGCCGCTGCGCGGCCAGACCTTCGACCGCGCCCAGTTTCCCAACCCGCACGCGCATATCCCGGCGCAGTGCTACGTCGAGACCAGCCAGGGCACGCAGAACGCCTGCCTGTTTTGCCACACCGACGGGGTATGGCAGCGCAGGCTCGGCAACAACAACCCGCAGGCCGGTGCTAATCCGAATGTCGGCAACCTGCAGGCCGAATACGCCTTCGGCTCGTTCAACCTGCCCTTTACGCCGAACGCCAGCATCAATCCGTGGCGCAACACACTCAGACCCGAAACGCTGCAGGCCGAACTCGAACGGCGCGGCATCGATTCGCGGCGCTGGAACATGGCGGCCTGGATTCGTAACGACAACTGGCGCGCGGCCTACGCCAAACGACCGAAGCAAACATCGGGCTGGGATGCCGGCGTCGATCATCCCTTTCGCCTCTTCCCGGCGCTAAATCCGGCCGACCTGCCGGCGCAGGAGGACGGTTTCGTGCGTTCGAAGACGCGCGGCCGGCACATCCTCTGGCACGACGGCCGCGGCTGGAACACCGGCTGGCGCGCGATCAATTTCATGCCCTACGGCATCTTCACGCCGATGGCCGGCAGCGTGTCCGGCATCTATGTTCGCCTGCCCGTCGAATTCATGCAGGACGAACGCGGCCGTTTCGACCTGGCCACCTATGCCGCCAATCTCGACCTGCTGGCGTGCAACATCCAGGACCGCCTGCGCCCCGACGATCCACCCCATTATCTGGGCAAGGCGAAGACTGTCGCGCGCATCCGCGGCCAGTATCCGCTGGGCACGGAGTTCGCCCATCCGCTGCACTATGTCGATGTGGCGAAGGATGGCGCGCGCGCCACGCGCGTCAAGGAAATCCGCTGGATGATGAAACGCCAACCGTGGGACGCGGATGAATTCAACCTGGGACTGAAGGAGGAATCCGCCCCGGTGGTCGCGCATCCCAGGCAAGGCTGGATCGAGAACGGCGCCGGCTGGCTGCTGGCCGGCTGGATCGAGGATGCCAAAGGCGCGTTGCGGCCGCAGACACCATCGGAACTGGTGCAGTGCGTGGGTTGCCACTCGGGCAATGTCCGCCAGTCGGAGCAGGGGCGCTATCCGACCTTCACTTCCGGCACCGGTAACACCATCGACTCGACCTGGGCCTTGCCGCGCCAGTTCGCCGGCGACCTGGGCTGGCGCGAGATGGACTCTCTCGGTTACCGCGCTGCGACGAAAACGCTGAACACGCCAGAGCCGAAAAACCGTGGCCACAAACGCGGCGAGTTCGCCTTTTTCCTCGACCATGTCGTCGGCGCCTCGCTCTACGGCGACATGCCGGCATCGATGGAGGAAGTATTCCGCCGCGACATCCCTGGCTGGCCGGCGCTGGAGCCGCATATCATTCGGAACGATGTCGAGGGGCTGATCTCGGCGCAACAAAAACGCCAACAACTGCTGCGCGCGTTTACCGGGCGCAACGACCATCTCGATGCCAAGGGGCGCATCCTGACGTCCCTGTTCGTTCCGCCCGAGAACGAAGCGCTGGAGGCGGCGCGCCGCTACCGCATGGTGGTGGCGACACAGCGCTACGATTTCGGCAAGGATGTCTTCGCGGCCATGCCGTTTACCTTCCGTTATTTCCGCCGTGCCAAGGATGGCTTTACGCATCAGAACGGTCAGCCCTACACGGTCGGCGAAGTGATCACCGATCGACCGGTGAACGAAAACGTCGGCGATTTCACTTACGGCATTGGCATCGTGCCGACGCTGATCGAGGACAAGGCCATCGTCACCGATTACGTTCCACTGCTTGAGTGAGCGCCGTCTCGCCAGCGTCGACTTTTCGTTGAAACGATGCTGTAACAATAGTGATTGAAAATCTGCGCGCTCGTTTCCGATCAACCCCATTTCCCGGAGGTTTTATTCATGCGTTCCCTGCTCGTCATTGCCGCTGCCCTTGCCCTGTCCGCCTGCGCTACCCAGACGCCGGCGCCTGCCGCCCCCGCTGCCGCTCCTGCTCCCGCGCCTGCCGCCGAGAAGAAGGCGCCGCAGTGCTGGAACGGCGATCTCGGCAAGTTCCAGGATGTCGGCACCAAGACCACGATCTCCGGCGTCGCCGTCGAGTGCAAGCCCACCACCGACGGCAAGGCCGCGCAGTGGATGGGTACCAAGCACTGACCGACGGTCAGTCAGGCAAGGACAACGCGCCGCTGGACGGCGCGTTTTTTTCGCCTGGCGAGTTGTCGTGATAGATGTACACCTGCTTCAGCAGGGGAGGAATCTCCTCCGGCGGCAGGGGCCGCGAGATAAGATAGCCTTGCGCCTGGTCGCAACCCACCGCGCGCAAGTGGGCAAGTTGCTCGCGCGTTTCCACGCCTTCGGCGATCGATTGCAGCTTGAGGTTGTGGCAGAGCGAGATGGTGCTACTGACGATGGTGGCGTCGTTGATGTCGTTGCGGATGTTGCTGATGAACGAGCGGTCGATCTTGACGTAGCTGACCGGCAGGGCGCGCAGGTGGCTGAGGCCGGAGAAGCCGGTGCCGAAGTCGTCGATGGCGAAGCGGATGCCCTGGGTATCCAGGCGATTGAGTTGTGCCACGAAGCCATCGTCGATGTCGATGAATCCCGTTTCCGTGATTTCGACTTCGAGAAGGTTGGGGGCAATGCCATGATGCGCGAGGGCGTGTTCGATATGTTCGAAAACGCGCTGGGTGCGCAACTGGCGCGGGGAAACGTTAACCGCCACGGGAACGATGGGCAGCCCCATCTGCTGCCAGCGGGCTTGCTGGGCGCAGGCCATGTCGATCAGATATTTGCCGAGTTCGTGGATGAGGCTGCTCTCTTCGGCGATCGCCACGAAATCGGCCGGTGAAATGTAGCCCATCTGCGGGTGGACCCAGCGCGCCAGCGCCTCCATGCCGACGATGGAAAAATCCCGCAGGCACACCTTGGGCTGGTAGTGAAGTTTGATTTCTCGATTCTTGATGGCGGTAGGCAGGGCGGCCTGGATCCTGTTCTTGAGGCTGTTGCGAAGGTTCAGGGCGGGATCGGCGAAGACATACGTCGCCCGTCCCTGAAATTTGGCCTGGTACATGGCGCCGTCCGCCTGCCTGACGAGGGCGTCGATCTCGTCGCCGTCATCGGGATGCAGCGCGATGCCGATGCTGGGCGTGACGAAGAGATCCTCGGCGACGATGCCGGAGAATGGCTGGCTCAAGGCGTGGATCACTTTGGTTGCGATGCGCACCGCATCCTGGCTGCCATGCACATCCTGCACCAGGATCACGAATTCGTCGCCCCCGAAACGCGCGACGAGGTCGATTTGCCGGACGCAGGCTTGCAGGCGACACGCGACTTCGACCAGCAGCGCGTCGCCGGCCCGATGCCCGTGCGTGTCGTTGATCGGCTTGAAGCGGTCGAGATCGATGAACAGGATGGCGAGGCGTCCGCGCAGCCGCAGGGCGCGGGCCCGGTAGCGTTCCGCGATCTCGCCGAACAGCATGCGGTTGGCCAGTCCGGTCAGCTTGTCATGGGTGGCCAAGTGGTAGGCCGCCTGCTTTTCCGTCTGGAGTTGTTGAATGAGTTGGACGTTTTCTTCCTGCGAACGTACGAGGCTGGCCATTAGTTTCCGCTTGCGCTGCATGGCGAGCCACCAGAACAACGTGAATGTCAGCATCAGCGCGCTCATCAGGAGGGTGGCCAGCAAGTAACTGCGTTGTGCAGACTGGTTGTTGCTCAGAATGTCATATTTCGTACGGCTGACCAGCACGGCGAGCGGGCTGTCCGGTACCCGGCGGAAAGCGTAAAGACGTTCGTAGGCATTGTGGACGCGCTCTTGCAGCGATCCGGAAACCTCTGTGAATGCGCGGCGGTAACGCTCGGTTGCCGCGATCGATTCGAGAAAATCCAGGCGCCCGTCGTGCAAGTGGAGGATTTCCTGCCCGTCGTCGGTGACGAGGATGATTTCGCCGCTCCTGCCCAACTGCATCCGTTCGAAATGCCGGACGAAATGCCGGGTATCGATGACGGCCATGACGAAGATGCCGGTCATGACGGTCTGCTGGCCCGGCCGATAGATGATGGGCAGGCTCCAGTCCTTGCGCTGGCTCGGATCGGGCGGGCGACCGACCACCAGTTCCTCGAGGGCCGACGCCGGCTTGCTGGCGAGAAAATCCCGCGCCTCCGCGATCTCCCAGGGCTCCGGCCGCGGCCAACTGGAAGACGGGAATTCCCCGTGCTCGTTGAAGATCAATAAACGCATGATCGCGCTGTCCTGGGCGACCATGCCACGCACCCGTTCCTTCGTCATCTCGTTCTTCTCCGCCTCGACGAGTTTTTGCCCCAGATGACGTATCCGGCCAAGCATCTGTTCGGTATGCAGCGCAAATGCCTGGGCGACATTGTGCTGGCTGATAAAGCTGTTCTGGAGCGCCTTCCTGTCATCGTTTCCATCGCGCTGAAACAGCATCACCCACAGGCTGATCATGATGAAGACGACAAGCAGCGGCGGCCACCAATCGGCACTGATGGTGATTGATCTCGGCTTGCGGGTCACGACGGTGGCGTTGTCCGAGCGGTATGGGTGCGGGCTGCCAGATTAGCCGCTGATTGTTACGGTTACGTTGCATTGCCCCATGCAGGTGATTGAGGGCGTGTCGGTCAGCTCCAGTGGATGGTCATGGCGCCCAGTGCGACGAGCAGCGCGCCGGCAATGCGCCAGCGTCCCATGCGTTCCTTGAGCAGCACGGCACCGAGAATCGCCGCGAAAATGACGGAGGTTTCACGCAAGGCCGCCACGGCCGGGAGCGACGCGACAGTCATGGCCCAGAGCACGATGCCATAGGAGCCCATCGTCAGCACCGAACCGAGCAGCGAGAACAGCCAGCGCCGCTGCAAGTGAGTCAAGGCCGACCGGCCGCGCCGCCAGATCGCCACACCGAGTACCAGCCAGGCATTCAGGAAGAACAGCCAGAGCGTGTAAGAGCCCGCGTGGCCGGACAGGCGGACGCCGATGCCGTCGATGAGGGTGTACAACGCGATCACGCCGGCGGTGGCGAAGCCGTAGAACAAACCGCTCGATGTCACGCCGCCGTGCCGGATTCCCACCCAGACCGGCAGGGCGATGCCGCAGGCGACGAGCGCGATGCCGAGCGACAGGCCCGGTGTCAGCGTATCCCCCGCCAGCGGGGCAGCCAGCGCCACCAGCACGGGTGCGGAGCCGCGCATCAGCGGATAGGCGAGCGAGAGATCGGCATGCTGGTAGGCGCGGATCAGCAGGAGGTAATAACCGACATGGATGACGGTGGTGGTCAGCAGCCACGGCCAACTTGCTGCGGCGGGCATAGGCAACCAGGGCAGGACGCAAGCGGCGACCAAGGCCCCGGCCACCGCAAGCCCCGTGTAGTCGAGGAAGCGGTCGACGCTGGCCTTGACGACGAAATTCCAGCCTGCGTGCATCAGCGCCGACAGGAGCACCAGCAGGGCGACGGGGGTCGAAATCAAGCCGCCGGCCAGGGCAGGGAGTAGGTCTTGAGGTTGGTGAAGCTCTTCATCGCCT
>DYFW01000112.1 GCA_020725005.1 Thiobacillus denitrificans
CGCTGGCGATTGCGTTTAACGGCGCAGCGCTCGGCCAGGCGTTCGTGCAGGGCGCCCTGCAGATCGAGGGCGCGGTTGACTTGGCGGGCGCAGCGCAGGGCGCGGTCACTGTGCAGGGCGCGCTCGACAAGCTCGCGGCGCTGTCGGCCGCAGCGGGCGGCGAAGCCGACGTGCGCGCCACGCTGGCGCTCACGCTGAATCTGTCCGGCACGGCCGGCGGACAGGCAGTCGGTGCCGGCACGCTGCTCGTGCAGGGCGGCATCAGCGGCGCGGCACTGGCCGAGGCGATTGCGGCGGGATCGCTGACGCTGGCCGTGAACATGTCGGGAGCGGCGCTCGGTCAGGCGCTCGTCGGCGCGTTCTTCGGCGCGCCACAGTGGGCCGGCACGACGCTCGTTCCGGGTCTGTCGATCTACCACCTGTCGCCACACGTCGCCGTGGCGGGCGACGATCTGGACGTCCGCGTCGACTACTTGGAGCCGCGCGTGGCGGCGCAACTGGCGTACGTCTGAGGGGGTGAATAAGCGACCCTAACGGGCAGCCGCAACGCTCGTCAGGAGGTCGCCATGCGCAGGATGTTCGCCTGCCTCATCGTGCTCGGGCTCACGGCCTGCGCATCCGCTCCCACCACACCACCGCAACCCTACGACCAGTCGCAGCACGTGCCGATGGCCGCTGGCGTTTCGCCCGTCGGCCAGGTGCTCGTGCTGCACCGGATCAAGGGGCAGTGCGCCGAGGGCCTGCGCGTGCGCTACTCCGAGCAGGGGGGGCAGGACTGGATGGGCTGCTGGACGCTCGATGGCGACGAGATCGTCATGCGCTTCGAGGACGGCGACGTGCGGCGCGTGCCGGCCGATGTGCTCATGTGGTTCGACCGCGACGGCAACCTCGTCGAACGCAACAAGCAGCGGCGGTCCTGACATGAGCGACGACGGGGAAAAGGTGCGCCGCCTCGGCATCTTCGAGTTTTCCTCGAAGGTCACCTTGGCGGATCTCGTAGGCATCGTCATGGCAGGGGTGGCGCTGGTCTACGCGTTCGCCAAGCTCGACGGCGCCGACCAGCGGCACACCGACCGCATCAAGGCGCTCGAAGACCGGCAGTCGGTGATCGAGCGCACGCAGGCCGACGACCGCCGAATGGTGCTCGACAAGCTCGAGCAGATCCGCAGTTCGCTCGACCAGTTGCTGGGACGCGAGGCCGCGCGCACGGAGCGCGCGCGCTGAGGGATGCCGTATGGACTGGTCGCTGTACCCAAACTTCCTGGAGTCGGAGTTCCGCTGCCGGCACACGGGGCTCGTCCGCATGGACCCCGAGTTCATGGCGATCCTGCAGCGCATCCGCACGAGCTACGGCAAGCCGATGCGCATCACCAGCGGCTATCGGCATCCGACGCACCCGGTCGAGGCGGCCAAGGGCGGGTTGTCGATGGGCGAGCACACGACGGGCCGCTGCGCCGACGTGGCGGTGGAGGGCTTCGAGGCCGTCGTCCTGCTGCAGCACGCGCTGGCGCTCGGCATCACACGCATCGGCGTGAACCAGAAGGGCAGCGGGCGGTTCCTGCACTTGGGCATCGGTGCGCCCGGGCTGGCCAATCCGTGGATCTGGTCGTACTGACATGAGCAACGTGATCGACCTTGGCGACGGCCACACGCTGCGCTTCATCGGATGGCACCCGGATCGCGCGATCCCGGCCAACCGCGATCGCTACCACGACATCCCCGACATCGAACGCTACGGCGCCATCGTCGCGCACTTCGCCCCTGACGGCACCCCATGCGAGGGCTTCGTCACGTTCGACACGCCCGAGGTTCGCGCGCTCATGCAGACCTGGGTCGTGCCGCCCAAGCCGCCGCTGTGGACGGTCGAGCAGTGGGAGCCGCTGACGCTGAGTCCGTCGCTGCTGTGCTCGGCCTGCGGCGACCACGGCTTCGTTCGCGCCGGCCGCTGGGTGCGGGCCTAAGGGGGTGAGATTGAACGCGCAACTCGCGGAGTGGGCGAAGCCCGAGAACGTCGTGCTGGCGATCGGCCTGATCGGGCTGGCGCTCGCGCTGATGCTCGCCAACCGCCGCGGGCGACTCGACCTGTCGCAGATGTTCAAGGACGGCGCCGGCGCGACCTCGGCGGGTCGCGTGACGGCGGTGGGTGCCTTCATCGTGTCGAGCTGGATTGTGATGAAAGCCGCGCTGGCCAACGCGCTGTCGGACAACGCCTTCGGCCTGTACCTGGTCGCGTGGTCGGGCTCGATGGTGCTGTCCAAGGCGATCGACCACTGGCGGCCGGATGCCGGCGGGAAGGGGACACAGCCATGAAGCACCACTACATCTACCGCTGCGCGATCACTGGCCGATTCGTGACGGCCAAGTACGCGCAGCGCCATCCGGCCACGACGGTTCGCGTGCGGGTGCGGCGATGATGTCCTTCGCGCTCGGACTGCTGCCGAAGTGGCTGGTCGTGGTCGCGCCGCTCGTGCTCGTCACACTCGGCGGCGCGCTCGTGCAGCGGCAGTGCACGGTGATGGCGCTCGAAAACCGCGTCGAGGCGCTGGAAGACGAGCGTGATGACGCGCGCGAGCAACTGGCAACCTGCAACGTGCAGAAGGGTGCGCTCGCCAGCGCCAACGAGGAACTGGCTGCGGCCTGCAAGCGGCAGTCGGTGGCGGTGGCCAACTATGTGGCCGACAGCGAGCGTCGCATGACCGCCGCTCAGCAGGCGCTGCGCGAGGCGCTGCGCGCACGTGATGCCGAGCGTTCGACCGTCGAGTGGTTGTCCGACATGCTCGCGCGCGGCGATCCAAGCAGCACATGCCCGGCGGGCGATGCTATGCGCGTGGTGCGTGAGGGGTGGAAACGATGATCCGCACGCCGCTCATCTGGCGCATGCTCGGCAGTCGCCGTAACCTCGTGTTCGCCTATCTGGTGGCGACTGCGCTCATCGTGTGGCTGCTCGCCGGCTGCGCCAGCACGCCGGTGGCTATGCCGCAGGTGGTCAACGTTCCGGTGGAAGTCAAGGTGCCGGTGCCCGTGCCCTGCGCGCGGCGTGCCGACCTGCCGGCGCCGCCCGATGTGCTGACGGCCGAGCAACTGACCGCACTGGACGACTACCGTGCCGTCATCACGCTTGAACTACAGCGCCGCGCGCTGGCGCGCTACAGCGCCGAACTGGCCGCGCTGCTCGCTGCCTGCGTAGCCGACTGATGGGCGTGCCGGCGCTGGACGTCACGTCGCCAACAATCTTCCGCGACATCCTCGAGGCCGCGGCGCGGCTGCGCGCGGCGCGGCAGGCTGAAACACAGATCGCGCACGCGCTCGTACGCGCGGTGCGGCGACAGCAGATACGTGCCGCCGCGGCCGCGCACGACGCGCTGCTCGATGCGCAGCGCAAGGCGGGGCGCCCGTGCAAGACCTGATACTTTTCATCGGCCTGGTGTTCCTGCTGCTGTTCACGGCGCTTGCATGCGCGGTGCACGCCTTCACGCGCAACCGCGCGCTGACGGTGCTCGCGCTGCTGCCGGCGATCGTCGGCGCGTGGATGGTCTACGAGTCCGTGACGTGGACGTACTGGGCCGAGGAATGCCGCTGCGAGCAGCCGGCGCAGTGGCGCTGCCCAGGCGGCTACGGCGGATTCCGCGCGCCGTTGGTGTTCATGACATGAAGCGCGTCGTCCGTCAGTTCGCCGGCCTGCTGCCCGGCAGGAAGCCCCACCTGCTGCCGGGCAACGCCGCGGTGACGGCGAGCAACGTCCAGTTGCAGCAGGGCTCGCTCGACCCGCGGCCGACCGATCTCGCCGTCAACACGCCGGCCAAGGCGGGCACGAAGCGCGCGATCTACCGCTTCGGCAAGGATCTCGACTCGGACACGCAGTACTGGTTCCACTGGCTCAACGACACCGACGTGACGCGCGGCCCGATCCCGGACGACGCCGCCGAGCGCACGTACTACACCGAGGCCGGCCAGCCGCCGAAGGTGACGGATTCGTCGATCGCGCTCGCCTCGACCGCCTACCCGCATGCCTCGTACCTGCTCGGCCAGCCACAGCCGGCGAAACCGAACCTCGCGGTGAGCGGCGCGCCGTCGGGCACCACACCGGCCACGCGCATCTACGCGACCTACACGTACGTCACCGGCTGGGGCGAACAAGGGCCGCCTGCGGTTGCGCCGTCCGACGGCGCCGACTGGCAACCCGGGCAGACCGTCACGGTGTCGAACATGGCGCTGGGGCCAGCCGGTGCCTACAACGTCACGCAGAAGAACATCTACGTGGCGATCACCGACGCCAACGGGCAGGCCGTGCTGCGCTACTGGGCCACGGTGCCGGTGGCGCAGGCGAGCTACGCGGCGGTGCTCGACGCCACGCTGCTGGCGGCCGGCGAGCGGCTGGAAGAGCCGTTCCTGCTGGCGCCGCCCGCGGACCTGTTCGGCATCATGGCGCACCCGAATCTGTTCCTCGTCGGGTTCTCGGGCAAGCGCTTCTGTCGCAGCGAGGTCGAGCGGCCGCACGGCTGGCCGGACAAGTACCAGGATCCGCTGCCCTACGACATCGTGGGCGGCGCCATCATCGGCTCGACCACGGTGATCTGCACGAAGGGGCTGACGGATCGCGCGGAGGGGATCGACCCCCTGAACCAGGCGATCGCCAAGGTCGAGGGCTTGGAGCAACCCTGCCTGTCGAAGCGCTCAATCGTCTCCGGCGACGGCGGCGTGTTCTACGCCGGCCCCGATGGCGTCGTGCTGGTGCCGGCAGCCGGGCCGGCGGCGATCGTCAGCGGCGCTCTTCTCACCCCCTCGCAGTGGAAGGCGTACAAGCCGGAGTCCATGCTGTTCGCCTACCACGACGGGCAACTGCTGGCGATCTACGACACGGGGGCCGCGCAGGGCACGCTGCTCTTCGACTTCGCGCGCGCCAGCCTCACGACGATGTCGCTGTTTGCCACGGCGGCCTACAACGACCCGCGGCGCAACGAGCTGTTCCTGATGGTCGGCAACGACATCGTGAAGTTCGAGGGCGGCGGCGCGCGGCGCACGATGGTCTGGCGCAGCGGCGACGAGCTGACGCCGGAAACCGCGATGTGCGCGGGCCGCGTGATCGCAGCGGCTTATCCGCTCACCTATCGGCTGTACGGTGACAACACGCTGCGGCACACGCAGAGCGTGGCCAGCGCAGAGCCGTTTCCCATGCCGGGCAACTACACGGCGCGGCGCTGGTCCTTCGAGGTCGAGGCCACGGCAGAGGTCACGGAAGCCGGCTACGCCGAGATGATCGACGAGTTCGGCGACGATGGCTGACGACGCGCGCGACGTGCTGAGCTTCAAGCGCGAGCCCCGGCCGTTCGCGCTGCCCGACGTGCCGCAGGTCTCAGACCCGCAGTTGCGCGCCTACCTGCGCGCGCTCAAGGAGGTCGTCGAGACGCGGCTGATCGGCGGCCGCGGCGGCCTGGCTGATCGCGCGCTCACGTACCGCGACGCGCTGGCGGCCGGACTGATCGAAGTGATCGACGGCGCGGGCGTGCTGCGCGGCACGGGCACGCCGGTCGTCGGCACGGCGATCCCGCCGGGCGTGGTGACCGACGGGCCGCTGGACAACATCACGCCGCCGGCGCCGACCGGCCTGCAGGCGGCGGCCGCGCTGGCTGGCGTCCTCGTGCAGTGGGACGCACCCGACCCCGACCGCGTGGCCTACACGGAGGTCTTCTCCAACGGCACGGACAACCTGGGCACGGCGGTGCTGATCGGCACCTCGCAGGGTCGCTTCTACGCGGACGCCGTGGGCGCGACGGGCGTGACGAAGTACTACTGGGTGCGCTTCGTCGCGCGCGGCTCGCAGGAACTGCGGGGTCCGTTCAACGCCGTCGGCGGGACGGCGGCGACCACCGGGCGGGTGGGCAACGCCGACCTGACCGACCTCATCGTCACCGCCGGCAAGCTCGCCGACGGCGCCGTCGATCTGACGACGAACAAGGTCGTCGCGAACGCGCAGTTCGGCGCGCTCGCCGTCGGCTACACGGTCACGCAGTACCTGGTGGCGACCTCTGGGGTCATGCAGAACCTCGTCGTCGACAACGCGCAGATCCTCAGTCTCGACGCCGGCAAGATCAACACGGGCTTCTTGGCGGCCGACCGCGTGCAGTTGGGCTCGCTCGACGCCAAGATCGCCGTCATCACCAACGCGCAGATCCAGTCGCTCGACGCCGGCAAGATCACGACCGGCACGCTGGCCGCCGACCGCATCGGCGCGCTGCAGATCGCCGTGGGCAAGTACATCCGCTCGTCGAACTACGCAGCGGGCTCGGCGGGCTGGAACATCGACGGTGCGGGTGCCGCCGAGTTCCAGAACGTGACGGTGCGCGGCGACGTGCAGGCATCTTCACTGATCGCCAACATCGTGGACGCGCCGAACATCATCACAAGCGGCGCCGTGAAGTTCACGACGGGCTCGTACAACAGCGGTGGACCGTTCACGGCCACCGGCTCCAACTACGACCTGACCAGCCAATCGCTCGTCTACACCGCAGACCGCGCGGACTCGATGTTCTTGTTAGCTGGTCACCTGCACCTGTACTGGGGCATGCAGGTAGACCGCAACGACACCGGGCCGGTGTTCGGCCAACTGACCTACGAGGTTCGTCCCGTGCTGGACGGCGTGTCGGCCTCGTCGCCTCTGTGGTACGAGAGAACATTCATCACGATACCGAGCGGCACTTCGACCTATCCGTTCAATTTTCGGCGCACCGTCCCGCTGGTGTTGTCGTGGGCGGTCAGCGCAAGCGGTGCGCGCACGCTCGCGCTGCGCATCATCGCAAACTTGGTACTGATAGGCGGCGGCGGCGTGAACATGGGGTTCGTGAGTCGCGCGGAGTCCTGGACCAAGACGATCGTGGAACTGAAACGACAGCGCCCGGAAGAGACGCAAGTCACAACCCCGCGCGTCATCACTCCGCCGGTGGTCACCGGCTGACAGGAGAGCAACATGGCCCTGAGCAAGACGATCGAACTGCCGTCCGGCGTGACGGTGACCTACCACCGCATCCTGCGCATCGCCGCGAACTACGAAGGCGCGAAGGGCGTGATCCAGGCCGAGGTCGGCAGCTACCTCGACGAGGATGCGCGCCGCGCGGGCCGCGAGCCCGTGCGCGTGCAGCATGTGCAACTGGCCATCGACGGCATCGAGGCGTCGCGCGAGGCCATCTACGCTGCGTTGTCGGCGCCGATTCCGCTGCGCGAAGTGATGGCGCCGAAGGATGGTGCGAAGGCGCTGCCGCAGGGCGGCTTCGCGCCCGAGGACATGCTGGTCGCGCACGTGCCGGCGCGCGCAGCCACGGGCTTCGAAGAGGCCGAGGCAGTGTGACGAGGGGGTGAGGCGGGCATCATCGGCGGCAGTCTCCCCTTCCGCCGATCGGAGCGCCGCCGATGGCTGTCACCGAAGACGCGCTGCTCGCCAACCCCACGCTCGCGGCGCTCCTGCAGAAGCCCTACCCGCCGAGCATTCAGTACCCGAACGCGAGCGGCGGTCGAGTCACGACCGGGCCGGTGGCCACCAGCGGGCCGGTGGCCGATGGCGCAGCAGCGCCGCGATACACGGATTGGCGACTGTCGATGGAAGGCGCAGGCGACTTCGCCGCGCCGATCTTCCGTCAGAGCGACTGGGAACTGTACGACCCAGCGTCTGAAGCCGATCCGAATGTGCCGCGCATGGCCGACGGCAGCTACTGGGTCAACACAGGCGGCGACGCTGGCGGTTACTGGAGCAACAGGCAGCCGATCTGGCGCTTGCGTCCAGAGGCCGCAGGGCAGTACGACTGGTGGGGCAAGGCTGGCGAAGGCTCCAACAGCGTTAATGTCCTGCGCGACCCGAACAACCCGAACAGTTTCTCCCTGCAGGTCAAGACCGCCGACAAGCAGGGCACGATCATTCCGTACGTGCTGCAAGGCGACCAGTGGGTGCCGCAGCGAGAAGGTGTGCGCAACGTCGGATGGGACACGAACGACTGGGGGCAGGCCGGTCTCGGCATGGTGCTCGGCGCCGCCGGACTGGGCGCGCTGCTCGCACCGGCTTCTGCGGGTGGCGGCGCGGCGGCACCGGCGGGCTCGGTCGCGCAGTCGTTCCCCGTGGCCGCACCTGGCGCGGCGGTCACGAGCGAACTGGCGCCGCTGACCGCTGGACAAGTGGCGGCGGGCGGCGGCGCGGCCGCGGGTGGTGCTGCGGCGGCGGGCGGTGGCGCGTCGGCCGCCGACATCGCCGCTCTGGCCGACGTGGGCATGGGCACTGGCACGAGCGCGCTG
>DYFW01000113.1 GCA_020725005.1 Thiobacillus denitrificans
CGATTAAAGCGTTGCGTGTAGACACCATTGAGCTGCCGTATCCCCTGCGCAAGGTTGGCCTCCGGCGTCTCGATCAGCAGATGGTAGTGGTTGCCCATCTGGCACCAGGCGTGGCACACCCAGTTGAACCGCATGCAAACCTGGCCGATTACCTCCAGCCACGCCAGCCGGTCGGCATCGCTCAGATAAATGTCCTCGCGCCCGTCGCCGCGCGAGGTGACGTGGTAAAGACCACCAGCCAGTTCAAGTCTTAATGGGCGTGACATACACTCAGGCTAGGCGAGGGAATGTGTTAATGCAAGACCTGACCCCATCTCCGGCTCGCGGTTCTAGACACGCCACTGCGGCAGCGCAGTAAACGTCAAGCCCCCACGCACTGGGGGCTTAGCTCAAAAGAAACGGGCGCCCGCAGGCGCCCGTTTCGGTTCACAACGCTAAGTCAGCTTGCGCCGAATCAGAAGCGGTGGATCATGCCAAGGGAGAAGCCATGGGGATCCTGGCCCGCGGCTGCTGCATCAACCGCAGCAATGCCAGTGCCGCCGCCGCCGCCGGTCGGGTTGCCGCCGAGGCTGTAGGCCGCGTTGGTCTCGTTGTTGACGCGCGTGTACAGGCCATAGACTTCGGTGCGCTTGGAGAAGTTGTAGCTCGCGCCGAGGCTGTACTGGGTGGCGCCGGTATTGTTAGCCTCCAGGTCGCCCGCCTTGGTGTAGGCAGCCTTCAGGGTGGTGTTGCCCATCTTGTGCTCAGCGCCCACGTACCAGGCCTTACGGTCGACGGAGGCGGTGGTATCGGTCGCAACAGTTGTGCCGTACACATCACGAGCTTGCAGCGTGCCGGTCAGCGCCTTGATGTCCCAATCGGCTTTTTCATAGCCCACGCCAATGCGGGTGTTGCCGAAGCTATAGCCCACGCCGGCACGCCAGTTCTTCTGCTTGGTTTCAGCGGTGGAGCCACCTCCAGTGCGGATCAGGTTGCCACCTGCGCCGGCAATGGTGGTGTTGGCAGCCGAGGTGTTCCACTTGGTCTGCTCATAGGCCAGTGTGGCGAACAGCGGGCCGCTGCTGTACGTGCCGGACAGCGAGTACAAGCCAGCCGAGCCGGTGGTGCCGGCTTCTTCATTGGCAGCGGTCATGGCGCGCAGGCTAAAGCCGCTCATGTTGGGCGAGACATACATCACGGAGTTGGTGGCACGCACGGAACCGTTGGTCGAACCGCCAAACAGGGTGCGATAGTCGGCCATGTAATGGCCGCCACCGAACACGTCAAGGCGGCCGGTGGCGACCTTGTAGGGGGTGTCCTGCAGGCCGAGGGTCACTGCGCCCCAGGACTTGCTGCTCAAACCGGCGAAGTTGTTGCGGCCAGTGGCGAAGTTGCCGCCGCCTGCGTCGAGGTTGAGCGACTGCTCGATCTGCCACACGGCCGACAGGCCGCCGCCCAGATCTTCGCTGCCCTTGAAGCCGATCCGCGAGGTGTTGCTGCCAACGCGCCAGCGGCGGTCGGTGTTGTCGCCGGCCAAGCCGGGCTGGGTAATGCAGTTACCACCGCCGCCAGCGACGCACGACCCGCCGTCGACGGACTCAACCGACATCGCGGCGGTACCGTAGATTTCCACGTTGGCGGTGGCGGCAAAAGCAGCGGGGGCGAAGGCGGAAGCGATCGCCACTGCGAGGATTTTCTTCATCATCTTGAGTATCTCCTTGGATTGGAATAAGGCGCGAGGCCCGTTCAAGCTCTGCAGAGCTGACCACCAGGTTTGGGGCCTGGGGACGAGGTCGATTATCCAGTCCGGCCATGGCCGGGCAAGCAAATGCGCCCAAATTCATGTGGCATAAACCCAAAAAGTGTTGTTTTGTTGCACATTCGCAACAGCCTCAGGCAAACAGCGCGAGCAACTCAGGTGGGGTAATGACGGGCACCAGGCTTTGCTTGAAATCGCGCGGATTGCGGGTAACGAGATAATCCGCTTGGCATTGGGCAGCCGTCACCGCTTGAACGGCGTCTTCGAAGTCGCGCCAGCCAAGGGTCAGCGCCTGCTGAAGTATCTGGTGGTCGACCGCTTCGACCTGGAGCAGCGAGGTCAAATCGATCAGCACCGTTGCGGTTCTTTGCTGCCCCAGGTGTTTGAACAACAGGTAATGCAGGGTGGTGAGCGTGTGCGCCGCGATGTGCCCGCTGGCCTTGCCCGCTTCGATGTGCGCCAGCAGGCGCGACGCGTCGTCGAACCAGGGTTCGCGCTGCGCCAGCACGTCGAGCACGACGTTGGTGTCGATGAAGAGTTTCACAGGCCGTGCTTGCGATGCAGGTGGGCTTTGTATTCCTCGACATCCGTCTGCGGGGGCAGCACCCCAGCCAGGCGCGCGACCCTGGGCGGCAAGGCCGGTCGGGTGTCGTCAGGCAGGCTGGCCAGATATTGGGCCAGCAGGCGCGACAGACTGGTTCCATGCGCGGCAACGTAGCGCTTGGCTTTTTTGATCGTGTCGGCATCGATGCTGAGTGTGAGTTTGCTGGTTGACATGGCGAACCCCGGCATACGTACAAAACAAAATTAACTATACGTACACTAAAGGGGTTTGCCAAGCCAATGGAGTCTTTGCTGCAGGCAGCCCCGACGCAGTCCACATTCAGTCCAGGGGGCCCTGTCGGGCGGATTCACAAAATCACCGAGGTCGGCTTTCCTGATCGCCCCCGGCCGCCCCGCAAACGCGCGCTGCCCGGAAAGCCGTCTCACGCAGCACTTTCCCTTTCAACCCGATACAATCACGCTGTCGGCAAGTAACAGGGGCACACGATGGAAACTACGGCACTGGAGAGGATCACGGTTGACCCCGCTCAATGCGGGGGACGGCCCTGCATCCGAGGCTTGCGCATCCGCGTGAGCGATGTTCTCGAATTACTGGCGGCAGGCGAAAGCCGCGAGCAGATTCTGGCCGACTATCCCTACCTCGAAGCGGAAGACATCACCGCCACGCTGCTTTATGCCGCACGGCAATTCGATCACCCTGTATTAAAAGCCGCCTGACGTGTATGGATTCCTCGTCGATGCACAGCTGCCGCCTGCCTTGGCGGGAAAGATAGCCGCCGCGGGGTACGAGGCCGCCCATGTGCTCGAGGTGGGGTTGCTCGAATCGACCGACAGCCAGATCTGGGACCATGCGCTGGAAGTTGGCGCCGTCGTCCTCACCAAGGACGAGGATTTCGCCATTCGCGCGTCGGTCAGCAAGCATCCGCCGTCGATCGTGTGGGTTCGGATCGGGAACTGCCCCAACGCACGACTGCTGGCATAGTTCGAAACGGAACTGCCCTCCGTGATCGCCGCGCTCGATTCCGGGGCCCGCCTGGTTGAAGTGACCGGGTGAGCCCCAGCGCGCTCCAATTGATAAAGACTGGATCAAGACCGCCCCCGTGCATATCTGGGTCGACGCCGACGCCTGCCCGGGCGTGATCAAGGACATCCTGTTCCGGGTGGCGGAGCGGACGCGCCTGCCGCTGACGCTGGTGGCCAACCGCTTGCTGCGGGTGCCGCCCTCGCCTTACATCCGCGCACGCCAGGTACCGATGGGCTTCGACGTGGCCGACCGGCACATCATGGACGAGGTGGCGGCCGGCGATCTGGTGATCACGGCGGACATTCCGCTGGCGGCCGCGCTGATCGAGCGCGGCGCGTTCACGCTGTCGCCGCGCGGCGAGTTCTTCAGCGCGGAGAACATCCGCGAACGGTTGTGCATGCGTGACTTTCTGGAAGGCCTGCGCGGCGCCGGGGTGGACATCGCGGGGCCGGCCGCCTTGTCGCAGGCCGACCGGCAGGCGTTTGCGCGGCAACTCGACCGGTTTCTGGCGCAGCGGCGCCGTTGATCACGCCCAGCGCACCGCCCGCGGCCCGTCCAGCATGTCGCTGACCGTGAGTGGGCGATCTGGCAGAGTGACGGCGCCACCGGGGAAGGACATCCCTGCAGCCTGCCGGGCATTCATCAACTGCTAGACTGGAGCAGTTCGCCAACGATTTTTCGCAAAGGGGCGTTCCGCTTTTTCTTCTTTTCGCGTGAGGGGCCGAGGATGCATGTCCATGTCTCCCATACCGACGGCGAAGCGAAGTTCTGGCTGGAACCGAAAATCGAATTGGCGCTGAATCAAGGGCTTTCCCAGAAGCAACTCAACGAGGCCCTGAATCTGGTCCACGCCCACCACACGGAGATCATCGATGCCTGGCGCACGCACTTTGGAAGTTGAGGTTTCCGTGGTCTCCGGCAAGGGGTTCTGGTTGCTGCTGGACAACGAAGAACTTTTCGTCCCGTACACTGAATTCCCGTGGTTCAAGCAGGCCACGGTGGAGCAGATCACCACGATCGAGCGCCCGTCGAGCGAGCACCTCTACTGGCCGCTGCTGGACGTCGATCTCGCGGTGGCTTCGATTCGCGATCCGGCTTCGTTTCCCCTGGTGTCGCGGATAGCCAGCCCATCACCTCATCGGCCGCGCTAAGTCCCGACGAAAGACGGTCGCCCCCCCTGCCCGGCCAGCCGGCTTCACGCCCAGCGCCCTGCCCCCAGCATGCCCAGCACGACCCGGACTGCCGCATAGGCGGCCTCGGACAACTGGCGGCGCCACCAGGGGCGGCGCTGCCACGCGGCGGGGTCGAGTTTTTCTGCGCCGGCGCAGGCGGCATCGAGGCGGGCGCGCAGGTCCTGCGCGAAGGCGGGGTCGTCGACGAGCACGTTGGCCTCGCGCGCCAACAAGAGACTGAAGGGGTCGATGTTGCTGGAGCCGACGGTGGCCCAGTGGCCGTCGACGACGGCGACCTTGGCGTGCAGTTCGCTGGCGTGGTATTCGGCGATTTCGACGCCGGCGGCGAGGAATTCGCGGTAGAGCGCGCGGGCGGCGAGCTGGAAGAAGGGGTGGTCGGTGTGGCCCTGCACCAGCAGGCGCACACGCACGCCGCGCTGGGCGGCGCGCCTCAACAGTTTTCGAAAACGGCGACCGGGCAGAAAGTAGGCGTTGGCGATGAAGATCTCGCGCCGTGCCAGCGCCAGTGCGGCGAGGTAGGCGCGCTCGATGTCGCGGCGGTGGGCGAAGTTGTCGCGCACGACGAAGGCGGCGCGGGTGCGGCCGTCGGTGGGCCAGCTGGGCTCGACGACGCGGCCGGCGCCGCGCTGCAACTGGCTCAAGGCAACGCGCTGCCACAGCCGCCGGGCGCTGCGGTGAATGGCGACGAGGAGCGGCCCCTGCACTTCGACGCTGAAATCGAGCCGCGGCACATCGAAGCCGGGAGGCTCGAAGTCGTCGATGAGGTTCATGCCGCCGACGAAGG
Organism: Thiobacillus denitrificans; assembly: GCA_020725005.1. GTDB lineage: Bacteria > Pseudomonadota > Gammaproteobacteria > Burkholderiales > Thiobacillaceae > Thiobacillus > Thiobacillus denitrificans_G. The sequence goes on from DYFW01000113.1 coordinate 5,304, forward strand.
CGATGCGGGCGTCGACGACGACGAGCTTGCGGTGCAACCGGCGCAGACTCTTGGGGTTGGCGTGCCAGCTGCCGACGAGCGGCCGGTAGACGAGCACGGCAACGCCTGCCGCCTCCATCGCGGGCTGCCAGCCGGGCGGCAGGTCGCGCGAGCCGACGCCGTCGATCAGCAGGCGCACGACGACGCCGCGACGGGCGGCGCGGACGAGGGCGTCGCGCACGGCCTCGCCGCTGACATCGGCGTTGAAGATGTAGGTCTCGACGTGGACTTCGTGCCGCGCGGCGTCGATGGCGCCGATCAGCGCGGGAAAGAATTCGGCGCCGCTTTGCAGCAGGCGCACATGGTTGCCGGGCACCCAGCGGACAGCGGACTGCGGACTGCGGACTGCGGACTGTCCTCTGTCGACTGTCACCTGTCGGCTGTCCGCTGTCACCTGTCGGCTGTCCGCTGTCCGCTGTCTGCGGCCAGGCTGAGCTTCGCGGTCAGGGCGGCGTGGTCGGAAATGCGGTGCCAGGCGTTGCCGCTGTGGACATGGGCGGATTCGACGTCGAAGCCACGCACGTAGATGCGGTCGAGCGAAAACAGCGGCAGGAAGGCGGGATAGCTCTTCGCGGGCCTGCCGTGGTGCGCCTCGAAGACTTCGGACAGGCCTAACTCGTCATGGAAAAAACGGCCGACGCGCAGCTTCCAGTCGTTGAAGTCGCCGGCGAGGATGAGCGGCGCGTCGTCCGGCACCATGCGGTGGACGCGGGCGGCGATCTGCGCGAGCTGGCGGCGGCGGCCGCCTTCGTTCAGCGCCAGGTGCACGTTGATGCAGTGCACCGGCGTGGCGACGCCGGGCACCTCGACCTCGCAGTGGAGCATGCCGCGGCTCTCGAAGGCGTGGGCCGAGATGTCCTCGTTTTCCCAGCGAAGGATCTTGTAGCGCGACAGGATGGCGTTGCCGTGGTGGCCGGTGTCGTAGACGCAGTTCTTGCCGTAGGCGAAGTCGGTGTAGACGTGGCCGGCGAGATATTCGTGCTGCGGCTTGTTGGGCCAGTGCTGGAAGCGGCTGGCGCGCAGGCCGTGGCTGTGTTGCACTTCCTGCAGGAAGACGATGTCGGAACCGAGGCTCGGCAGGCGCTCGCGCAGCTCGTGCACGGTGAGCCGCCGGTTGAACTGCGACAGGCCCTTGTGGATGTTGTAGCTGGCGATGTTGAGCAGCGCGGTCATGATGCCCGATTATCCCGGATAATCCATTAGGGCGCGCGATGATGGCGAGGCGGTTTGCGAGCGAATCGGGGCATGTGCGACAAGCCCATAGCAAGGCCTATGGGCGCGAAGCACAGGCCACGAGGCGCCGCAAAGCGCCCGCCAGGGTGCGCGCAGGCCCGCAGGGCCGCCTAGTGGATTATCCGGGATTATAGGTGCGCCGGCAGCTGGCGGATGGCGTCGGCGTTGCTCGGCGAAAAGCAGCGTTCGGCGGCTTCCTGCCACGGCAGCCATGCGTAGCGCAGGTGCTCGCGCGGCGCGCACGTGACGGGCAACGGCGCCGGCAGTTTCAGGCCGAACACGTGCTCGGTGTTGTGGGTGACGCCGGGCGCGTAGCGGTGGCGCCAGCGCGGGTAGATTTCGTAGCGGTTCTCGATGCCCCAGGGCGTGAGCTCGAAGGCGGTGGCGTCAAGCCCGGTTTCCTCGGCGACTTCGCGGATCGCGGTTTGTTCCAGCGTTTCGCCCGCATCCTGCGAGCCGGTGACCGACTGCCAGAAGCCCGGCGCGTCGGCGCGCTCGAGCAGCAGCACCTGGCCGTCGGCGGTGTGGATGACGACCAGGACCGAGACGGGAATCTTGTACGCGCTCACACGATGCGGGCGCGAAGGGTATCGCCACTGACCATGAGGCCGATGAGGCGGTCGATGTTGGGGTGTTTGCCAGGGTGGGCGCTGGCGTCCTGCGCGTGCTCGGCGAAGAGCGCGAGGCCCTCGGCGGCGGCTTCGGGCGTGATCGCGCCGTGCTGGCGGGCGAGATGGGCGTAGACGCGGAACGAGCCGGCGCTGCCGGGGGCGTTGAGTATGGCGCCGACCTCGGCGCCCGTGGCGTCGGTGAGCACCAGCTTCGTGCCCGTCGCTTCGGGCAGGGTTTTGAGAATGTCGGCGAAGTTCATGCCGGCCATGCCTCAGGCCGCCTTGTCGGCGCCGCCCGGGTTACGCAGGCGGATGTGCAGCTCGCGCAGCTGCTTTTCGTCGACGACGTTGGGCGCGCCGGTCATGAGGCAGGAGGCGCGCTGGGTCTTGGGGAAGGCGATGACGTCGCGGATCGACTCGGCGCCGGTCATCAGTGTGACCAGTCGATCGAGGCCGAATGCGAGGCCGCCGTGCGGGGGGGCGCCGTATTTGAGCGCGTCGAGCAGGAAGCCGAATTTCTCGCGGCGCTCGGCCTCGCCGATGTCGAGCGCGGCGAACACCTTCTCCTGCACGTCTTCGCGATGGATGCGCACCGAGCCGCCGCCGACTTCCCAGCCATTGAGCACCATGTCGTAGGCCTTGGAAAGACACTTGCCGGGATCGGTGGCGAGCCAGTCCTCGTGACCGTCCTTGGGCGCGGTGAAGGGATGGTGCAGCGCGTCCCAGCGGTTTTCGTCGTCGTTGTATTCGAACATGGGGAAGTCGACCACCCACAGCGGGGCCCAGGCGCGGCCGTCGACGTAGCCCTTCTCGTGGCCGATTTTCAGGCGCAGCGCGCCGAGCGCGTCGGTGACGATTTTGGCGCGGTCGGCGCCGAAGAAAATGAGGTCGCCGTTCACGGCCCCGGTGCGTTCGATCACGGCTTTCAGCGCGGCTTCGTTGAGGTTCTTGACGATGGGCGACTGCAGACCGGCCTCGTTCAACTGCGTGACGTCGTTGACCTTGATGTAGGCCAGGCCCTTGGCGCCGTAGATCTTGACGAACT
>DYFW01000114.1 GCA_020725005.1 Thiobacillus denitrificans
GGTAGCGCAGCGTTTCGCCGAGCGCCATCGCGCGTTCGGCGTCGCGCGCGTGCTTCAGGAGCACGATATGGGCGAAGGGCGCGAGCGCGGCTTCGACCGCTGGCTGCCAGCCGGCGTCGACGACTTCGACGACATCGGTCAGGAGATGATGCTCGATTCCGGCCTCGCCGAGCGCACGGCGGAACGCAGCGACGTCGGCCGGGTCGGCGCGGCGCCCGGCGGCGAGGTTTTCCAGCATCTCGTCGAGTTGCGCCTGGCGCTGGGCGAGGCCGGCGATCTTCACCAGCAAGTCGGCGCGCTGCGCCTCCAGCCGCGTAATCTCGCCCGCATCGGCGGACTGGCCGCCCGCCGCCCGGGCCTGCGCTTCGAGTTGCTGCTGCTGCCGGACGATGACTTCCCAGCCGCCGAGTTCGCGGTTGATCTCGTTCAAGGCCTGGTTTTGCACGCGCTCGTTGTCGTGCGCCGCCTGGCGGCGCAACTGGGCCTGTGCGAGCACCTGCGCCTGGGTTTCGAGTTCGCGCCTCTTCGCCGCGTGCTCGGCGCGCCTGGCGCGCCAGTCGCGGCGCTGCGCGGCCAGCGTGCGTGCGGCATGCTCGGCCTCGCGCTGCAGCAGCGCATGCTCCAGGCGCGGGCGGATTTCGCCGACGAGCGCGGTGCGCTCCTGGTTGAGGTGCTGCCACTCCAGGAAGCGGTTGACCTTCTGGTTGTATTTTTCCAGGTTGTTGCCGAGCGCCTCGAGCTGGTTCTGTGCGGCGTCGAGCTCCCGCGCCGTGTGTTCCTGGTGGTGGCGCGCCTCTTCGTAGCGGTCGAGCACCTCCTTGTCGCCGAAGACCTGGAAAACGAGGTCGAGCAGCTCGCGCGGGCTCAACTCGCACAGCTTGTCGGTCTGTCCCTGCTCCAGCGACAGCACACGGGCGATCGCGGGCGAGAGGCCGGCGCTGTGCAGGATGCGCTGGTAGTCGCGCACGCCGAACTCCTCGCCCGCCTGCTCGATGTCCGCAAGGCCGACTTCGCCGTCGGCGATCCAGTACTTGCGCGTCCAGTCGCCGCCCTTCCTGTCGATGCGGCAGGCGAGCGTGATGCGGTCGCGCTGGTAGGGCAGGCCGAAGGGACGGCGGCTGCTTCCGGGCGGACGCTGGTTGTCGACGACACCGCGCAGCCAGCAGAAATCCTCGCCGTTCCTGCGCACGTAGCGTTTGTAGTCGCGTTTTTTCGAGCAGTCCAGCGCCAGCAGGGTGCGCATGGCGTCGAGCAGCGTCGTTTTGCCCGAGCCGTTGGGCCCGGAGATGGTGATGATCGAGGCGTCGAGCGGCAGCCGGAAATTGCGCCAGAAATCCCAGTGCACGGTTTCCAGTTCGAGCAGGCGGAACATCAGGCAGTCTCTCCGGCAGGGGTGTCTTCGAGCACCTTGCGTTGCTTGAGAAGGTCGGACAGCGCGCCCTCGAGGATGCGCGGTGCGAAGTCGGCGTAGTCGAAGGCAAGGTCGAGCAGCGGGCCCTCAAAGATCACCTTGTTGCGCCGCTCGATGAAGCCCAGCCGCGAAAGCTGCGGCAGCGCAAACTGCTGCAGGCGCGCGCGGCCGCCGAGCAGCTTGCCGTAGTCTTCGAGCAGCACGTTCTCGGGGATGCCGCGCGACGCCTCGTGGGCGGCCGGCGTGAGCCTCACCGTCTCGAACAGCTCGCTCTGCGTGTCGGGACGGGCGGCGTCCCCCGCCAGCTGGCGCTCGCGCTTGGGCAGGATGATGAGCGCCCAGAGGATCACCAGCAGCGCCGCGGCGTCCTTCGGCAGGCCGATGTTGCTCGCCTGCCAGGCGTCGTTCTGCTCGAAGACGGCGGCTTCCTGCTCGCGCGCGAGCGCGACCGAGATGTGCGCGGCGAAGGGATGGGCCAGCAGGCGCAGGCCGGACGCGGCGAGCCGTGCCTCGACCTCGTCACGGAAACCGGTGTCGACCAGCAGGCGGCGCGCTTCGGCATCCTCGCGCGGCAGGAAGCGCAGCGCCAGCAGGCGCGCGATCAGGCGGGCGGCGGCGTCGGTGTTCACGATTCGTTCTCCTTGGGAAACAGGCGTCCCGCGCTGATCTGCGCGACTTCGCCGCGGCCGACGGCTTCGAGCGTGTCACCCCATTCGAGCGTGACCGGCAGCTCGGCCAGCGGCGCGAGCTCGGGGCCGATATTGGTCTCGCCCAGCAGCGCCAGGAGCGAGAGTCGGTACGACGCGGCGGCGAAACCGCCGCCGACGACGGTGTCGGCAACCCCCGTCGGCGCCTCGAGCCCGGCGAGCAGGCGGGTGAGTTCGACCAGCGCGCGCGGCGGCTCGAGCGGGATCTCCTGCGTGTATTCGATCTCGGACGGCGCGGGCATCGTCGAAACCGTGCGGTCGGGTTGCTCGCGCGCAAGGAACGCCTCGGTGTTGTCGAGCATGACGTCGGGCAGCACGAAGACGCTCTCGGGCGTGACGGCGAGCCCTGCCGCGAGCCGCGCCAGCGCGTCTGCCGGCTGCGCCTTCAGCCAGGCCGCGAGTTCCGAGGTGGACAGCCCCCCCTGCGACAGGTGTACCTGCTGGCGCGCGATCGCGGCGAGCTCGCGCTGGAACACCGACGCCATGCGCACCAGGCGGGACTGGCGCTGGCCGATCTGCTGCGCCAGCCGCCAGGTGTCGTCGTCGAGCCCTTCGGCGGAGAGCGTGCGCATGACGTCGTTGGCCTTGTCCATCCACTGCTGCACCGAGGCGAGCTTCGCCTGTGCCGCGCGCAGGCGGAATTCGGATCCGGAAGCGACGGCCTGGGCGAAGGCCTCCTCGAGCTCGCCAAGCCGGGCGAGGAGGTGGGCGAGCGTTTCGGCAGAGAGCTTGCCGACCGCCGCGCCCGCGGCGACCTGCGCCGCGAGGAAGCCGAGCTCGCCGTCCTGTTCGGTGTGAAAGGCGAGCAGGTTGGAGAGCGCGGCAAGCACCATGCGCCCCTCGGTCGAGAGCTGGTAGACGCGGCGTTCCGCGTCCCACAGCAGCAGGCCGTGCTCACGCAGCCGCGCGAGCACGGTGTTGAGCTTGGTCTGGTTGAGGAAGGCGAAATACGCCTCGAGCTCGCGCGGCGTCCATTCGGGCGCGTCGGCCCTGAGGCCGATCTCGCGCAGCACCATCAGGCGCACCATGACCTCCTCGTCGCCGCCGCGGAACAGCGCGATCAGCGCGCCGATCAGCGGACGGTTCGCGAGCAGCGGAAAGAAGGGCGGAATGTCCTCGGCAACGACCCCCGCGGCGAAGAACTCGCCGAGCGCCTGCGTCTCGCCGTCGGCGTGCATCAGACGCCCTGCTTGAGGCTGGCCTCGATGAACACGTCGAGGTCGCCGTCGAGCACCTTCTGCGTGTTCGAGACCTCGACGTTGGTGCGCAGGTCCTTGATGCGTGACTGGTCGAGCACATACGAACGGATCTGGTGGCCCCAGCCGACGTCCGCCTTGCCGGCTTCGAGCTTGTCCTGCTCGGCCTGGCGTTTCCTGAGCTCGGCTTCGTACAATCTCGACTTCAGCATGGACATCGCCTCGGCCTTGTTCTTGTGCTGCGAACGGTCGTTCTGGCACTGCACGACGATGCCCGTCGGAATGTGCGTGATGCGCACCGCGGAGTCGGTCTTGTTGATGTGCTGGCCGCCCGCCCCGGACGCGCGGTAGGTGTCGATCCTGAGGTCGGCGGGGTTGATCTCGACCTCGATCGAGTCGTCGACCTCGGGGTAGACGAACACGCTCGCGAACGAGGTGTGGCGGCCGCCCGACGAGTCGAACGGCGATTTGCGCACCAGGCGGTGCACGCCGGTTTCGGTGCGGAGATAGCCGTAGGCGTAGTCGCCCTCGACCTTGATCGAGGCGGACTTGATGCCGGCGACGTCGCCTTCGGATTCTTCCAGGAGCTCGGTCTTGAAGCCCTTGCGCTCGCAGTATTTGAGGTATTGGCGCAGCAGCATCGACGCCCAGTCGCAGGCCTCGGTGCCGCCGGCGCCGGCCTGGATGTCGAGGAAGCAGTTCGACGAGTCGGCCGGGTTGTTGAACATGCGGCGGAACTCGAGCTGCGCGACGTCCTTCTCGATGGCTTCGAGGTCGTCGCGCACGGCGACGAGTGTCTCGTCGTCGTTCTCGGCGCGCGCCATCTCGAACAGTTCGCCGGCATCCTTGAGACCGGCGTCGATGCGGTCGAGCACCAGCACCACGTCCTCCAATGCGCGGCGCTCGCGGCCCAGCGCCTGCGCCTTCTCGGGGTCGTTCCAGAAATCGGGCGCCTCGGCGAGGCGGATTACTTCCTCCAGGCGGTCTTTCTTGGCAGGGTAGTCAAAGAAACCCCCTGAGCTGGCCGGCGCGCGTGCCGAGGTCGGCGAGTTTGGATTCGATCTGGTTGAGGCTTTCGGCTTCCATGGAACGGCTCGGTATCTAGACGGAAAAGCCGCGCATTATAGCCCAGGCCGTGACCAGCCCCAGTCCGACCGCGCCCATGCCGGCGATGGCGTGGCGCGCCAGGGGCCAGCCGCCGACGACGAGGGCGAGCGCTGATTTGAACACCAGGTTGGCCAGCACGGCGAGCGTGATGACATCGACCGCGGCCTGGACGGACAGCGTGCCGAGACTGTGCAGGCGCAGGCTGGAAAGCGTGATGGCGTCGACGTCGGTGAGGCCGGACACCACCGCGACGGCGTACAGGCCGCGCGTGCCCAGCCAGTCCGACAGCCAGGCCGCCGCCAGCAACACGGCGGCATACAGCAGGCCGAAGCCGAATGCGGTGCGCAGCTCGGTCGGATTGCTCATGCTCAGGGGTGGCAGATCGCCCTGCGGGCGCAGGCGGCGCAAGCCGTAGAGCGTACCCAGCGTGCCGGTCGCCAGCCCCCCCGCCAGTACCGGCAGCAGCGGCGCGAGCACGCCTGGCGCCACCACGGCCGTGAGCACGCCCAGCCGCACCAGCACCACCAGATTGGCCAGCACGATGACGATGACCGCCACCGGCAGCAGGTCGCCATTGGCCCGGGTGTGGCGGCTGAACGCCAGAGTCGTCGCGGTCGACGACACCAGCCCGCCCAGCAGGCCCAGCACCACCGCGCCACGCTGCTGGCCGACGAGGCGCAGCGCGGCGTAGCCCACCAGCCCGACCCCGGCGATCAGCACCACCATCCACCAGATCTGGTAGGGGTTGAGTGCGCCGTAGGGGCCGTAGTCGCGGTTCGGCAGCAGGGGCAGGATGATGAGCGAGAGCACGGCGAACTGCAGCACCGACAGCAGGTCGTGGCGGCTCATGCGCTGGCTCCAGCCGCGCAGCTCGGGCTTGAAGTACAGCAACATGGTCGCGACTATTCCCAGCATCACCGCCAGCTGGACCTCGTCATGCCATACCAGCACGCCGAGGCCGTAGCACAGCATCAGCGCCGCCACGGTCGTCGTGCCGGGGTCGCTGTCCGGCGGGGCCGGCGCGCGCAGGTAGGCGGCGATCATCATCGCGCCCACCAGCAGCAGGCCCACCGGAACCAGCCAGATCGCGCCGAGTACCGTGCCCAGGTGGGCGGCCAGCACGCCGAACAGCGCGGTGAGCGCAAACGTGCGCAAACCGGCCTTCGCCGCCGGATTGCGCTCGCGCTCCAGCCCCATCAGAAGACCGATGGCGAGCGCCACCCCATAGTTCGGCAAGGCGGCGAGTTCGACGGGGAGCCAGGCGGCGATTTCGGTCATGACAGCACGCGCGAGATCTGGTTGATTCGTTATTGATCCGAAACTTTCGAACTTGAAAAACAGCCAGCACCTACAACACACAGGATACGCTGGAAAGCCGCGCCGGGTTTCGGATCAATAACCCTCAAACCTCGGCCCGTTATGGATGGGAAATTCAAGTTCTTGAATTTCCCATCAATAATTTATCAGTGTGGCACGCCAAGGTACCGGTGGAGGGCTCATGATGACAAGGGTGTTATGGAATCTGTTTTTGGTCTGGCTTGCCGCCATGGCGGCGCCGTGTGACGCGGTCGACGCGGTCGATACCCACCTGCATCTGGACCAGGCTACCCCCGACGGGCGGTTTTCCACGGCAGACTTCGAACGGGCGGGGGCGGGGCTGCTGGCGGAAATGAATCGCCTCGGCGTGCGCTGGGCGGTCTTGCTGCCCGTTCCCCAGCCCGCGGGCCGGAGTTTCTATTACGATTTCGAGGAACTGCTGCCGGTGGTGCGCCGCCATCCCGAGCGTTTTGTTTTTCTTGGCGGCGGCGGCAGCCTCAATCGCCTGATCCAGGAAGCGGTCGCGGCAGGCGGGGTGGATGCCGATCTGCGCGAGCGCTTCGTGCGCCGCGCCGAAGCCATCGTCGCGGCGGGCGCGGCGGGCTTCGGCGAGCTGGCGTCCCTGCATTTCGGCGGCCATCTCTTCCATGCCAACCATCCCTACATCGGGGCACCCCCGGATCACGAACTGTTCCTGCTGTTGGCCGATATCGCAGCCAGGCATGGCGTGGTGATCGACCTGCACATGGAACTCGTGCCCGAACCCATGGCCCTTGCCGTGCCGGTGTTCCGTTCGCCGCCCAATCCTGCCTGGCTAGAAGCCAACCTCGCTGCTTTCGAACGGTTGCTCGCCCATAATCGCGACGCCCGCATCGTCTGGGTTCACCTGGGCTGGGACTGGCTACGCACGCGAACGGTGGCTCGCATGCGGGAACTCCTCGGCCGCCACCCCAACCTCTACGTGAGCCTGGAAGCCGTCTTTCCCCAGCCGGCGGCCACCCGACCGCTGGACGACGACGGGAAACTCCGGCCGGAGTGGCTTGCCCTGATCCGCGACTTTCCCGACCGCATCATGCTGGGCAGCGATGAGTTTTTCCGGCCGCCGGGCCAGCAGAAACGGCGGCGAGGCGATCTGCTGGCGCCCACGCTGTCCATCGTGGACCAGCTACCCGGGGATCTCGCCCGGCGCGTCGGATATGAAAATGCCGAACGTCTCTACCGATCGCCTCGCCCTTGACGCAATCCCTGACTTGCCCTGGTCACCATCCATGGCGAGCCGAGGTTTGATCATTGTTGATCCGGAACCCGGCGCGGCTTTCCGGCGTATCCGGCAAGTTGCTGGTGCTGGCTGTTATTCGAGTTCGAAAGTCTCGGACCAACAGCGCAACCGATTTGCCTGCCCCGCACGTTGCGCTACTATATGACCAACATAATGACCAATTAGAGGGGCGTATGGGTACCGTTACGCTGGCAGAAGCCAAAACCCATCTCAGCCATCTACTTGACCAGGTCGAAGCGGGAGAGGAAGTGATCATCACCCGTCGCGGCCTGCCAATCGCCCGCATCACGCCGGTCGAGAAGCCCAAGCACGCCGTCAAATCCCTCGCCGAGTTTCGCAGTCGCATGCCCCGCTGGCGCAAATCCAGCGCCGAGCTGCTGCGCGAGATGCGCGACGAGGGGCTTTGATGCGCTACTTCGACACCAGCTTTCTGGCCCCGCTCATCCTCGAAGAAGCCATCAGCGCCAAAATCGAGGCCTTTTTCGCCAAGCTCCCGGTGGGCGAGCTGTATGTCAGCCACTGGACCCGCGTCGAGTTTGCCAGCCTCATCGCGCGCGAAGTCAGGATGGGCGGTTTCGCGGAGTCTCACGCGCTGCTGGCCATCGCCCAGTTCGACGAACTGGTCACTGACTCATTCCAAATCGTGGCACCCGGTGCCGCGGACTACGAACTCGCCAAGGAGTATATCCAGCACTTCGCCACCAAGCTGCGGGCCGGCGATGCGCTGCATTTGGCTATCGCCCATAACAACGGCGCAAAGCCCCTCTACACCCTGGATGAGGGCCTTTTGCATGCGGCCAAGCTCATGAAGGTCCACGCCAGCCGAGGCATCAAAGCCTAACCCCAACCGACCGCCAACAACATAAAAATACCCCGGCCTCGGAGGGCGGCCACGACTGAAAGCGTAAGTCGGTCAGGACCGCAGCAAAATTGCAGCAAAAACCCTTGCCACAAAGCACAACGGGGTAGTGTGCTGACTTGTGTGCAAAAGCGCCCGGGGTTGGAAGGGGGCGGGT
>DYFW01000115.1 GCA_020725005.1 Thiobacillus denitrificans
ACAGAATCAACCAATTACCTGATTACGAATTTGCACAACTTGACGCACACAACTGTTTCCTCAGGATTTCGATGGCAATCTGCTCGCCTAGCCGCAAACTGCGGGTGTTGTCGGTTCGCCAATGTACGCCCCCCATGCTGCGACCCATTGCCACGTTGCTGGCGAGTTTGTTGAGTTCGCCGCCGACGGTCATGCATTCGAGGTCGGGGCCGGCATAGGCCTGGGGGTGACAGAAATCCTCGACCCCGCCGCCCGCCTGGCGGTAGCCGGGCTGGAGGATTTCAAGATGGCCGCCGGGCGGGTCCTTGGGGCCGGCATGTTTTGCCGCCCTGTCGTTCGCGGCGTCGAAGACGCTCTTCAGGGTCGCGTCCTCGTCGAACCAGGCCTTGAGCACGGTCACGCAGGCACCTGCGACGGTGGCGTGACCTGCGCCGTATGCCGGGTGGGTGGGCGAGCCGGCCGAGAACGCCATCGGCAGGAAGAGCGTGCCGCCGTTGCGCGCCTCTACTTCCTGGAGGATTTCGTCGAACGCCGTCCTGGCCTTGGCCAGGCGGTGCTCGCACTTGTTGCTGCCGTCACAGCGGTGCGCAGCGGCGAGCGCCAGCGTGGCGATTCCGTAGTCGCGCAGGCGGTGCTTCTTGTTCGCGTCGTCTCCGGTGGCTGCGGGGTTGACGACGCCTTCCGCGCCGATCCGCTGCATGTGCAGCAGGCCGCCGTAGACCTCGGGACGGCAACGGCGGTGCACCAGCCACTTCTGCCGCCAGACGACCTTGAGCGCGCGGCTGGCGACTTCGGAAACCAGGGTCAGCAGATCAGGCCCGCCGATGGAGGCGAACGCGGCTTCGCGACCGTAGCAGTTGCCGCGGTAGGGGTTGCCCGCATCGAGCGGCGCGCCGATGCCGTCGAGGAACAGCGCGGCGTTGAAATAGGCTTGGTGCAGCGCGTCGCGATTCACGAAACGGGCAAGATCGCGCATGGTCGAGATGTAGCGGCGCAGCGGCGTGCCGTCGGCAGTGAGGGGATAATAGTCCTCGCGGCCGGCAAGCTGGTCGCCGTAGTTGTTGCAGTCGCCGTAGCTGCGGCCGTATTTGTCCTTGCCGGTGTTCTGCGCCAGCAGCCAGTCGCCGTGGCTGGTGAGGAAATTCTTGCCGTGCAGGTAGGGCACCTGTTTCTGGTCGATGGTCTGCGTGCCGTAGCCAATCTGCCGGATGAAGAACTGGCTCACCAGCGGACCGTACTGCTCGTCGTGCAGGCCGGAGCGGAAGACCGTCTGCACCGTCAATTCCGCGCCACCCTTGCCATCATCCAGATCGAGTGGCGTGCTGAGCTTGCCGGGATCGGTGTCGCAGGTGACGGCGTAATCGAACAGGGTGTTGAGCCGCTTCACGGCCTTGCCGATGGCGGCGCTGTCGGTTGCAGGCACGTCCTCGCCCGTGCAGCCGGTACTGTCGGTGAGGGGCGGGCTGCGATGTTCCTGGAAGGCGACCAGCGGCACGTCGCGCAGCAGGGCCATGCTATAGAGTTCGGCCATTTCCGCCGTGGTCGAGATGGACTGGATGCCCGGAGCGGGCAGCATGTCGAGCGATTTGGGATCCGGGCCGTGTGTCTCGCTCGCCGCGCCAGCGAGCGGGCTGATGAACTTGGCAACCGATGTGTCGGCAGCGGCATGGAAAGCGCTCTGCAGCGGCGCACTGGCCGTATTGTTAGGTCCCCGGGGGACTTCCTGGAAATTGATGGGCATGCCGGACTCGATGGCAAGGCAAGTTTGCATGAATTCCCTGTAAGCCTCGGGATCGACCTCGCCATAGTCGTTGTGTGGCAGGGTTTTGTGAAAATTGCCCATGAAGGGCGTGGCAGGTGCGGCCAGATTCTCGTCACTGTTAGGGGTCGGGAAAGGCATGTCGGGATCTCCTGTTGAAAGGCCGGTATGGCTTGCCGACATTAAATAAATCCCGGCGTGCGGACGCATCCCCCAATTGGGGGACTCAATCAGGGACGTGTTCCCGGTACAGGACGACGAGCTGGGCTTGGCGGCGGCAGCCGGTCTTGGAGAAGAGGGTTTTCAGTTGCCCGCGGAGGGTTTCGTAGTAACGATTCCAGCGGCAGGCGCATTCCTTCAAGGTCATCCCACCCGCGAGGGCCTGGCTCAGTTTAAGCTCGCATGGGGTGAGCCCGTATTGGGCAGCAAAACTGGACGCACGCGTATCCAGCCCGGCGACGGGTGTGATCGAAAGAACGAACAGGCCCGGCCGCGTATCGATCGCCCGCAACGCGATGCGCAGGCCGGGCAGCAGGTCGAAATGCAGGCGCGCCCCCGCGTGCGGGTGGCGAAATCGACCCAGCAGCATCTCGAAATGCTTGTGCAGACGGGGGTCGGGCAGAGTCAGTCTGTCTTCCACGCGGACGCCCACAGTTTCGAGCATGGCCCTTGCGGAAGCCGTGGCCTGCAATACCCGGCCGTCGGTGGTGAGCAATAGCGCGGCATCTACCGTTGCATCCAGCAGGATTCGGGCGTTGCGGGCGGCCTGATGGCTGGTCTCCAGTGCGCAGGCAAGGGCGACGGCATGGTCGACGAAAGGTAGGATGAGTGTCAGTCGCTTGCGGCAGCCTGCATCGAAATTGGGCTTGCCGGGTGCGCGCAGGAGGGTGATGCGGGAGCGTGGAACTTCGCGCCGCCTGGCGATTCCGCTGGTCAGGCGGCCATGGCAAGCATGGCCGTAAAGAGCGTTGAAATCGGTTCGCGCCAGGTCGTCCGGCAGGTCTTCGGCCGTGTTCAGCGTTTCATGGCGATAGCCGTGGCCCAGGTCGATGCCGAGCACCACGGCGTCGGCACGCAACTCGCGAACAAGCTGCGCGGAAATGGCCCGCAGCGGATCGCGCGCGGGTTCGTCGGCGCCTGGTTCGGACGGCCCGATGTGGGCAGTTTCAGCGTACGGAGAAAAAAACGTCATCCCGCCTCCCTGTGTTTAGAGAAAGCCTGAAAGACTCCGCGTATATTGTTTGTGGGGTGAGATATTAAGGCGTATGGACCCGGTTGGGGTGACGCGGCGAGGACGTCGCGAATACAGGCTGTTCTTCGTAGTCTTCAAAGTGCGGAGCGTTTCTGCCACTCCGGCGGCGGCTGACGGGGCGTGGGTATAATTGTCGATCCGCACGTTTACCCATTTGAGCAGTTTTCATGCAAGAAAAATACCATCCCCAGGACATCGAACGTGCCGCGCAGGCGAAGTGGGCGCACACCGAGGCCTTTCGCGCGCATGAAGACTCGACCAAGCCCAAGTATTACTGCTTGTCGATGTTCCCGTACCCGTCGGGCAAGCTGCACATGGGCCACGTGCGCAACTACACCATCGGCGACGTGCTGGCGCGTTACCACGCGATGCACGGCTACAACGTGCTGCAGCCGATGGGCTGGGACGCGTTCGGCCTGCCCGCCGAAAATGCGGCGATCGCCAACGGCGTGCCGCCGGCCGCCTGGACCTACGCCAACATCGACCATATGCGCGCGCAGCTCAAGGCGCTGGGGTTCGCCATCGACTGGTCGCGCGAGCTCGCCACCTGCAAGCCGGACTATTACCGCTGGGAGCAGTGGCTGTTCACGCGGCTGTTCGAGAAGGGCGTGATCTACAAGAAGATGGCGACGGTCAACTGGGACCCGGTCGATGCGACGGTGCTCGCCAACGAGCAGGTCATCGAGGGGCGCGGCTGGCGCTCCGGCGCGCTGGTCGAAAAGCGCGACATCCCGATGTACTTCTTCCGCATCACCCAGTACGCCGACGAACTGCTGGCCGGTCTCGACGATTTGCCGGGCTGGCCGGAGCGGGTGAAGACGATGCAGGCCAACTGGATCGGCAAGAGCGTGGGCGTGCGGCTGGCTTTCCCGTACACACTCGACGGCAAGGACGAGAAGCTGTGGGTGTTCACCACCCGCGCCGACACCCTCATGGGCGTGAGCTTCGTCGCCGTCGCCGCCGAGCACCCGCTCGCCACCCGCGCCGCCGCCGACAATCCCGCGCTCGCCGCCTTCATCGCCGAATGCAAGCAGGGCAGTGTCGCCGAGGCCGACATGGCGACGATGGAAAAGAAGGGCATGGATACCGGCCTCAAGGTCAGCCATCCGCTCACCGGCGATGCCATCCCGGTGTGGGTCGGCAACTACGTGCTGATGAGCTACGGCGAGGGCGCGGTGATGGCGGTGCCGGCGCACGACGAGCGCGATTTCGGCTTTGCGCGGAAATACGGCCTGCCGATCAGGCAGGTGATCGCGGTCGACGGCGAAACCTTTTCTTCCGACGCCTGGCAGGAATGGTACGGCGACAAGGCGCGCGGCGTGTGCGTGAATTCGGGCAAGTACGACGGCCTGAACCATGAGCAGGCGGTCGACGCCATCGCCGCCGACCTCGCCGCCAAGGGGCTCGGCGAAAAGAAAACCCAGTTCCGCCTGCGCGACTGGGGCATTTCGCGCCAGCGCTACTGGGGCTGCCCGATTCCCATCATCCATTGCGATGCCTGCGGCGACGTGCCGGTGCCGGCCGAGCAATTGCCGGTGGTGCTGCCGGAGGACGTGGTGCCCGACGGCGCCGGCAACCCGCTCAACAAGCGCGCCGATTTCGTCAATTGCACCTGCCCCAAATGCGGCGGCGCGGCGCGGCGCGAGACCGACACCATGGACACCTTCGTCGAGTCGTCGTGGTACTACGCGCGCTACGCCTGCCCCGATTACGACGGCGGCATGCTCGACGCCCGCGCCAATCAGTGGCTGCCGGTCGACCAGTACATCGGCGGCATCGAGCACGCGATCCTGCATCTGCTCTACGCGCGCTTCTTCCACAAGCTGATGCGCGACGAGGGCCTGGTGTCGAGCGACGAACCCTTCACCAACCTGCTGACGCAAGGCATGGTCGTCGCCGAGACGTTCTACCGCGAGGACGCCAGCGGCAAGAAGACCTGGTTCAACCTGGCCGATGTGGAAATGCGCGACGGCGTGGCGATCCTGAAATCCGACGGTCAGCCGGTGATCGCCGGCGGCACCGAAAAAATGTCGAAGTCGAAGAACAACGGCGTCGACCCGCAAGCCTTGATCGATGCCTACGGCGCCGACACCGCGCGACTGTTCACCATGTTCGCGGCGCCGCCGGAACAGAGCCTGGAATGGTCGGACGCCGGCGTCGAGGGCGCGCACCGCTTCCTCAAGCGGTTGTGGAAGACGGTCTACGAGCATGTGCAGGCTGGGGCGGTCGCCGCATTTGCCGGGGGCGACCTGCCGGATGCCGCCAGGGCCCTGCGCCGCCAGCTGCACCAGACGATCCAGAAGGTCGGCGACGACATCGCGCGCCGCCGCCAGTTCAACACCGCGATCGCCGCGGTGATGGAGTTGATGAACGCGCTCGGCAAGCTGGAGGGGAGCGACGCCATCACCCGCAGCGTGCGCCAGGAAGTGCTCGAAGCCGCAGTCGCCTTGCTCGCCCCCATCGTGCCGCATATTGCCGAAGCGCTGTACGCCGAGCTGAGGCCGGGCGCGGCGATGAGCTGGCCGGCCGTGGACGAAACTGCGCTGGTGCAGGACGAGATCGAGCTCGTGCTGCAGGTCAACGGCAAGCTGCGCGGTGCGCTGCGCGTGCCCGCCGCCGCCGACAAGGCGGCGATCGAGGCGGCGGCGCTGGCGAGCGAAGCCGCGCAGAAATACCTCGAGGGCAGGCCGCCGAAGAAAGTGGTGGTGGTGCCCGGACGCCTGGTCAACCTCGTCGCATGAAGCGCCGCCACTTTCTCACCCTGTTGCCCGCCGCGCTCGTCGCCGGCTGCGGCTTCCAGCTGCGGCGCTACGACGGGATTCCCTTTGCCACGCTGTATCTCGATGCGCCCGCCGGGGGCGCGGTGGCGCAGCGCCTGCGCAGCAGCCTCGTCGCCAACCGCCACACGCGGCTGGTCGCGAGCGCCGCCGAGGCCGAGGCGGTGTTGCACCTGGGCCAGGAAATCCGCAGCAAGGCCATCCTGTCGCTGTCGGGCGCGGGCCGGGTCGCCGAATACCGCCTCGGCCTGACGCTGCGCTATAGCGTGAGCGGCCGCGACGGCGCTGTCCTTGCCCCCGAGGAGGTCATCGAGCTCACCCGCGACATGACCTACGACGATGCGCAGATCCTCGCCAAGGGAGCCGAGGAGGACCTGCTCCACCGCGACATGACCGACACCGCTGCGCTGCGCATCGTGCGCCGGCTGCAGGCGATCAAACCCGCCACCGGCTCTTGAACATCCCTGCCGACCGCCTGCCCGACCAGCTTGCCCGCGGGCTTGCGCCGCTCTACGTGGTCGTGGGCGACGAGCCGCTCGCCGCCCAGGAGGCAAGCGACGCGATCCGCGCCGCCGCGCGCGCGGCGGGCCATGTCGAACGCACGGTGCACACGGTGCAGGGGCGTTACAACTGGCAGGCCATCTTCACCGGCAACGACAATCTGTCGCTGTTCGCCGAGCGGCGGCTGACCGAAATCCGTATCCCCTCGGGCAAGCCCGGCGTCGACGGCGCCAAGGCGCTGGAGGCCTACGCCGGCAAGCTGCCTCCCGATACGTTGACGCTGGTGAGCCTGCCCGGCCTCGACTGGAAGACGATGCAGAGCCGCTGGTTCGCCGCGCTGGCCGCCAAGGGGGTCGTGATCGAGGCCAAGCCGGTCGACCGCGCGCGGTTGCCCGACTGGATCGCGCGCCGGCTGGCGAAGCAGGGCCTGCGCGCGGAACCCGCCGCGCTGGAATTCCTCGCCGACCGGGTCGAAGGGAATCTGCTCGCGGCGCAGCAGGAGATCGACAAGCTCGCGCTGCTGCTGCCGCCGGGCACCGTCACGCTGGCCGACGTCGAGCACGCGGTGGTCGACGTCAGCCGGCTCGAGGCCGAGGTGCTCGCCGACGCGCTCTACGCCGGCGATGGCGCACGGTTCGCACAGGGCGTGGCCGACCTCCGGGACAGCGGCGAAGCGGTGCCGGCGATCCTGTGGCAGGTGACCGCCGCGGTAACGCTGCTGCTCAGGCTAAAATGGGCGCTCGAGCAGGGCGACAGCCTGCCGGGCCTGATGCGCACGCTGTGGGGGCGCGACAAGCAGCGCGCGCCGCAGATCGAACGGGCATTGAAGCGCCTCGACCTCGCGCAGATCGAGGCCGCGCTCGCCGAGCTCGCGTTGGTCGATCGCCAGGCCAAGGGGCTGGAGCGCACCGGCGATGCGTGGGATACGCTGCTGCGCGTCGGCATCGGGCTGGCGGCGCAGCCGGCACACAGGACATGATGATGGACGTGAAACAGTACATGCAGACGGTGGGCAAACAAGCGCGCGAGGCTTCGCGCGCGATCGCCCGCGCCGACACCAACCGGAAGAACCATGCGCTCGCGGCGATGGCCGCGGCGATCCGGCGCGACGCCGCCGCGCTGCTCGAAGCCAACGCGCGCGACATGGCGCACGCGCGCGCCGCCGGCTTCGACAGCGCGCTGCTCGACCGCCTGCAGCTCACCGACAAGACGGTGGCCGGCATGGCCGAAGGCCTGGAGCAGATCGCCGCGCTCGCGGACCCGGTCGGCGAGATCGATGGTCTCAAATACCGCCCCTCCGGCATCCAGGTCGGCAAGATGCGGGTGCCGCTCGGCGTCATCGGCATCATCTACGAGGCGCGCCCCAACGTCACCGCGGACGCCGCGGGCCTGTGCCTGAAATCCGGCAACGCGGCGATCCTGCGCGGCGGCTCCGAGGCGCTGCACTCCAACCAGGCGATCGCCGCCTGCGTGCGAGAAGGCCTGGAGGCCGCCGGACTGCCGGCGACGGTGGTGCAGGTGATCGAAACCACCGACCGTGCCGCGGTGGGCGAGCTCATCACCATGAAGGACTACGTCGACGTGATCGTGCCGCGCGGCGGCAAGGGCCTGATCGAGCGCATCACCGGCGAGGCGCGGGTGCCGGTGATCAAGCACCTGCACGGCAACTGCCA
>DYFW01000116.1 GCA_020725005.1 Thiobacillus denitrificans
CGCTTCAGCGTCAGGGTGAAGCCGGGCGGCAGCTTGCACGCGCGCTTGAAGATGGTGCGCGGCTCGGGCACGTAGCCGTAGGCGAAGTATTCCTCCACCGCCAGCGGGTCGATGTCGCGCGGCAGCTGCGGATGCGCCATCAGCGACTTGAGTTCGGAACCGAAAATGAATGCGCCGTCGTCGAGGAAGGCGTAGTACAGCGGCTTGACGCCGAAGCGGTCGCGCGCGACGAAGAGCGTCGCGGCCTTGCGGTCCCACAGCGCGAAGGCGAACATGCCGCGAAAGCGCGCAACGCACGCTTCGCCCCAGGCCTCCCAGGCATGGACGATGACTTCGGTGTCCGAATGGGTGTGGAAGACGTGGCCGAGCGCCTCGAGCTCGGGCACCAGTTCCTGGAAGTTGTAGATCTCGCCGTTGAACACGACGACGACCGAGCCGTCCTCGTTGAAGAGCGGCTGCTGGCCGGTCGTGAGGTCGATGATCGACAGCCGCCGGTGACCGAGGCCCACGCCCGGTTCCAGGTGCAGCCCCCCCTCGTCGGGGCCGCGGTGGAACTGGGTCTCGTTCATGCGGTGGAGCAGCGCGCGCGGGATGTCGCTCGCCTCGCGGGTGTCGAAGATGCCGGTGATGCCGCACATGGTGGTCTGCTTCCTGTCCTGTCGATTATTCGCGCCGTTCGGCGGCGTTTCGGCGCGCGCGCGCGAGCGTCTTGTCGTACACCGCCGCGTAGGCTTCGGCCATGGCCGGAATGCTGTAGCGCTGTTCGGCCTGGCGCCGCGCGCTGGCGCCGTGCGCGGCGATGCGCGCCGGCGCATCCAGGTAGAAAAGCAAGGCCTGTACCATCGTGCCGAGGTCGCCCGGCGGCACCAGAAGGCCGTTGACGCCGTCCTCGACCAACTCGACGTTGCCGCCGACCGCGGTGGCGACGACCGGCAGGCCGCAGGCCATGGCTTCGAGGATGGTATTGGAAATGCCCTCGTTCTTCGAGGGCAGGACGAACACGTCGATCGCCTGCATGATGTCCGGGATGTCGTCGCGCACGCCGGGCAGCCAGGCCAGGTGCGCGAGCCCCGCGCCCTGCAGCATGTCGAGGCAGGTGGCGCGCGCGGGCCCGTCGCCGACGATGACGAGACGCGCGCGCTCGGCGCGCTCGGGCTGCTGGCGCATGATCTGGATGAAGGCACGCACCAGCGCAGGATAGTCCTTGACCTCGACCATGCGCCCGACCGAACCGAACACGATGCTGTCGGGATGCGCGAAGTCGGGGCGCGGGCCGACGCGCGGGCGGAACTTCACGCTGTCGACGCCATTGTAGATCTGGTGGATTTTCGACTCGGGCACGCCGATGTCGCGCCGCAACCAGCCGGCGAGGTCGCGGCTCACGGCGATGTAGTTCGACACCAGCGGCCGCGCGGCGCGGCGCAGCAGGTTGTATTTCCAGTTGCGGCCGTGGAGGTCGAACACATCGCGGCCGTGCTCGCCGTGCACGGTGGCGCGTATGCCGGCCGCCAAGGCGACGAACTGCGCCTCGAGCGCCGCGAGGTTGCGGGTGTGGACGAGGTCGGGCTGCAACTGGCGCAGCAGCTTCCACAGGCGGGCCGTCCAGCCGAGGCCGTTGCCCGGCGCGCGTCCGAGCGCGTGGAAATCGACGCGCTGCGCGGTGATGCGGTGGCGAAAGCCGCTGTAGTCGGTGAGCGCGACGACGGTGTGACGATAGCGGGTCGGCGGCAGCGTGTTGAACAGGTTGACCATGCCGTTTTCCATGCCGCCGGTGTCGAAGCGGTGGACGACGTGCACGATGTGCGCGGTCACTGGCCGTCGACTCCGTCGAGCGTCGCGGCGAGGGCGGGCGCCATGTCGGCGGCGAAGCGCGCCAGGACCGCCGCCGCGGCATCCTGCTGCGTGTCCTCGTAGGGGGCGGCGATGAGCACCGAGAGGCCGTCGTCGCGGCGCAGGCGCACGCGGTCGAGCGCGAGCACGAGCTTGGCCTTGTGGTCGCTCACCGTGGGCGCGCCGTTGATCAGGTTCCACTGCCAGACGAGCAGGCGCTGGCCGTCGGCGCGACGCAGCTTGGCCTGGCGGACGGGGCGTTCGACGCCGCCGATGGTCGCCGTGACGATGCCTTCACCGACGTTCGACCACACCGGATCCTTCTGCCGGATCATGAAGTTCTGCGAGTTGATGAGTTCGGCGTCCTGGCGCTGGGTGGCGTAGTAGTTGAGTTCGAGCATGACGCGCTGGTCGGCCTGGGCATAGCTCTGGCGCAGCGTACGGTCGGCGCCGATCCAGTGCGGCACCCAGTCGGTGAAGGGCGCGGTGGGCTGCCAGCCGGCGGCGGCCCGCAGCTGCAACTCCGGCAGGGGCGGCAGCGGACGCGCCGACAGCCACGCCGCGTAGGCCGGCCACAGGCCGGCGACGACGAGCGTGGCGACGACGGCCGGCACGATCGGCCGCGGCTTGCCGGCGCCTGCGAGGGTCGCCGCGGCGGGGGGGGCGGGCGGCGCCTCGTCCTCGCGCCAGAAGCTGCCGATCCAGAACAGGAGCAGCATGACCAGGCCGAAGAAGACCCAGCCGTAGATGTAGTGGTCGACGCCGAGCGCGAGCTTCATGTCCGAGAAGTGCGCGATCATCACGATCATGTAGGCGCGGCCGCTGTTCGCGAAGACGGGGACGACGACGGCGGCGAGCGAGAACAGCAGGCGCCGCTTCCACGAACGGTAGGTGAGGTAGGCGTAGAGCACGCCGAGCGTGACCGAGGCGATGAGATAGCGCAGCCCCGAGCAGCCTTCGACCACCGACCAGTCGCCGCTGGGGATGCTGAAGAAGAGCCCCTCGCGGTAGACCGGGATGCCGGTGACCTGCAGCATCGCGACGGTGAAATCGGCAGTGACTTCCATCAGCGGCGGAATGAGGAATTCGCCGACCGGCACGGCGAACAGCAGGAAGGCGAGCGGAAAGAAGGCCGCCCGCACGAAGCGCCCGCCGAGCAGGGTCCAGATCACGGCGATGAACATGCCGATGAAGCCGTACTGGGCGACGACGCCGACGCTGCCGGCGTCGGCCAGCAGCCAGGCCACGCCCGAGGCGGCGAGCAACCCGAGGCCGCGCCAATCCGGGCTCGGCTGGATCCGCGCGAGTTCATCGCGCTGGCGCCAGATCAGCCAGGCGCTGATGGGGAAGATGAGGTAGCCGTGGGTGAAGGTTTCCGAGCGATCCCAGATTTCGACCATCGAATGCACGGTCGGCCAGAACATCGCGGTCAGTGCCAGGAGCACGGCGGCGGTCAGCAATGCCGGCGGCAGCCAGCGGCTGCGCGCGTCGGACGGGAGCGTTTCGGGCAGGGCGTTCATGCGGCACAGGTCTCCAGCGGCGGTGCGGCGGGCGCCGCAGCGAGCCAGGGGTCGATCACGGCGACGTTGCGGTCCCAGTCGTAGTGGCGCAGCACGCAGTCGCGCGCGGCGGGATTGCGGGTCTGCGAGCGCAGCGTCTCGATCACGACACGCGCGAAATCCGCCTCGTCGCGCACCAGCCGGTAGTCGCGCCCGGCTTCGGCGCGGATGCCCTCGGCCGCCTGCGGCGTGGCCGCGACCCAGCGCGCCATCGCCATCGCCTCGAGCACCTTGTTCTGCACGCCGCGCGCGATCCTGAGCGGCGCCACGGCGCAGGCCGCGTGCGCGAGCCAGGGGCGCACGTCGGCAACGCGGCCGGTGACGACGACGCCAGGCTGGCGCGCCAGCGCCAGCACCGCCTCGGCCGGGCGGCTGCCGACGATGGTGAACTGCGCGCCAGGCACCCGGTCGCGCACCGCAGGGAAGATGCGCTCGGCAAACCAGATGACGGCGTCGATGTTCGGCCAGTAGTCCATGGCGCCGGTGAAGACGACGCCGCGCACGTCCGCGGCGTAAGGGTCCGGATAATCGCGCGCCGGCGAGAAGTATTCGGCGTCGACGCCGTTTTCGAAGGCCGCGATCTTGTGGCTTGCCTGTGGCACGCGCGCGCGCAGGAGCGCCGCCTCGTCGTGCGAGACGAGTAGCGTGGCGTCGACATCCGCTGCCACGCGCGCCTCCCACGCGGCCAGCCGGCGGCCTTCGCGCGCGTATAACCACGACAGCGGCCAGCGCCGGGTGGACGCGTACTGCGTCCACTTGTCGGAATCGACGTCGACCATGTCGAGCACGCGGCGTTCGAGATTGCGCGGCAGGAACTGCGCCATCGCCGACGAGAATGCGAGGCCGCGGCTGACGCTGCCGTCAGCCGCGAGTCCGCGCGCCCACTGCGTGAATTCGGCATGGCGGTAATACGGCAGCGTGAGCGCCTCGCCGGTCAGCAATCCCGCGAGGCTCATCAGCCTGGCGCGGCGCGGCCGCAGCGGCACGAGCTTCAGCGACGCGCAGTAGGGCTTGAGCGCATCGGCGTATTGCCAGTCTTCCGGATCGTCGACGAAGGCGCCCAGGTGCACGCGGTAGCGCGAGGCCAGGTGCTTCAGCAGATGGAACGAGCGGATCTTGTCGCCCTTGTTGGGCGGAAAGGGAATGCGATGGGCGAGGAACAGCAGGCCTTCCTTCACCGCCCTACCCCAGGTTCTTCACGATATGCGGGCCGATGACGTTGGCCAGCCCTCGCGGCATCCGCTTCCACGCCTCGATGAACAGGCGGTACTTGGGATTGAGCGGGTTGATCTCGGGTACCGCGTCGTCCGCCACCAGGAAATACTCGTAATACAGTGGCGTCGGCTCGAAACCCCAGTTCTTCTTGAAGTCGAACGCGCCGGTGCCGCGCTTGCTGCGGCCGAAGTCGAATACCTTGAGCCCGCGCTCGCAGGCGCGCCGCATCAGGTCCCAGTACATGAAGTCGTTGCCGGCCACCGCGCGCGCGGCCGCCACGCCGCCGCCGTAGTAGGGCAGCACCTCGTCGCGGAAGTAGAACGACAGCACGCTGGCGATGAGCGTGCCATTCTGCGTGATGGTGAGAATTTCGCAGTCGTCGCCGAACTCGTCCTTCAGCAGCTCGAAATAGCGCCGCGAGAACACCGGCGTGCCGAGGCGGTGCACGCTCTCCGAGTAGGCGTCGAAAAAGCGGCGCGTGCCGGAATCGATCTCGCCGACGAGGCCGGCCTTGATGCCCTTCCGCACCATCGCGCGCTGCTTGCGCGGGATGGCGTTCAGGTTGGCCTCGATCTCGGGTTCGATCGCTTTCTTGAACGTGACGTAGAGGTCCTTGGTCGGCCAGTGCGCGTGCTGGGGCGACTGGTTGCGGTATTCGAGCGCGCCGACGCCCAAGTCCTGCGCCAGCGCCTGCGCCGCGCCGTCGAGCGCGCGATACGCGGCGTCGTGGTCGGCGAGGATGCCGCCGTAGGCGCAGAAGGGCAGCGAGCCGAGGCTGTGGCCGAACAGGCGGCTCTTGATTTCGGCGAGCGGCAGCACGCCGACGATCTCGCCGCCGCGCTCGGCCAGCAGGAAATGCGTGCGGTGGCCGAAGGCTTCCCCGATCACGCGCTGCCAGCCGGCACGATGAAAGAAAGTCGCGTCGGGGTGGGCGTTGACGTAATCATCCCAGCGACCACGATCGCCCGCCTCGAGCCGCCTCACGGCGACCTCGGCCGCAGCGGCGTCTGTCAGGGCGACGGGTTCGGCAGGCATGTTCACTGTTCGGCGAGATACACGCGGTCGACGCGATCCCATTCAAAATCCTTGAGCAATTGCCGCAGTCTGCCTTGCATGCGTTGCAGATTGACGTAATGGCGGAAGCGGGTCCTGGCGGAAATGCCGCGTTGCACCGGCTGCCCGGGGTCGACCTCCCAGGGATGGAAGTAGAACATGCAGGGCGCGCGTTCTTCGGTGTTGACGCGTTCGAGCATCCAGCGCGACACCCGGTAGGGCAGGAGGCGGAACCAGCCGCCCCCCGCCGCGGGCAGGTTGCGGCCGAACAGCGGCACGGTGGTCGGCGGCAGTTCGAGGATGCCGCCCTCGCCGTTGGGGCGGTGCGGGAAACGCGGCGCGTCGGGCATGCCGTAATGATCGTGTTTCACCGGGTAGATGCTGGAGCTGTACACGTAGCCGGCGTTTTCGAGTTCCTCGACCGCCCACCAATTCCTGCGGTTGATCGAGAAGCTCGGCGCGCGATAGCCGCGCACGGCAACGCCCCCCCGGTCTTCGAGGATGGACTTGGCGCGGGTGATGTCGGCGCGGAATTGCGCAGGCGTCAGGTCGCTGGCGCGCTGGTGTCCGTAACCGTGGCTGGCGAGCTCGTGGCCATTGTCGACGATGCGGCGCACCACCTGCGGATAGCGCTCGGCGATCCAGCCGAGCGTGAAGAAGGTGGCGCGGGCGCCCGCCTCGTCGAGCAGGCCGAGGATCACGTCGACGTTGCGTTCGACGCGGCACGGCAGGCGGTCCCAGTCCTCGCGCCGGATGTGGGGCGCGAAGGCGGACACCTGGAAATAGTCCTCGACATCGATCGACATCGCGTTCCGGATCGGGTTTCCGCTCATGCCGTGCGCCGTCCCTTCTGCCCCGGCAGCCAGGCGTGCAGCGCGTGCGCGATGCGCGTCGCGGCGCGGCCGTCCCAGTTTTCCGGAATGCGGCCGGCCTTGCCGCCGCTCGTCATGACGTCCTCGAAGGCCGCACGGATCGCGGCCGGGTTGGCGCCGACCAGGGTGTTGGTGCCTTCGGTCAGGGTGATCGGCCGTTCGGTGTTCTCGCGCAGCGTGAGGCAGGGCACGCCGAGCGCGGTGGTTTCTTCCTGGATGCCGCCGGAGTCGGTCAGCACCAGTTTCGCCTCGCGCATGAGGCCGAGCATTTCCAGGTAACCCACCGGCGGCAGCAGGCGCAGGCCGTCGAGTTTGGCGGTGAGGCCGAATTTCTCGATGTTGGCACGCGTGCGCGGATGCAGCGGCAGCACCACCGGCAGGCGGCGGTTGATCTCGCCGACGACGTCGAGCAGCGCACCGAGGGTGTCGGGGTGGTCGACGTTGGACGGCCGGTGCAGCGTGAGCACGGCGTACGCCGGCAGCGCCGCGCCGAGCGTGCCGGATGCCGGCACCGCGCGATCCAGGTGTCGATAAAGCGTGTCGATCATCACGTTGCCGACGAACGCGACGCGCGCCGGGTCGATGCCCTCGCGCACGAGATTGG
The DNA here is from genome assembly GCA_020725005.1 of Thiobacillus denitrificans. Taxonomy (GTDB): domain Bacteria; phylum Pseudomonadota; class Gammaproteobacteria; order Burkholderiales; family Thiobacillaceae; genus Thiobacillus; species Thiobacillus denitrificans_G. Next base: position 7,134 of record DYFW01000116.1, read on the forward strand.
CGAGCGCGCTCTTTTCGGTGGTGAAGAGCAGGTCGGAAATCTGGTCGGTGAGCACGCGGTTGATCTCTTCCGGCATGCCGCGGTCGTAGCTCCTCAAGCCCGCCTCGACATGGATCACGCGCACCCCGCGCTTGGCGGCGACCAGCGCGCAAGCCAGGGTCGAGTTGACGTCGCCGACGACGAGCACCGCCTGCGGCTGGACGGCCTCCAGCACCGGTTCGAAGCGTTTCATGACCTCGGCGGTCTGGACCGCATGGCTGCCGGAGCCGACTTCGAGGTGATGATCCGGCCGGGGGATGCCGAGGTCGGCAAAGAAGCTGTCGCTCATCGCCGCGTCGTAGTGCTGGCCGGTGTGCAACAGTTGGGCGGCGATGCCGGCTTCGGCGAGGGCCGCCATCACCGGGGCGATTTTCATGAAATTGGGGCGGGCGCCCGCCACGCACAGCACTTGCGTCATGCTCACCCCCGCTGCGTGCGGCCGGCGGCGTCGCCCGCGTCGTCGTCCGCCTCCGACCGGCGTTCGCTCACGGCATACAGGATCTTGCGCACGATGGGCAGGATGCGGTTGACCGAACGCTCGACCTGCTCCAGCCGCTGCACCAAGAGGGCGGCCTCCTCGCTTGCGAGGCCGTTGCCGTTCGCGGCAGGCGCGACGCCGACGCCGGCGGGCGGGCCTTCGTAGGCCTGGTGCGCGACCTCGCTCCTGAGGTCGGCGATGACCTCGTCGACCTCTTCCTCGCCAAAATGGGTTTTCTCTTCGAGGAAGCCGAGCAGCAGCAGGCGGTCGCAGGTGGTGTTGAGACGGCGCGG
>DYFW01000117.1 GCA_020725005.1 Thiobacillus denitrificans
TGAAGGCGGCCGCACCGTCGGCGCCGGCGTCGTGGCCAAGATCGAAGAGTAAGGCGCATGCAAGGCCGGGCCGGGGCGGCGATGCCGCGTCGGCCGCGGTCTTTTGAAACACAGGCCAATAGCTCAATTGGTAGAGCGTCGGTCTCCAAAACCGAAGGTTGGGGGTTCGAGACCCTCTTGGCCTGCCAAAGGATTAAGCCGCAAGGCGCAGCATTCATGGCTGACAAACTGAAGTTGCTGGTGGCAGTGCTGCTGGTCATCGCAGGGGTGGCCGGCTTTTATTTTTTTGCGGACGCGCCCACCGTGGTGCGTGTGCTGTCGGTGCTCGTCGGCGTGATCCTGGCGGGTGTCGTGGCTGGCTTCTCCGGACCGGGCCGGCGCTTCTTCGCGTTTGCGGTCGATGCGCGTGACGAGGCGCGGAAGGTCGTCTGGCCGACCCGCAAGGAGACCATGCAGATGACGGGAGTGGTGATGCTGTTCGTCATCGTGATGGGGCTGTTCATGTGGGCGGTCGATGGCATTTTGACGTGGCTGGTGAAGCTGGCCTTGGGACACGGGGGTTGAGTATGCGGTGGTACGTGGTTCATGCCTACTCCGGCTTCGAGAAAAGCGTGGCGCGCAATCTGGCCGAGCGCATCGAGCGCGCCGGGATGAAGGACCGCTTCGGCGAGATCCTGGTGCCGGTCGAGGAAGTGGTCGAGATGAAGGCGGGCCAGAAGAAAACCGCCGAGCGCAAGTTCTTCCCGGGTTATGTGCTGGTGCAGATGGAGATGGACGACGACACCTGGCACCTGGTCAAGAGCACGCCCAAGGTCACCGGTTTCGTCGGCGGCACGGCGACCAAGCCGGCGCCGATTTCCGAGAAGGAAGTGCAGGCGATCATGGATCAGATGCGCGAGGGCGTGGAAAAGCCCAAGCCCAAGATCCTGTTCGAGGTGGGCGAGACGGTGCGCGTGATCGACGGCCCGTTCACAGACTTCAACGGCACGGTCGAGGAAGTGAACTACGACAAGAGCAAGCTGCGCGTGTCGGTGATGATTTTCGGGCGCGCGACGCCCGTCGAGCTGGGCTTCGGCCAGGTCGAGAAGAGCTAGGCCGGGCTGCCGCCCGGCTGGTTGAGTCTGCCCCGGGGTTCGGGGGCAGGAAAGTCCGGACAACCGGAGAGGAGCGCGAGTAGGGCGACCGAAAGCGCGTTGGTACTCACGTCAAGGAGCCATCATGGCAAAGAAAATTGTCGGCTACATCAAGCTGCAAGTGCCGGCGGGGAAAGCCAACCCGTCGCCCCCGATCGGTCCCGCGCTGGGTCAGCGCGGCCTCAACATCATGGAATTCTGCAAGGCGTTCAACGCCAAGACCCAGGGCATGGAGCCAGGGTTGCCGATTCCGGTGGTGATCACCGCGTTCGCGGACAAGAGCTTCACCTTCGTCATGAAGACGCCGCCCGCGACGGTGCTGATCAAGAAGGCGCTCAAGCTCGACAAGGGCAGCGCCAAGCCGCATCTCGACAAGGTGGGCACGATCACCCGCGCCCAGCTGGAAGAGATCGCCAAGACCAAGGAACCCGATCTGACCGCGGCCGACATGGACGCGGCCGTGCGCACCATCGCCGGCACCGCCCGTTCCATGGGCATCATCGTGGAGGGAGTCTGAGATGGCTAACGCATCCAAGCGCCTGCGCGCGCTGAAAGAGAAAATCGATCGCACCCGCAACTATCCGGTGACGGACGCCCTGCAGCTGGTCAAGGAAACCGCGACCGCCAAGTTCGACGAATCCGTCGACGTCGCGATCAACCTCGGCGTCGACGCGCGCAAATCCGACCAGATGGTGCGTGGCGCCGTCGTCTTGCCCAAGGGTATCGGCAAGACCGTGCGCGTGGCGGTGTTCGCCCAGGGCGAGAACGCGCAGAAGGCGCGTGACGCCGGCGCCGACATCGTCGGCTTCGACGATCTGGCCGCCGAGATCAAGGCCGGCAAGATGGACTTCGACGTGGTGATCGCCACCCCCGACGCGATGCGCGTCGTCGGCCAGCTCGGCCAGATCCTCGGCCCGCGCGGCCTGATGCCGAACCCCAAGGTCGGCACCGTGTCGCCCGACGTCGTCGGCGCGGTGAAGAACGCCAAGGCCGGTCAGGTGCAGTACCGCACCGACAAGGGCGGCATCGTGCATTGCACCATCGGCCGCGCCTCGTTCAGCGTCGACGACCTGAAAGAGAACCTGGTCGCCCTGCTCGACGCGTTGCAGCGCGCCAAGCCGGCGAGCGCCAAGGGGGTGTACTTCAAGCGCCTGTCGGTGTCTTCGACCATGGGCGTGGGCGTGCGCGTCGATCAGGCGAGCGTCAACGCTTGATTATTGACCCGGCCCTGCCGCGAGGCGGGGCCGAACGAACTTTGGGCCGCCGGCTGCCGTAGGGCCGGCGGGTTGTCAAAGACCGTAGGCATCCGCATGGATTTAATGTCGGCGGTCAGTCGTCAGGTGATGCAAGACTTCTGTCTTCTATCCTCTGTCTTCTGTCCTCTGAACCCTACGCAGATGGCGTTCCCCAGCAGGATTTTCCTGTCAAGGTCGCCAGCCGGGGCGGGCAACGCCCCGTAACTGAAAAGGAGGTAAGACCTTGAGTCTGAATCTGGAAGAGAAGAAGGCCGTCGTTGCCGAGGTGGCCGCGCAAGTCGCGGGCGCCCAGACGGTTGTCGTCGCCGAATACCGTGGCACCAAGGTGGAAGACATGACCCGGCTGCGCGCGAAAGCGCGCAAGGAAGGTGTCTACCTGCGCGTGTTGAAGAACACGCTGGTGCGCCGCGCGATTGCGGATACCCCGTTCGCAGGCATTGCCGACCAGCTGGTCGGACCGCTTGCCTACGGTATTTCCAAGGATCCCGTGGCCGCCGCCAAGGTGATGCACGAGTTCGCCAAGAGCAATGACAAGTTCGTCATCAAGGCCGGTGCCATGCCCAACTTCGTCATGTCCGCCAAGGACGTGGGGAATCTGGCCAGCATGCCCAGCCGCGAGGAACTGCTGTCCAAGCTCCTGGGTACCATGCAGGCCCCGATCGCGCAGTTCGTCCGCACCCTCAACGAGGTGCCGACGAAGTTCGTGCGTGGCCTGGCCGCGGTACGCGACAAGCAGGCTGCGTAAACCCGCGCCGCGGGTGGCGCCTGCCGACAACCGAATCGACGAAATCGTTTTTTTAATCTGAAGCACATTTGACAGGAGTAACAAACATGGCTGTTGCAAAAGCTGACATTCTGGACGCCATCGCCAACATGACCGTCCTCGAGCTGTCCGAGCTCATCAAGGAAATGGAAGAGAAGTTCGGCGTTTCCGCCGCTGCCGCCGCGGTCGCCGTGGCCGCCCCGGCCGCCGGTGGCGGCGCTGCCGCCGCCGCTGAAGAGCAGACCGAATTCACCGTGATCCTGACCGCCGCCGGCGAGAAGAAAGTCGAAGTGATCAAGGTCGTGCGCGCGGCCACCGGCCTCGGCCTGAAGGAAGCCAAGGACCTGGTCGACGGTGCGCCGAAGCCGGTGAAGGAAGGCATCTCCAAGGCCGACGCCGAAGCACTGAAGAAGCAGCTGGAAGAAGCGGGCGCCAAGGTCGAGGTGAAATAAGTCAAGGGCATCGAGGGTGGCACGCGAAAGCGGCCGCCCGACTGCTGATGACTGAACCCGTTGGATCGTGTGTCGCGGGCGTCGCCCGCGGCAGACGCAAGCAGCACATACCCGGAACCCGGAATCGGCTTCCGGGCATTTGCTTTTTGCGTGTGCCTCATCCCGCACCGTCCGCTACCCGTGTGACGGCGCGCATCTGATCGTCAAGGAGAACCCATGGCTTATACCTTTACCGAGAAAAAACGTCTGCGCAAGAGCTTTGCCAGCCGGACCAACACCCTTCCGGTGCCGTTTCTTCTGGCGACCCAGATCGATTCCTACCGCGCCTTCCTGCAGGAAGGCCGCTCGGTCGAGGAGCGTCTGAACGAAGGCCTGCAGGCCGCATTCACCTCGATCTTCCCGATCGTTTCGCACAGCGGCAACGCCCGCCTCGAGTACGTCAGCTACGTGCTCGGCGAGCCGGTGTTCGACATCAAGGAATGCCAGCAGCGCGGCCTGACCTACTGCGCACCGCTGCGCGCCAAGGTGCGCCTGGTGATCATGGACAAGGAAGCGTCCAAGCCGACCATCAAGGAAGTCAAGGAGCAGGAGGTCTACATGGGCGAGATTCCGCTCATGACGCCGACCGGCTCCTTCGTCATCAACGGCACCGAGCGCGTGATCGTGTCGCAGCTGCACCGTTCGCCCGGCGTGTTCTTCGAGCACGATCGCGGCAAGACGCACAGCTCCGGCAAGCTCCTGTTCTCGGCGCGCGTGATCCCCTACCGCGGCTCCTGGCTCGACTTCGAGTTCGACGCCAAGGACATCCTGTTCTTCCGCGTCGACCGCCGCCGCAAGATGCCGGTGACGATCCTGCTCAAGGCGCTGGGCTACACGCCGGCGACGATCCTCAACGAATTCTTCGACAAGGACACCTTCTACGTCAACGACAAGGGCGTGCAGTTCGAGCTGGTGCCGGAGCGCCTGCGCGGCGAGATCGCGCGCTTCGATATCTGCGGCAAGGATGGCCACGTCATCGTCGCCAAGGACAAGCGCATCACCGCCAAGCACATCCGCGAGCTCGACGCCGCCGGCGTCAAGAAATGGGCGGTGCCCGCCGAGTTCGTCGTCGGCCGCGTGCTGTCGCATGACATCGTCGACACCAACACCGGTGAACTCGTCGCGCGTGCCAACGACGAAATCACCGAGGAACTGATCGGCAAGATCGCCGCCGCCGGCATCGAAAAATTCCATACGCTCTATACCAACGACCTCGACCACGGCGCCTTCATTTCGCAAACCCTGCGCACCGACGACACCGCCGACGAGTATGCCGCCAAGGTCGCGATCTACCGCATGATGCGCCCCGGCGAGCCGCCTACCGAAGAAGCGGTGAATACGCTGTTCGCCAACCTCTTCTTCACCGAGGAACGCTACGACCTGTCTGCCGTCGGCCGCATGAAGTTCAACCGCCGCATCGGCCGCGAGGAGCTGACCGGCCCCGGCACGCTGTCGACCGAGGACATCGTCGCCGTCATCAAGATCCTGGTCGAGTTGCGCAACGGCCGGGGCGAGATCGACGACATCGATCACCTCGGCAACCGTCGTGTGCGCTCGGTGGGCGAACTGGCGGAGAACCAGTTCCGCGCCGGCCTGGTACGGGTCGAGCGCGCGGTGCGCGAGCGTCTGTCGCAGGCCGAATCCGACAACCTGATGCCGCACGACCTGATTAACGCCAAGCCGGTGTCGGCCGCGATCAAGGAGTTCTTCGGTTCGTCGCAGTTGAGCCAGTTCATGGACCAGACCAACCCGCTGTCCGAGATCACGCACAAACGGCGCGTCTCGGCACTGGGCCCGGGCGGCCTGACCCGCGAGCGCGCCGGCTTCGAGGTGCGCGACGTGCACCCGACGCACTACGGCCGCGTGTGCCCGATCGAGACGCCGGAAGGGCCGAACATCGGCCTGATCAACTCGCTCGCGCTGTTCGCCCGCACCAACTGGTACGGCTTCATCGAGACGCCGTACCGCAAGGTGGTCAACAACCGCGTCACCGATGAAATCGAGTATCTGTCGGCGATCGAGGAAAGCAAGTACGTGATCGCGCAGGCCAACGCCACGCTCGACGCCAAGGGCAGGTTTGTCGACGACCTGGTGTCGTGCCGCCACAAGAACGAGTTCACGCTGGCCACGCCGGATCGCATCGAGTACATGGACGTGGCGCCGGCGCAGATCGTGTCGGTCGCGGCCTCGCTGATTCCCTTCCTCGAGCACGACGACGCCAACCGCGCGCTGATGGGCTCGAACATGCAGCGCCAGGCCGTGCCCTGCCTGCGTCCCGAAAAACCCTTCGTCGGCACCGGCATCGAGCGCACCGCCGCGGTCGACTCCGGTACCGTCGTCACGGCGTACCGCGGCGGCGTGGTCGACTACGTCGACGCCGGCCGCATCGTGATCCGCGTCAACGACGACGAAGCCCGCGCGGGCGAGGTCGGCGTCGACATCTACTCGCTGATCAAGTACACGCGTTCCAACCAGAACACCAACATCAACCAGCGTCCGCTGGTGAAGGTGGGCGACGTCATCGCGCGCGGCGACGTCATCGCCGACGGCGCCTCGACCGACATGGGCGAGCTCGCGCTGGGCCAGAACATGCTGGTCGCGTTCATGCCCTGGAACGGCTACAACTTCGAGGACTCGATCCTGATCAACGAGAAGGTCGTCGCCGAAGACCGGTTTACCTCGATCCACATCGAGGAGCTCTCGGTGGTCGCGCGCGACACCAAGCTCGGGCCCGAAGAAATCACCCGCGACATTTCCAACCTCGCCGAGCGCCAGCTGGCGCGCCTGGACGAATCGGGCATCATCGCGATCGGCGCCGAAGTGGAAGCGGGCGACGTGCTGGTCGGCAAGGTCACGCCCAAGGGCGAAACCCAGCTGACGCCGGAAGAGAAGCTCCTGCGCGCGATCTTCGGCGAGAAGGCCAGCGACGTGAAGGACACCTCGCTCAAGGTGCCGTCCGGCATGTCGGGCGTGGTCATCGACGTCCAGGTGTTCACCCGCGAGGGCATTGAACGGGATAAGCGCGCGCAGTCGATCATCGATACCCAGCTTGCCGAGTACAAGAAGGACCTCACCGACCGCATGCGTATCGTCGAGGACGACACTTTCCAGCGTCTGGAGAAGCTCCTGCACCTGAAGGTCGCCAACGGCGGCCCGAAGAAGCTCGCCAAGGGCAGCAAGGTGACGAAGGAATATCTGGAATCGCTCAACCGCCACGACTGGTTCGACATTCGCCTCGCCGACGACGAAGCCAGCCGCCAGGTCGAGTCGCTGAAGGACAGCCTCGCGCAGAAGCGCGTCGAATTCGACGCCATGTTCGAGGAGAAGAAGAAAAAGCTCACCGCCGGCGACGAACTGCCGCCCGGCGTGCAGAAGATGGTCAAGGTCTACCTGGCAGTGAAGCGCCGCCTGCAGCCCGGCGACAAGATGGCCGGCCGCCACGGCAACAAGGGCGTGGTGTCCAAGATCGTGCCGGTCGAGGACATGCCCTTCATGGCCGACGGCCGCCCCGTCGACATCGTGCTGAACCCGCTCGGCGTGCCGTCGCGGATGAACATCGGCCAGATCCTCGAGACCCACCTCGGCTGGGCCGCCAAGGGGCTGGGCGAGAAGATCGGCCAGATGATGGCGGCACAGACCAAGAGCGTGGCGAAGGAATTGCGCGCCTTCCTCAAGGAGATTTACAACTCTTCCGGCAAGACCGAGGATCTCGACAGCTTCACCGACGACGAGATCATCGAACTCGGCCGCAACCTGCAAAAGGGCGTGCCCTTCGCCTCGCCGGTGTTCGACGGCGCCTCGGAGGACGAAATCCGTCGCATGCTGCAACTCGCCGGGCTGCCCGAAGGCGGCCAGGTCACGCTGTATGACGGCCGCACCGGCGACGCCTTCGATCGTCCGGTCACCGTCGGCTACAAGCACGTGCTGAAGCTGCACCACCTGGTCGACGACAAGATGCACGCGCGCTCGACCGGCCCGTACTCGCTCGTCACCCAGCAGCCGCTCGGCGGCAAGGCGCAGTTCGGCGGCCAGCGCTTCGGCGAAATGGAAGTCTGGGCGCTCGAAGCCTACGGCGCGTCCTACGTGCTGCAGGAAATGCTGACCGTGAAGTCCGACGACGTGACCGGCCGTACCAAGGTGTACGAGAACATCGTCAAGGGCGACCACAAGATCGAGGCGGGCATGCCCGAGTCGTTCAACGTGCTGGTGAAGGAAATCCGCTCGCTCGGCATCGACATCGATCTGGAACGTTATT
>DYFW01000118.1 GCA_020725005.1 Thiobacillus denitrificans
TTCTTCGATCTCGTGCCCGGCGCCGACCCGCGCGCTGCGCTGCGCGCGCTGGCGGCGGCGTGCGACGGGCGCAAGGCACTCCTCGGCATCGGCGCGCCGGTGCCCGAGGCGCTGGGCGTGACGATCGCGGGGCTGCGCCGCTTTCCGCATCTGCCCGCCGCCCGCCCGGCGATCCCGGCCACGCAGCATGCCCTGTGGCTGTGGCTGCGCGGCGATGAGCCGGGCGACTTGCTGCATGAGGGACGTGCACGGGAGGCGCTGGCGGCGCCGGCGTTCACCCGCGTGCAGGCGATCGACGCCTACCGTTACCGTGACAGCCGCGATCTCACCGGCTATGAGGACGGCACCGAGAACCCGCGGGGCGACGAAGCCGTCGCGGCGGCGATCGTGCAGGGCCGGGGCGCGGGGCTCGACGGCTCGAGTTTCGCCGCCGTGCAACAGTGGCTGCACGATTTCTCGGCTTTCGACGCCATGACGCGTGCCGAGCAGGACAACTGCGTCGGCCGCAACCGCGACAGCAACGAGGAACTCGACGACGCGCCCGCGTCCGCGCACATCAAGCGCACCGCGCAGGAGGATTTCGATCCGCCCGCCTTCGTCGTGCGGCGCTCGATGCCCTGGACACAGGGCGCGGACGCCGGCCTGGTCTTTCTCGCCTTCGGCAGGACGCTCGACGCGTTCGAGGCGCAGCTGCGGCGCATGACCGGCCATGACGACGGCATCAGCGATGCGTTGTTCCGTTTCACCCGGCCGCTTGGCGGCGGCTACTACTGGTGCCCGCCGACACGCGGCGGCAGCGTCGACCTTGCCGCGCTCGGAATCTGAATGGAGAACGCCGACGTACCCGCAACGCCGCCGGCCGGAAAGCCGGCGTGGTGGCGCAACTGGAAAATCATGCTGCCGGTATGGGGCGCTATCGCGGGCTTTGTCTGGCTGGGCCTCCATTTCAACGTCGACCGCAGCGTGATCGCGGGGAGTGTCGTTGCGTTCGGTTTGCTCTCCAACGCGTTTGCCTGGCTGCTCGGCGTGATCGCGCTGGTGCCGGTGATCGGCCCGATCATCGCCAAGGTGCTGTCGATCGGCTTCATCTGGCTGCTCAACGCGGTCGGCTACCTGGTGTCCTACATCGCCATCCGGCGCGGCTATTCGAAAGACGTGCTGACCTACCGCGGCCTGACCATCGCCGTGATCCTCGGCATCGTCATCGGCTTCGTGCTGGGGAAGCTGCTTTAGTCGACGAGAGCCTGGGCAACCCGCAGCAGGCCGTCCGGCGACACGTCGTCGAGGGACAGCGTGCGGTCGGCGGGGGAGGGCGCGTAGTTGTGCGACAGCGACTTCAGGTAGGCGGGGTCGTAGTGTTGCGTCAGCAGCGCGGTGACCAGCGCCGGCCACGCCCGTTGTAGCGACAGCGCCTGCCAGGCGGCCACGGTCTCGCCGCCGCGCAGCGGCGCCAGGTGGGCAAGGCGCGCGTTGACTGTCGCCGGGTCGTCGAGGAAATGCGCGTAATCCTCGATCAGCAGCGCAACGCGCGCGGCCAGCGGCACTTCCAGGCGAAGGCAGGGGCTCGACCGCATCGCCCGGATCAAGGCATCGGGCACCTGCAGCGAACCGATCTTCTTGCTTTCCGATTCGACGAACACCGGGCGCGCGGGGTCGAAGCTGTGGAGCCGTGCCCAGATCGACGACTCGAAGCTTTTTTGCGAGGGCTGCGGCTGGCCCGGCAGATCTCCCAGCAACGACCCGCGGTGGGCGGCCAAGGCCTCGAGGTCGAGCACCTGGGCCCCCGCCGCGGCGAGCGCCTGCAGCAGCCGGCTCTTGCCGCTGCCGGTCGGCCCCAGCACGACGCGGAAGCCGAACCGCGCCGGCAGGCGTTCGAGCTCGCCCACCACATGCCGGCGGTAGGCCTTGTAGCCGCCGTCGAGCTGCACGGCGGCAAAACCGATCTTCTGCAGTACGTGCGTCAGCGAACCGCTGCGATTGCCGCCGCGCCAGCAGTAGACGAGAGGTCGGTAATCCCTGGGCTTGCCGGCAAACCAGGCGTCGAGGTGTTGCGCGATGTTGCGTGCCACCAGGGCCGCGCCGAGTTTCTTGGCCTCGAACGCCGACGCCTGCTTGTGCAGGGTGCCGACGCGCGCGCGTTCGGCGTCGTCGAGCACGGGCAGGTTGATTGCGCCGGGAATATGGTCCTCGGCGAACTCGCCCGGCGAGCGGGCGTCGATGATGTCATCGAAGGCGGCGAGATTGTCGAGGGGCGTGGACACGCTGGGGGAATGCAAGGGCACGGCAGGGAGCGGCGATCATTGTCACACAGCCGGGCAGGCGGTGCCACGGGGGGCGGGGAGGGAGACGGGGTGAAGGCGACACCTGCCCGCTCGCGGGCAGGGTGGTAAAGCAACGGGCGCGGCGCCCGTCGATCAGTGCTGGACGACTTTAAGCCTCGCCGGTTCGATGTCTTCGATGTCTTCGGCGCGGCGGCTGGCCGACTTGCGGCGATCGACCGTGAGGTCAGGCGGCAGGGCCGCGTTGGGCGGCGCGACACGGCGGTCGCCGAGGCGGCGCTCCAGCGGGATGAATTCGACTTCGTAAACAGGCAGGGCAGACATAGGTATATCCTTATATCCTAATATGTCGATACATTAATAATTATAGTCGAATTCTCGACAAAAGCCAGACGAAATCCTGCCGGCGGTGAGTTGATTCCAGCCGTCTGTCGTCAGCGTGCCTGCGTTCAGGCAATCTTTTCACGCATCATGCGCTGCTTCTCGCGCTGCCATTCGCGTTCCTTTTCGGTGGCGCGCTTGTCGTGCTGTTTCTTGCCCTTGGCCAGGCCGATCTCCAGCTTGATGCGTCCCCGCTTGTAGTGCAGGTCGAGCGGCACCAGGGTGTAGCCGGCGCGCTCGGTCTTGCCGATGAGCTTGTTGATTTCCGCTTCGTGCAGCAGCAGCTTGCGCGAGCGGGTGGGGTCGGGATGGACATGGGTCGAGGCGGTGGGCAGCGGGCTGATGTGGCAGCCGATCAGCCATACGGCGCCGTTCTTCACCACGACGTAGGCTTCCTTCAACTGCACCCGCCCGGCGCGGATCGATTTCACTTCCCAACCCTCGAGCACGAGGCCGGCCTCGTAGCGCTCTTCGATGAAGTAATCGTGGAAGGCTTTTTTGTTGTCGACGATGCTCATGGCGGAAGGCCTTGCGTACAATGCTCGATTTTACAGGGCTTCCTTGATTTCACATGGCGCGAGTGGAAAAAAGCGTGCTGGTGGCGCACACGCCGGAACGCATGTTCGACCTGGTCGACCGGGTCGAGGACTACCCGGACTTCCTGCCCTGGTGCGGCGGCACGACGCTCAGGTGGCGCGACGAAGTCACCACCGTGGCGACCATTCACATCGCCTATCTGGGTGTCCGTCACAGTTTCACCACCGAAAACACCAAGACGCGCCCGCGCGAAATGCGCATCCGCCTGCAGGAAGGCCCCTTCTCCCACCTGGAGGGCGACTGGACCTTCGTGCCGCTCGGTGACGACGCCTGCAAGGTAATGTTCCGTCTCGACTACACGTTTTCCAGCCGCGCGCTGGAAACGGTGCTGGCGCCCGTGTTCGACCACATTGCCCGCACCCTGGTCGACGCCTTCGTGCATCGGGCAGATGAGGCGTGGGTATCATGAACGAGATGCCGATACACGTCGAAGTCGTCTACGCCCTGCCGTACGAACAGCCGATTTTGCAGGTGAGTCTTCCCGAGGGCGCGACGGTCGAGGACGCGATCCGCGCCTCCGGCGTGCTCGATGCGCACCCGGAAATCGACCTCGCAAAAAACAAGGTCGGCATCTTCAGCAAGCTGGTGAAGCTGGACGAGAAGGTGCGCGACCGCGACCGCGTCGAGATCTACCGCCCGCTGATCGCCGACCCCAAGGAAGTGCGGCGCAAGCGCGCGGAGGAAGGCAAGGCCACCAAGAAGGGCGGCGGCGACGCCGCCTGAACGCGGCAGCCGGAAAGCAAGAGGCCTCCCGCGGGAGGCCTTTTGCCAGTAGGGGTGGCGCGATCAGTCGCCGATTTTCAGCAGGGGATAGTTCAACTGGGCCAGTCCCTTCTGCGTTTGGTCCTGGACGATTTTCGACTGCTTGAGCACGGTGTCGTTGTCGCCCTTTTCGGCGGCGGCCTGGGCGGCCTTCAGCGCGGCCTCGGCGGTGGTCCAGAGTGCGAACTTGGCGTTGGCCTCCTTCGCGGCGGCTTCGGCGGCGGCGAGCGCAGCCTTGGCTTCGGCGCTGAGCGCCGGCTTGGCGGGCTCGGCAGCCTGCTGGGTGGCGCAGCCGGCGAGGGCGATCAGGGCGGCGGAAGTCAGGGCAAGCAATACTTTGGACATTGTTTTATCTCCTCGGGTTGTGTGGCATTAGGGCTGGACTGTCGCTCCATCAGCCCCGCAGGTTGACGCTGGTGCAAAGTTATTCCCATCGGACAGCGTAGTCAACCGCTCGCCGCCGATTCGGATTGGTAGATTTCGACCAAGCCGCGCTGCCGGCGTGGGGTTATGGGGCGGTTTGTGCGGGCATGGGCGGGGCGCGTATAATTCCGCTTTGCGTCCAAGGAAAACCCATGCGTGTTCTGCAAAAAGCGCTGACGTTCGACGACGTCCTGCTCGTTCCCGCCCATTCCACCATTCTTCCCCGCGATGTCAGCCTCGCCACGCAACTGACGCGCAGCATCACCCTGAATTTGCCGCTGCTTTCTGCCGCCATGGATACCGTGACCGAGGCGCGGCTGGCCATCGCGCTCGCGCAGGAAGGCGGCATCGGCATCATTCACAAGAACATGAACGCCGAAATGCAGGCGGCGCAGGTGTCGGCGGTGAAGCGTTTCGAATCGGGCGTGGTCAAGGATCCGATCACCATCGCGCCGCAGATGACGGTGCGCCAGGTGCTGGAAATCACCCGCACCAAGCGGATTTCCGGCCTGCCGGTGATCGAGGGGGGCAAGGTCGTCGGCATCGTCACCAACCGCGACCTGCGCTTCGAGACCCAGCTCGACCAGCCCATCGCCAACATCATGACGCCCAAGGAACGCCTGGTGACGGTGAAGGAGGGCGCCAACCGCGACGAGGCGATGGCGCTGCTGCACAAGCACCGCCTGGAACGCGTGCTGGTGGTCAACGACGCCTTCGAACTGCGCGGATTGATCACCGTCAAGGACATCCAGAAGTCGAGCGAGCACCCGAACGCATGCAAGGACGCGATGGGCCGCCTGCGCGTTGGCGCCGCAGTCGGCACCGGCGAAGGCACCGAGGAACGCGTCGCGGCGCTGGTCGCGGCGGGGGTCGACGTCATCGTCGTCGATACCGCCCACGGCCATTCCAAGGGCGTGCTCGACCGCGTGCGCTGGGTCAAAAAGACCTATCCCGACGTTCAGGTCGTCGGCGGCAACATCGCCACGGCCGCCGCGGCCGCGGCGCTCGTCGAGCACGGCGCGGATGCGGTCAAGGTCGGCATCGGCCCCGGTTCGATCTGCACCACCCGCATGGTCGCCGGCGTCGGCGTGCCGCAGATCAGCGCCGTGGCCAACGTGGCCGACGCGCTGGCGGGCAGCGGCGTCGGCGTCATCGCCGACGGCGGCATCCGCTATTCCGGCGACATCGCCAAGGCGCTTGCGGCTGGCGCAAACTGCGTCATGCTCGGCGGCCTGCTCGCCGGCACCGAGGAAGCGCCGGGCGAGGTCGAACTGTTCCAGGGGCGCTCGTACAAGTCCTATCGCGGCATGGGCTCGCTGGGCGCGATGCAGCAGGGGTCGAGCGACCGCTACTTCCAGGACAACGAGAAGAGCGCCGAGAAACTCGTGCCCGAAGGCATCGAGGGCCGCGTGCCCTACAAGGGCAGCGTGCTGGGCGTGATCCACCAGATGATGGGCGGCCTGCGTTCCAGCATGGGCTACCTCGGCGTCGCCAGCATTGCCGAGATGCACGCCAAGGCCGAGTTCGTCGAGATCACCGGCGCCGGCATCCGCGAGTCGCACGTGCACGATGTGCAGATCACCAAGGAAGCGCCGAACTACCGTTTGGAATAGCGGCAGGAACTTGGGGCCTGGATCCAAGGGAAGTCACGCGGCGCGTGGCTTTCTTTTTTCCGGCCCCGCGCCCTGGCTCCCCTAAATCCTAGCCCCCAGCCCCGACCAGACATGCACCAGAAAATCCTCATTCTCGATTTCGGTTCCCAGTACACCCAACTCATCGCGCGCCGCGTGCGCGAGGCCGGTGTATATTGCGAGCTTCATCCCTATGATGTGACCGAAGCGTTCGTGCGCGACTTCGCGCCGCAGGGCATCATCCTCTCGGGCGGCCCGAATTCGGTCTACGAGGAGGAAACGCCGCGCGCGCCCGACGTCGTGTTCACGCTCGGCGTGCCGGTGCTCGGCATCTGTTACGGCATGCAGACCATGGCGGCGCAGCTTGGTGGCCAGGTGGAGTCCGCGACCAAGCGCGAGTTCGGCTACGCCGAAATCCGCGCGCGCGGGCACACGCGGCTTTTGCGCGACATCCAGGACCGCGTCAACGACGAGGGGCATGGATTGCTCGACGTGTGGATGAGCCACGGCGACAAGGTCACTCAGCTTCCGCCCGGCTTCAAGGTGATGGCGTCGAACGCCGCCACGCCGATCGCCGCGATGGCGGACGAGGACCGCCGCTTTTACGGCGTCCAGTTCCATCCCGAAGTCACGCACACGACCCAGGGCAAACATATCCTTGAGCGCTTCGTGCACGACATCTGCGGCTGTGGTTCCGACTGGAACATGCCGGACTACGTCGACGAGGCGATCGGCCGCGTGCGCTCCGAAGTCGGCAGCGACGAAGTCATCCTCGGCCTGTCGGGCGGCGTCGACTCCTCGGTGGTGGCGGCCTTGCTGCACCGCGCCATCGGTGACCAGCTCACCTGCGTCTTTGTCGACAACGGCCTGTTGCGGCTCAACGAGGGCGAACAGGTGATGGCGACCTTCGCGAAGAACCTTGGCGTCAAGGTCATCCACGTCGACGCCTCCGAGCGCTTCATGCAGGCGCTCGCCGGCGTGTCCGACCCCGAGCAGAAACGCAAGATCATCGGCCGCGAATTCGTCCACGTATTCCAGGAACAAGCCGAAAAACTACCGAATGCCAAATGGCTGGCGCAGGGCACGATCTATCCCGACGTCATCGAGTCGGCCAGTGCCAAGACCAAGAAGGCGCACACCATCAAGAGCCACCACAACGTCGGCGGACTGCCCGAGACGCTGCACCTGAAACTGCTCGAACCGCTGCGCGAACTCTTCAAGGACGAAGTGCGCGAGCTGGGCGTGGCGCTCGGCCTGCCGCACGACATGGTCTACCGCCACCCCTTCCCCGGCCCCGGCCTCGGCGTGCGCATCCTCGGCGAGGTGAAGCGCGAGTACGCCGATCTCTTGCGTCGCGCGGACGCCATTTTCATCGAGGAACTGCGCGCCGCCGGCTGGTACGAGAAAACCAGCCAGGCCTTCGCCGTGTTCCTGCCGGTGAAAAGCGTCGGCGTGATGGGCGACGGCCGCACTTACGACTATGTGGTGGCGCTGCGCGCCGTCGTCACCAGCGACTTCATGACCGCGCACTGGGCCGAACTGCCCTACACCCTGCTCGGCAAGGTCTCCAACCGCATCATCAACGAAGTGCGCGGCATCAACCGCGTCGTCTACGACATCAGCGGCAAGCCGCCGGCGACGATTGAGTGGGAGTAAGCCTTTCGAGGCGTTGGGCGAGGGGCCCCGCATAGCGGGGATCGACCCGCCGAGGAAGGCTGCCCGCGACGCGCGAGCCTTTGTCATGCGACACACTCCCGGAGCGGGCATGTTCGAGGCGTTGGGCGAGGGGCCCCGC
>DYFW01000119.1 GCA_020725005.1 Thiobacillus denitrificans
CTGCGTGTTGTTGATGTCCCACAGGCTGGCGAGGTTGCCGGCGGCGTCGTAGGTGTGCAGCTTGAAGCGCGGGCCGTCGCGATTGAACCAGGGCTGGTAGTCCTGGTCGCGACTCCGGTAGAACCACTGGCCATTGCCGTACTGGAAGCTCTGCGGGCCGGCAAAGGGATAGCCATGGACAAAGTTGCTGGCCAGCACGGTGTCGGGTGATCCGCTCGGGTGCCGGGTGGAAACCTGGCTGATGCGGCCCTGTGCGTCGTAGCGGTATGTGACCGTGCGGCCGCTGTGATAGGTGACGCTCTCGATCTGGCCGCCGGGGCGCCAGGTGTAGCCGGAATAAGCCCCTACCCCGCCAAAGTCCAGCCGGTAGTTCAGGCGACCGTGGAGGTCGTAACCGAAATAGTTGTTCAGCAAGTTGTCACGCGTAGTCCAGCACAGCCGGCCCTTGCCGCAACCGTCGTAAAAATATTGGTAGACGGGGCTGCCGGGCTGGCTGCTTTGTTTCTGGGTCAGGCGGTTGAGCGCATCCCAGGTATAGGTAACGGTGACATTGCGCGCGTCACGCTCGGTCTTGAGGTTGCCGGCGGCGTCGTAGGTGCGCACGGTGGTGCCGGTGTCGGCGCTGACGGTCTGCAGGATGTCGCCCAGTGCGTTGACGGTGTGCTGGGTAGCCTGGTTGGCAGGGTCGACGATGCGGGTGGTCTGGTCGAGCGCATTGACGGTGGTTTGCTCGATGCCGTTGTCGGCGTTGAGGGTTTGGGTCAGGCGATCGAGATTGTCGTAGGTGTTACGGGTGAGGTCGGCAACGTCGGTGCGGGCGCCGTCGATCTGTTTCAGGTTGCCCTGGGCGTCGTATTGGTAGGTGACGGTCTGGTTATACGCGCCGATGTCCTGCCACAGGCGACCAAGCGCATCGAAGGTCCGCCTGTGGGTGTAGTAGACGTAACCACCGTCCGGACCGGTGATTTCCTCTTTGATTCGATTGCCGGCATTGTCGAGGGTGTAGGTCAGCCGGCTGCCGTCCTGGGCGACGATGGCGGTGAGGCGATGCGCGGCGTCGTACTCGAAGCCGACATGGCTGCCGTCGGGCCCGGTGACGCGGATGACCTGCCCCACGCCGTCGTAGTCGAGGCGGGTGACTTCGCCGCCGACGTTGCGCGTTTCCAGCCAGCCGCGCGGGGTGTAGCTGAAGGTGGTGACGAGGCCGTTGGGGTCGGTGGTCTTGGTGACGCGGCCGTGGGGGTCGTATTCGTCGTAGCGGGTAATGTGGCCGAGGGCATTGGTGATCTGCTTCACCTGTCCGCGGCAGCCATAGTGGCCGCCGAGGCAGTTTTCGTCGGGCGCGTAGTAGTCGGTGGTGGTGATATCGGCGACGTCGATACGCGGGCCGTCTTCAATCTTTTTAACGAGGACGCCGGGCACGGTCGCGTGATAGGTGTAGGTGGTAGTCCTGGTGCGCGTCTGGCCGGTGGCGGTGTCCTTGATGCTGTGAGACGTGACGTTGCCGCGGGTGTCGTAGGCGGTAGTGGTTTCGCGGCCGGCTTCGGTGACCTTGACCGGCAGGCGGAAGGTCGGATGCCACTGGGTAAGAATTTTGCGCTGAGCGGTGTTGGGCGCGGGTGTATAGGTGGCGGGATTGGCCGGACAGGCGGTGCCGGATGCGAGGCCTTCGACGCGCGCGGTTTCGAGGTTGCGCGCGAGGTCGTAGGCGTAGCAGGTCTTATTGCCGTTGAAGTCGGCGCGGGACGCGACGTTGCCGTTGGCGTCGTAGGTGGTGGCAGAAGATGCCGGGCCGCAGCCGGAACCGCCGGGTTGGGTTTGGCCGGTGCTCTTGACGACGCCGAGGATGGTGGTGAAGTTGTGCGTGCGCTGGGTGCCGAGGGGGTCGGTGACGGTGGTGCTGCCGTCGGGGTTGTAGGCGAGGGTGTGCAGGTCGGCGCCGCCGGCGTGGCCGGTGGCAATCGCCTTGCCGTCGGCGCTGTATTGATAGGTGGCGTAGCGGTCGCCGTTCTCGTCGGTGATGCCGGTCAGCGCATGCGGCAGGTTGGCGCCGGACGTGTGCTCGGGTTCGTTGTAGTGGTAGGTCTTGCTGCGGCCGTCGGGGTAGGTGACGGAGACGAGGTTGCTCTGTGCGTCGTAGCCGTAGGTGATGATGCCGCCAGCGGGATCGGTGACGGTGGCGATGCGTTTGCTGGTGTCGTAGGTGAAGCGCAACTGACGGCCGGTGTCGTCGGTGACGGTGTCGAGGGTGTTGGGGTCACCGTCGCCGCCGTTTGTAGCAGGAAGGTCGTAGGTCAGGGTTTGGGTGCGGCCGGTGCGGTCGGCGATAGATAAGAGCTTGCCGGTGGCGGAGTAGGTCTCGATGGAATCGTCTGCGGCGACGGTGTAGCGCCAGCCAGTGCGGATACCATTGGTGTCTTTGAGTTCGGTTAGGCGGTCGGGGATGTTGTTGGTGGCAGTCCAAGCAGAGCCAACCTGATTGAAGACGTACCCCTTGCCATCTGGCCTAATCGCCAGCGCCCCTGTGCCTCCAATAACCGGGACAATCACGCCGCTATAGTTGGTGTTCCATCGTGGCCCAAACCTTTGAGCTGGTACAGAATTGTAAGAATTGTAATAACGAGCCAAACGTAAACCATTGAAGCCTGTTTCAACGATATCTACTTCCGCCCAGTATTTGTTGCCAGTAGCTGTATGTACCGGATTACCCGTTCCTAGACATCCGGGATCACCGTTGTCAGCAGAACGATGCAGACATTGCCCTGCTGCGGTGTAAGTGCCGTCAGGACAGGGAGCCTTGCAGACCCCGGAAATTTCAATCATTCCTTCAGGACACGATGCGCATCGAGCGTTTGGAAAATTGCCTTGCAGACCAATGCTACAGAATGGATCTGCACAAACGTTGCCTTCAGTAAAACGATATGGCTGAGGAGATCCATTTGGGGCCACACATACATACTTTCGCGCCCCAGGACCGTACTTCAGGCACCACTGACTTGTATAGCGCATAGCGCTGCCTGTCTGCTCCCCTAGCAAGACAGCTCTGTAGGTCGAAATAATGCTCTTGCATGCAGCGTCGGCAGACACAAACGAGACAGGAACAGGATTGTGGTTCCAATACTCCATCCATCCGATCGGCCCAACAACTGAGGCATGAGCGGTTCCGGAAAAGAGTGCAAAATGCAATAGCCAACACGCGACGAGGCTTAGGACTTGGTCTTGTCTTTTGGCATGCCCGCGTATTTTGTTGTCCGAGCAGTAAGAGCAATAAGAAGAGCAATAAGGGTCAAGTCTTGCCTTTTGCTCCACAGGTCTTGCCTTTTGCCCCACACGAAGCAGCAGGTCTTGCCTTTTGCCCCATGACTTGAGTGTTGGCATCGGGCGCTGCGTCAACACATGGCCACTCAGCAAGACGAAAGCTTTGTGGCAGAACGCCACCACAGGCTGCAGCTTGATCACTGCTCCTCGCACGCCTTGCGCGCACGAACGCATCCCATTCGACATGGCTCCCCTCCCCTGCACGGTTCTTACTTGTTTTGTTCTTCCGCAAGGTCGGCGCGCGTGCGTTGCGCGGGCCGTTGTGTGGGGCGACTCTAATCCAGGGATTCCCGATTCGTCAATCGCGCGGGCGTGAACGACGGCCCGCCTTGCCCGGCGCGCAAACTGCGTGCGGGCAGCGCTGTCATTTCCCGCTTACTTCAGTTTCCAGATCTCCGCGTTGTATTCCTGCATGGTGCGGTCGGTCGAGAAGAAGCCGCTGGATGCGGTGTTGAGGATGCTCATGCGCGTCCAGCGTTCCTGGTCCTGCCAGGCATGGGCGACGCGCTCCTGGGCGTCGACGTAGCTGCGGAAGTCGGCGAGCACCATCCAGGGGTCGTGCGGGCTCAGGAGGGCGTCGAGGATGGGGTCGAAGATGCCGGGCTCGCAGAGGTTGAAGTGGCCGGAACGCAAGAGCCCGATGACGTCGGCGAGGTCGGGGTCGTCGTCCACGTAGGCCTGCGGGCGGTAGTGCGGACGGTGGGCTTCGATTTCTTCGGCCCTGAGGCCGAAGAGGAAGAAGTTTTCCTCGCCGACGGCGTCGAGGATTTCGATGTTGGCGCCGTCGTAGGTGCCGATGGTGATGGCGCCGTTCATCATGAATTTCATGTTGCCGGTGCCGGAGGCTTCCTTGCCGGCGGTGGAAATCTGCTCGGAAAGGTCGGTCGCCGGGGCGATGATTTCCATGCTGGTGACGCGATAGTTGGGCAGGAAGGCGACCTTGAGCCGGCCGTCGACGTCGGGGTCGCTGTTGACGACGTCGGCGACGCTATTGATGAGCTTGATGATGCGCTTGGCCATGAAGTAGCCGGGCGCCGCCTTGCCGCCGATGAGCACGCAGCGGTCGGCCCAGTGGTCGAGGCGGCCCTTGTTGATGCGGTTGTAGAGGTGGATGACGTGCAGCACGTTGAGCAGCTGGCGCTTGTATTCGTGGATGCGCTTGACCTGCACGTCGAACAGCGCGTCGGGGTTGAAGCTGACGCCGCACTCGGCCTTGACCAGTGCGGCGAGGCGGTCCTTGTTGGCGCGTTTTTCGGCGCGCCACTCGGCGTGGAAGGTTGTGTGTTCGGGGCTGGCGTAGGGTTTGAGTTTCTCCAGCTGGGCAAGGTCGGCGATCCAGCCTTCTCCGATTTCGCGGCTGATGAGCGCGGTCATGCCGGGGTTCGCGTGCGCGACCCAGCGGCGCGGGGTGACGCCGTTGGTCTTGTTGTTGAATTTGTGCGGCCACAGGTCGACGAAATCGCGGAACAGGCCTTCCTTGAGCAGGCGCGAGTGCAGCGCGGCGACGCCGTTGACCGAGAAGCTGCCGACGATGGCGAGCCAGGCCATGCGCACCTGGCGCACCTCACCCTCTTCGATCAGCGACATGCGGCGGCGGCGCTCGATGTCGCCCGGCCACTTGATGCCCACCTCGCGCAGGAAGTGGGCGTTGATTTCGTAGATGATCTCGAGCAGGCGCGGCAGCAGGCGCTCGAACAGCGCAACCGGCCATTTCTCCAGCGCCTCGGGCAGCAGGGTGTGGTTGGTGTAGGCCATGCAGCGCGTGGTGATCGCCCAGGCCTCGTCCCAGCGCAGGCGCTCGACATCGAGCAGCAGGCGCATGAGTTCGGCCACGGCGATGGTCGGGTGGGTGTCGTTCATCTGGAACACGTTGTGTTCGGCAAATTTCGACAGGTCGGTATTGCCCGCGGCGCGCCATTGCCGCAGCGCGTCCTGCATGCTCGCCGAGGCGAGGAAGTATTGCTGGCGCAGGCGCAGCTCCTTGCCGTTTTCGCTGCTGTCGTTGGGGTAGAGCACCATCGAGATGTGCTCGGCGTTGTTTTTCGCCTGCACCGCTTCGGTATAGGAGCCGGCGTTGAATTCCTCGAGGTCGAACTCGTCGGTGGCGGCGGATTTCCACAGCCGCAGGGTGTTGACCACGTGGTTGCGGTAGCCGGAAATCGGCATGTCGTAGGGAATCGCGAGCACGTCGTTGGTATCGACCCAGCGCGCGCGCGGCACGCCGTGCTGGTCGTGGAAGTGTTCGGTGCGGCCGCCGAAGTGCACGCGGCAGGTGAACTCGGAACGTTCGACTTCCCAAGGGTTGCCGTCGCGCAGCCAGTGGTCGGTCTCCTCCTTCTGATAGCCGTCGACGATGCGCTGCTGGAACATGCCGTATTCGTAGCGGATGCCATATCCCATCACCGGCAGGTCGAGCGTGGCGCAGCTGTCCATGAAGCAGGCGGCAAGCCGTCCCAGGCCGCCGTTGCCGAGGCCGGCGTCGGCCTCCTCCTCGGCGACCGTTTCGAGCGTGTGGCCGAGCTGGCGCAGCGCCTCGCGCGTGGCGGTGTCGACGTCGAGGTTGAGCACGTGGTTGGAGAGCGCGCGGCCGATCAGGAACTCGAGCGACAGGTAGTAGCCGCGCCGCCGGCCGGGCTGGTCGCGGCGGGCGTAGGTGTTCATCCAGTCGGACATCAGGCGATCGCGCAGCGTCCACGCCAGCGCCTTGTAGGTGTAAAGCGGCGTGCAGCCTTCCAGGCGGCCGAGGTGGTAGAACTGGTAACGCTGCAGATCGCGGCCGAGCGCCTCGCTGGTGACGGGGAGCGGGGTGAGCGATACCTTGGGGGTCGGGTTCACGGGCATGGGATCCTCCCGGGGTCAGGCGGAATAGAGTTCGAGATAGTGCGCGGCGCTTTCGGA
This sequence comes from Thiobacillus denitrificans, assembly GCA_020725005.1. GTDB lineage: Bacteria > Pseudomonadota > Gammaproteobacteria > Burkholderiales > Thiobacillaceae > Thiobacillus > Thiobacillus denitrificans_G. The sequence goes on from DYFW01000119.1 coordinate 6,217, forward strand.
CCAGTCGAAGGACTGGCGCATGCCGTGCTGCTGCAGCCGTCGCCAGAGCGCAGGCTTGCGGTAGAGCGCGAGCGCGCGCCGGATCGCGTCGAGCAGGCCGTCGACGCTCGGCGTGTCGAAGACGAAACCGGTCGCGCTGGCGTCGTCCAGCGTTTCCGGCGTGGTGTCGACCACGGTGTCGGCGAGCCCGCCGGTCTTGAACACCACCGGCGGGGTGCCGTAGCGCAGGCTGTACATCTGGTTCAGGCCGCAGGGCTCGAAGCGCGATGGCATCAGGAACAGGTCGGCGCCCGCTTCGATCCGGTGCGCCAGGGTTTCATCGTAGCCAATCTCGACGAAGACACGATCCGGATGCTGCCTGGCGAGCTGGGTGAACTTGTGCTCGTACATTGCCTGTCCGCTGCCGAGCAGGACGAAACGGATGTCCGACTCGGCGAGCAGCACGGGTATCGCGGCGAGCACCCAGTCGATGCCCTTCTGTTCGACCAGCCGGCCGACCTGGCCGACGAGCGGCGCCTGCATCGCCGCATCGTTCACCGCGGGCAAAAAGCGCGACAGCAGCGCCTCTTTGTTGCGCCGCTTGCCCGGCTGGATGCGGTTTGGCGAGTAGTGCGCCGGCAGGTGGGGATCGGTCGACGGATCCCACAGCCGCGTATCGATGCCGTTGAGGATGCCGGAGAGCTTGTGCCGCACCGCGCGCAGCAGCCCGTCGAGGCCGTAGCCGAAGGCCGGGGTGCAGATTTCCTCGGCGTAGGTGGGGCTCACCGTGGTGACGGCGTCCGCGTAGACGATGCCCGCCTTGAGCATGGAGAAACCGCCGTGGAATTCGACGCCCTCGGGCGACCACCACTGGCTCGGCAGTTGCAGGCGAACGAAGTCGGTGTGCGAGAAATGCCCGCCGTAGGCGAGATTGTGGATGGTGAACACGGTGCGCGGGCGATGCGGCGCCGCGTGGAGAAACGCGGGCACCAGCCCGGTCTGCCAGTCGTGGCAATGCACGACGTCGGGCTTCCAGCCGAGCTCGAGCGCATCCAGCCCGAGCTGGGCGGCGGCACGCGCGAACACGGCGAAGCGTTCGGCATTGTCCGGCCAGTCGCTGCCGGCGGCAGTGACATAGGGATTGCCCGGCCGGTCAAACAGCGGCGGGCAGTCGACGATCCACAGCGGAAACGGGAAATCGCCGTGCCGCGTTTCCAGGATGCGCGCGCTGACGATGCCTTCGGCCCCGCGCAGGTCGAACCAGCCGAGGATGCGCACCTGATCGAGCTGGCGCAAGAGCGCGCGATAGCCCGGCAGCAGCAGGCGGAGGTCGGCGCCGCGCTCGTGGAGCGCGTGCGGCAGGCTGTAGACGACGTCACCGAGCCCGCCGGTCTTCACCAGGGGATAGGCTTCGCTCGCGACGAAAAGGATTTTCTTTGCTCCGCGTTTCATTGTTTTTTTTCTGGGGTTAGGGGTTAGGGTTTGTGTGGCCTTGCCGCGCCCATTCAGGGGCGCGCAGCATCACGCCCCTGACCACTGAATCCTAACCCATTGCTTTTCAACATGGTTTCAGGAAAACCGCGCCCAGCGGCGGGATCGTCACGTCGAGCGCATGCTCGAAGCCCATCCACGGG
>DYFW01000120.1 GCA_020725005.1 Thiobacillus denitrificans
CACCGGCGGCGTCGGCATCGGCTTCTGGGTGTGGGACGAGTGGAACAACCTCAACGTCGCCCACATCATCATCGCCATCTTCGTCGTCGGCATCGTCGGCCTGCTGCTGGAACAGACGCTGATGCTGATCGCGAAACGGTTCAGTTATGAGTGAGGCGCAAGGGGTCAGGCGTGAGGTGACCACCGCACGCCGCCCCTCACGCTTCGCCCCTCACCCCTCACGGAGAATCCACATGCAAGGCTACGTCCAGATCGAAAACGCCTCGATGGTGTTCAACACAAAAAAAGGCAAATTCACCGCGCTCGCCGACATCAACCTCAACATCGATCAGGGCGAGTTCGTCGCGCTGATCGGCCACTCCGGCTGCGGCAAGTCCACGCTGCTCAACCTCGTCGCGGGCCTGCTCGACGCGACCGACGGCGTGTTACTGCTCGCCAACAAGGAAATCAAGGGCCCCGGCCCCGAGCGCGGGGTGGTGTTCCAGAACCACTCGCTCTTGCCCTGGCTCACCGCGTTCGAGAACGTCTACCTCGCGGTGGAAAAGGTTTTCGGCGGCAAGGAAAGCCGCGCGCAGCTGAAGGCGCGCACCAGCGCCGTGCTCGAACTCGTCGGTCTCACCCACGCGGCGAACAAGCTGCCGGGCGAAATCTCCGGCGGCATGAAACAGCGCGTCGGCATCGCCCGCGCGCTGGCGATGGGGCCCAAGGTGCTGCTCATGGACGAGCCCTTCGGCGCGCTCGACGCGCTGACCCGCGCGCATTTGCAGGACGAGCTGATGAAGATCGTCGCCGCCACGCAAAGCACGGTGGTGATGGTGACGCACGACGTCGACGAGGCCGTGCTGCTCGCCGACCGCATCGTGATGATGACCAACGGCCCGGCGGCGACCATCGGCGAGATTCTCGACATCGACCTGCCGCGCCCGCGCGACCGGCTGCAACTGGCGAACGATCCGAAATACCATGCCTTGCGCAGCCGGGTACTGGAGTTCCTCTACAGCCGCCAGATGCGTCCGAAAGAAGCGGCGTAAGATCGGATGGCGAGCCCCAGCACGCTCGCGGTCATCGAGCGCTACGAGGAATACCGTCACGCGCTCAACGGGCTGATCGCCTCCATCGTCACCGGCATCGCCAGCCCGGCGCTGTTCGTCGACGCGAGCGCGCGCGACGAGGCGGTGCGCTGCGCGGGACGCCACTATCCTTTCGTCGACCTGCTCTACCTGTTGGACGCAGATGGCACCCAGATCACGCCCAACCTGCCGGTACGCAGGAACCACCCGGCCGCCGGGCGTGGCCTCGGCGCTTCGCGCGCACAACGCCCCTACTTCACGCTGGCGCACGCCCAGTCCGAAGGCGTGGCGATCACCATGCCCTACCTGTCCAATGCCAGCGGCCTGCTCTGCATCACCGCCATCGTGCGCGTTCAGCATGCAGAAGGCACAGGCTATCTCGTGCTCGACATCGATCTGGCCGAGGCCGTGGCCTTTCTCATGGGCGACGCCTCGCGCAAGCGTTTCGTGCCATTCTTCAAGGCGGTCTACAGCATCATCGTCGCCGGGCTGTTCGCCGTGGTGCTGCTGCTGGGCTACGCTGCGTTGGTGGAATTGACCGAAATTTTCATTTCCACCGGCGATACCGCCGACCTGCACCTCAAACCCTTCGGCGTCATCATCTTCCTCACCCTGGGGCTCGCCGTGTTCGACCTCGGCAAGACCATCCTCGAAGAAGAAGTGCTGATGCACAAGGACGTGTATCGCCACAGTTCGACCCGGCGCACCATCACGCGCTTCATGGCGGCGATCCTCATCGCGGTGTCGATCGAAGGCCTGCTGCTCATGTTCAAGTCGGCGGTGGGCGACGGCGAGCACGTGACGGACGGCGTGTGGATGATGGCGGCGGCGGTGGGCTTGCTGATCGGGCTCGGGCTGTATGTCTATCTCGGTGCGCGTGCCGAACAAATACTATTGAGCCAGAAGCCGAAACCGGACTCGATGAAGGCCGGCTGAGCGGGCATCCCCGTAATGTGGCCCAACCGCCATGCCGGATAGCGGCAGACCGGTTCGCCCCCCACACGCTTACTCGCCTGATGCTCGAAAATTACGATCCCTCCCTGCCGCGCGCGCCAGCAACAGGGCCCGCTCACGGGCGTTCTGCGCCAGTTGCGCGGCGCGCGCGAATTCGGCGCGCGCTTCGTCGAGCCGCTCCAGTTTTTCCAGCAGGTCGCCCCGCACGGCCGGCAGCAGGTGGTAATCCCGCAGTGCGGCGTCGCCGGCGAGCGCTTCGACGCGCTCCAGGCCGGCAGCGGGGCCATAGGCCATGCCGATGGCAACCGCCTGATTGAGCGCGACTACGGGCGACGGCGCGACCTGCGCCAGCGCGTCATACAGCGCGGCGATGCGCACCCAGTCGGTGTCCTCCGCGGTCGCGGCGCGTGCATGGCAGGCGGCGATCGCGGCTTGCAGCGCGTACGGCCCGAGCGCGCCCGGCAGATTTTCCGCGTGATCCCGCGCCGCCAGCCCGCGCCGGATCAGCAGCCGATCCCAGCGCGTGCGGTCCTGCGCCATGAGCAGAATGGGTTCGCCCCGCGCATCGACGCGCGCGGCAAGCCTCGATGCCTGGATTTCCATCAGCGCGACCAGCCCATGCACTTCCGCCACGTCCGGCAGGCGCATGGCCAGCACGCGGCCCAGGCGCTGCGCTTCCTCGCACAATGCCGGCCGCGTCCAGTCATCACCTGCCGTCGCCGCGTAGCCTTCATTGAAGACGAGGTAGATCACTTCCAGCACCGACGGCAGGCGCGCGACGAGTTCCGCCCCACGCGGCGTTTCGAACGGCACGCGCGCTTCGGCGAGCGTGCGTTTGGCGCGCACGATGCGCTGCGCGATGGTCGCGGCGGGCTTGAGGTAGGCGCGCGCGATTTCCTCCACCGACAGGCCGCCGACCACCTTCAGCGTGAGCGCTGCGCGCGACTCCGGCGACAGCAGCGGATGGCAGGCGGTGAACACGAGCGCGAGCAGGTCGTCGCCGATATCGTCGTCGAGCGCGGCGTCCACCGCCTCGGCGAAATCGGCTTCGCGGATGGCGTGCTGCACGTCGAGTTCCACCGCCAGCTCGGCATGCTTGGGCGCAGCTTGCGCACGATGGCGCAGCAGATCGAGCGCGCGGCGCTTGGCCGCCGTGGTGAGCCACGCGGCGGGGTTGTCCGGCACGCCGGTTGTGGGCCAATGCTCCAGCGCCGCCACCAGCGCGTCCTGGGAACATTCCTCGGCGAGCCCGAGGTCGCGCGTGAGGCGAGCTACGGTGGCCACGACCTTCGCCGATTCGATGTGCCAGATCGCCGCGAGCGTATCGGCGACCGCCTGCTGCATCACGCCGCCGGCCCTTCGGCATTCATGTGGAACACTTCCCAGACATGGCCGTCCGGATCCTGGAATCCGTGCTGGAACATGAAGCCGTGATCCTGCGGCGCGCTGTAGGTGTTGCCGCCGGCGGCCACGGCTTCCTGCACCATGGCCTCCACGGCCGCGCGCGATTCGAGTTGCAGCGCGAGCAGCACTTCGGTCGTGGCGCGCGCGTCGGCCGGCGGGTGCGGCGCGAAGCCGGCGAAACGATCGCGCGTGAGCAGCATGGCGAAGATGTTCTCGCCGACGATCATGCAGGTGGCGGTGTCGTCGGTGAACTCGGGATTGAAGGTGAAGCCCAGCCGTGAGAAGAAGGCGATCGACGCCTTGAGGTCGGCCACCGGCAGGTTGACGAAGATTTGTTTGATCATGGCGGTGTCTCCAGTTCGGATTTAAGGTTCCGCGCGGCGTCACTCGTTCAGACGCAGCGCGCGCGTCGGCGCATCGTCGGCAATGGGCCGCACTTCCACGCAGCCGCGCTGCGCGCCGGGGATGCGCGCGGCGATCGCGAGCGCGGCGCGCATGTCCTGCGCGTCGATCAGGTAATAGCCGCCGACCAGCTCACGCGTCTCGGCGAACGGGCCGTCGGTGACGTGCGTCCTGCCATCGCGCACGCGCACGGTTTTCGCCGTGGCGGCCGGCTGCAGGCGATTGGCGGAGACGAAATGGCCCTCGCGCTTGATCGCCTCGGTAAACGCCGCGTAGTCGGCGAAATGGCCGGCCGCGTCGTCGGGTTCGAGGTCTTCCATCATCTGTTCGGCACAGATCAGGCAAATGAATTTCATGGCCGTGTCCTCAAATTTTGCTGCCCGGATGCGTTGTAGCATCGCTCTGATGTTTCAACCGCCTGCGATGGCGCCTACGACGACCAGCGGTTCGCTGCCGGATGCGACCGCATCCGGCAGCGGCGCATCGGGGGGCAGGTTCGACAGATCGTCCTGGCAGGCATAGAAACGCACCAACGGACGCCGCCGCCCTGTGGTTCGGTCGCGCACCGCGCCGGCCAGACGCGGGTGGGCGGCTTCCAGCGCGTCCATCACGCGCGTCAGCGTCACCGGCCGGGGCACCGCCAGCACGAGCTCCGCGGCACACTGCGCCAGGGTGTACAGGTGATACGGCAGCACGACGCGCACCGTGGCCGGGTCGGGCTGCCTTGGATCGAGCGGCGCATCCATCTCAAGGCAGCGTCTGCACGCTGACCGAGAGCACCGCCGGCAGGTCGCGCACGATGGCCTGCCAGTGGTCGCCGGAATCGGCCGACACATAGACCTGGCCGCCGGTGGTGCCGAAATACACGCCGCATTCGGGCAGCGTGTCGACCGCCATCGCGTCGCGCAGGATGTTCACGTAGCAGTGTGCCTGCGGCAGACCGTCGGTCAGCGCGTCCCAGTCCTTGCCGCCGTTTTGGCTGCGGTATACGCGCAGCTTGCCCTCGGGCGGATAGTGCTCGGAATCGGAGAGGATGGGCACGACGTAGACCGTGTCCGGCTCGTGCGCGTGCACCGCCATGGCGAAGCCGAAGTCGGAGGGCAGGTTGCCGCTGACTTCGTGCCACGTCCCGCCGGCGTCGTCGCTCCTCATCACGTCCCAGTGCTTCTGCATGAAGAGCGTCTCGGGCCGCGCCGGATGCAGCGCGATGCGGTGCACGCAATGGCCGACCTCGGCCTCGGGGTCGGGGATGGTTTGCGAATGCAGGCCGCGGTTGATCGGCCGCCACGACGCGCCGCCGTCGTCGCTCCTGAACGCGCCGGCCGCCGAGATCGCGACGTACAGGCGCTGCGGATTCGCCGGGTCGAGCAGAATGGTGTGCAGGCACATGCCGCCGGCGCCCGGCATCCATTTCGCGCCCTGCTGTTCGCGCAGCGCGGGCAGTTCGTGCCAGCTCGCGCCGCCGTCGGTGGAGCGGAACAGCGCCGCGTCTTCGACCCCGGCGTAGACCGTGTCCGCGTCGGTCGGCGAGGGCTCCAGGTGCCACACGCGCTTGAATTCCCACGGCCGCGGCGTGCCGTCGTAATGCAGGTGCGTGCCGGGGTCGCCAACGTAGCGGAAATCATTGCCGACCGGATTCCACGTCAGGCCGCCGTCGTCGGACCGCTGGATCACCTGGCCGAACCAGCTCGAACTCTGCGAGGCATACAGGCGATCCGGATTCGCGGGCGAGCCGGCCATGTGGAAAACCTCCCAGCCGCCGAAGAACGGCCCGGCCACCTGCCAGTCGCGGCGCGCGGCGTCGGCGCTGAGGATGAATGCGCCCTTGCGGGTGCCGACCAGTACACGGATGCGCGACATCGGTTTCCCCTTTCAGTCAAACAGTTTGCAACACAAACGCACACAAAGCCGGTGCGTCAGACCCGCACCGTCTTCCAGCGCCCGCGCGAGAACAGCCACAGCGTGAACACGCCCACTGCCGTCTCGGAAATGAACACGCCCCAGAACACGCCGGTTGCGGCCCAGCCCAGCGGCAGCGCGAGCGCCCAGGCGAGCGGAATCTGGATCAGCCAGAAGAAGACCAGGTTGATCCAGGTCGGCGTCATGGTGTCGCCCGCGCCGTTGAACGCCTGCACCGACACCATCCACCAACCATAGACAAAATACGAATACGCGAGGATGGAGAGCCATTCGCCGCCGATGGCGATCACCGCCGCGTCGTCGGTGAACACGCCGATGATGGCGTCGTGCCAGACGAAGAACGCCGCCGACACCGCGAGCGTGAACGTCATCGTCATCCAGCCGATGCGCCACACCGCCGCTTCGGCGCGTCCCGGCTCGCCCGCGCCGAGGTTCTGCCCGACCAGCGTGGCGGCGGCGTTGGACAGGCCCCAGGCCGGCATCAGGGTGAACATCATTACGCGCATGGCGATGGTCGCGCCCGCCACCGCCTCGGTCGACACGCTGGCAAGGATGCGCATGAGGAACACCCACGCCGCCATCGCCACGAGCATCTGGCCAATGCCGCCGACCGAGGTGCGCGCGATGTTGAGCATCGTCGCGCCGTCCCAGCGCACGGCGTGCAGGATGCCGCGCAGGTGTTCGCTGCCGCGCAGCAGGATCCACAGCTGCATCGCCACGCCTGCACCGCGCCCGAGGTTGGTGGCGATGGCCGCGCCCTCGATGCCCAGCGCGGGGATCGGCCCCAGGCCAAAGATCAGGATGGGGTCGAGCACGATGTTGATGCCGTTGGCCACCCACAGCACGCGCATCGCCGTGGCCGCGTCGCCCGCACCGCGAAACACGGCGTTGATGACGAACAACAGCAGGATCACCGCGTTGCCGCCCAGCATCCACTGGGTGTAGCGGTAACCCTGCTCGACAGCCCAGGCGTCCGCGCCCATCAGGCGCAACAGGTCCTGCGCCCAGAAGATGCCCGCCACCGTCACCGGCAGCGACACCCCCACCGCGAGCAGGATGGCCTGCACCGCCGACACCGCCGCTGCCTCGCCGCGTTTTTCGCCGATGCGGCGCGCGACGATGGCGGTGACCGCCATCGACAAGCCGATGGCCACCGAATACAGCAGGAAAAGATAGGTTTCGGTCAGCCCCACCGTGGCCACCGCAGACGCGCCCAGCCTGGCGACGAAAAAGATGTCGACCACCGCAAAGGTCGATTCGAGCACCAGCTCCAGCATCATCGGGATCGCGAGCAGGAACACCGCGCGCTTGAGCGGAATGCGCGTGTAGTCGGCCTGCGTGCCGGCGAGCGCGGCGCGCAGCTCCTGCCACAGCGAAGGCGTGACGCTCGCGGTTGTCATGGCCTAGTGGTTCGCGGCGTTCAGGGCAACGACGTAGCGGGCAAAGTTGTCGAGGATCGCCTGCCAGCCGGCCTGCTGGGTTTCGACCGGATATGTGGTTTCGGGGTCGAACGCGACGCGCACCCGTACGCCGTCTGCCGTTTCATCGAAATTCACCCGCGCATGGCGCTCGCCAAAGGCGTATTCAATGCAGCGCAGCGGCTCGACGCGCGAGTAGGTGCCTTCAAAATCGAAGCCCTCGCTGCCGTCCTTCGCTTCCATGCGCGAGGAAAATGCGCCGCCCTCGCGCAGGTCGACGCTCGCGGTCGTGGTATGCCAGTCGTCGGACGCGGCGTTCCACTGCACGATGTCGGCGGGCGTGGTGTAGGCGCGCCAGACTTCTGCGAGCGGGGCGGAAACGGTGGTTTCGACGGTGATTTTCTGCATGGTTGACTCCTGTGGGTTGAAGATGAATGGAATGCGAGCGCCTTCAGGCGCGCACGTACTTCAGATGCGTTGCCTTCGCGTGGTGCAGCACGCGCTCGATGCGAAACGCAGCTGCTGTAGGTCGGGAACACTTTCCCGACGTGCCCGCACCCCACCGCCAGTTGCGGCGGGAAGGTGTTCCCGCCCTTGTATCTTGTTTCCCGTGGTGGTTAGCT